>CBIHLH010000196.1:0-5060 GCA_966210405.1 uncultured Marinobacter sp.
CGCCAGACACGGGCTGGGGTGCGATGGACGGCGAGCCAGACAGTAAGACTGACCTGTCTGCGGAAGAGCCGGGAACAGACGCTATAAGCGCCGAATCCGCCGGTCGGGCCAGCGACCCGGTGCCGCCCACCATCACCACGGAAGTGGAAGAGGATACCGCGCGCCGGGAGCCAGCCGCCCGCAAACAGGGGCAACCACTGGCCGGAGCAAACCGGCCGGAAGCCCGTGAGGTGGTGGTGATCAACGTGCTCGCCCGGAACGGCGAAGCATTCAAGGGCGAGGCCCTGAAAAAATTGTTCGAGGCCTGCGGCCTGGAATTCGGCGACATGGACATCTATCACCGGCACGAAGAGACCACTACCACCAGCCCGGTGCAGTTCAGTGTTGCCAATGCCGTTGAGCCCGGTACCTTCCGGCCCGAGGATATGATCGCCATGAATACCCCGGGCATCAGCTTTTTCATGAGCATGCCGGGGCCGACGAATGCCCTTCAGGCCTTTGATTTCATGCTGGAAACGGCCCAGTGCGTGGTTCGTAACCTGGGTGGTGAACTGAAGGATGAGCGCCGGAGCGTGATGACCCCCCAGACCATTGAGCATTGCCGGCAGCGAATCCGTGAATTTGAGCGTAAACAGCGGTCGCCACGCCACTGAGTAAGCCAATATACGGGTGTCCGGATTTCAGCAATGCCCGGCATGTTCCGGGCATTTTTTGTGATAGCAGTGAGCAACGACCCATGAGCAAAGCCCCGCCAGAGATCCGCCAACAGGTTGAAACCCTTCGGTTGGCCATCGAGGACCACAACTACCGGTATTACGTGCTCGACGATCCCCGGGTACCCGATGCCGAATACGATCGCCTGTTCCGGGAACTGCAAAGCCTGGAAGCCGGCTATCCGGAACTGGCCTCGGAGGATTCGCCGACCCGGCGGGTGGGCAGCAGTGTCGAAACCAGCTTCGAGGAGGTGGTTCACCGCTTGCCCATGCTGTCTCTGGATAATGCCTTCAGTGACGAGGAGCTTCGGGATTTTGATCGTCGTGTGCGCGAACGTCTCGGCACCGACGACGACATCGACTACGTGTGTGAACCAAAGCTGGACGGGCTGGCGGTCAGCCTGCACTACGAGCAGGGCGCGCTGACCCGGGCGGCCACCCGGGGCGATGGTTACTCGGGGGAAGATATCACGGCCAATATCCGGACCATTCCGTCGGTGCCGCTCCGGCTACGGGGCGACAATGTGCCTGACCTGGTGGAAGTCCGGGGTGAGGTGTACATGCCGAAGGCGGGCTTTGATGCCCTGAATCACCGGCTGGCGGACCGGGGAGAAAAGACCTTCGTGAATCCGAGGAATGCGGCAGCCGGCAGCCTGCGCCAGAAAAAGTCCACCGTCACGGCCCGGCGACCGCTGGAAATGTGCGCCTACAGCGTCGCGGTCACCGACGAAAGCCTGTTGCCGGATAATCAGTGGGACGCGCTTCAGCGGGTCCACGACTGGGGCTTCCGGGTGAATCCGGAAATGCGCCTGGCAACCGGGGTGGAGGCTTGCCTCACGGCGTACCATGAGCTGATGGCCAAACGGGACGACCTGCCGTATGAAATTGACGGTATCGTGTTCAAGGTAAACCGGCTGGCCTTCCAGAAAACCCTCGGTTTTGTCTCCCGGGCGCCGCGCTGGGCGATTGCCCAGAAGTTTCCGGCCCAGGAGGAGCTGACCGTGATTGAGGACGTGGAGTTCCAGGTCGGCCGGACCGGCGCCGTGACCCCCGTCGCACGCCTCAAGCCGGTGTTCGTGGGCGGCGTGACCGTCAGCAACGCGACACTCCACAACATGGATGAAATCCGACGCCTGGATGTCCACATTGGCGATACCGTATTTATCCGGCGTGCCGGCGACGTGATCCCCCAGGTGGTCAAGGTGGTATCCGAGCGGCGGCCGGCCGATGCCCGGGCGGTGACCTTGCCGGCCCAGTGCCCGGTGTGTGATTCCGATGTGGTGCAGATTGAGGGCGAGGCGGTCGCTCGCTGCTCGGGTGGCCTGTTCTGTCCGGCCCAGCGCAAGGAGGCCATCCGCCATTATGCGTCCAGGAAGGCGCTGGATATCGAGGGCCTCGGGGATAAATGGATCGACATCCTGGTGGACCGGCAGATGGTGAAAACCGTCGCCGACCTTTACCGTCTGACCCGGGAGCAACTCACCGGTCTGGAGCGGATGGGCGACAAATCCGCCGCCAACCTCATCGCCGCCATCGACCGGTCGCGCACACCGGTCCTCTGGCGATTCCTGTATGCGCTTGGTATTCGCGAGGTTGGCGAGGCAACCGCCAAAGGCCTGGCATCCCATTTCGGGACCCTGGAAGCCATTGCCAGCGCCAGCGAAGAGACACTGCAGACGGTTCCGGATGTCGGCCCCATCGTCGCCGGGCGTATCCGCAGTTTCTTTGACCAACCCCATAACCAGGAAACCCTGACAGCCCTGCGGGAAGCCGGGGTCGAGTGGCAGGAGGAAGAGGTTACCGCTGGTGAAAAGCCTCTGCAGGGTGAAACCTGGGTGCTGACCGGCACGCTGGCGGGCATGACCCGGGACGAAGCCCGGGAAAAACTGGAAGCCCTGGGGGCCAGGGTGGCTGGCAGCGTATCCGGAAAAACCGCCTGCGTGGTGGCCGGTGAAGCCGCCGGCTCCAAGTTGGCCAAGGCGGAGAAACTGGGTGTTCCGGTCCTTGATGAAGCCGGTCTGCTGGACCTGCTACGGAGCCATGGTGTCTGACACCTGGCCCGTGATTCTGAGAACTCGCGCAGATCCCCGATAGCCCAAATTGGCTACCATGGCGTTGTTCTGTAACGGTGTGTAAACCGTCGGATGTCTCCGGCGGACAGGCACGGCCATAACAACAACGTCTTGAAACGGATTTTTTCATGCGCGCCGACTGGTTCCCACGCCCTGTCTCCGTCACCGCAACCCGTATTACCGTCGTTCGCTGGGCGGGGCTGATCCTGGCCCTGCTCGTGGTCAGCGGTTGCAAAACCGAAAGGGCCGCCGATCAGCCCACGGTGCTGGGTACGCCTCCGGCAACCGCCTATCTGGGGGTGGAGTACTACTATAACTTCGGCGCTTATGGCGGTGAGGACATCCTCGATTACTCGCTCACCAACGCGCCCGCCTGGCTGGCCCTTGAAGATACCAGCAACAAGGCGCGGCAGGGCATTATCATGCGCGGTGTTCCGGGCCTGACGGGGGGCGCCCGTGGCGAAGACGATCTGGGCAAGATCCAGGACATCAACCTGATCACCACCGACGGCCAGGATGCCGGCGTGCAGCCGTTTGATATTGAGGTCAAATACAACCCCCTGTCACTGGACGCGGAAACGTTTATCGAAGGCGAATCACCGGATATTCCGGAAACGCCCCGGGAACATTGCGCGCCGCCGGACCTGGATACCCCGGGCGAGCACAGCTTCACGATCAACGAATACAACCAGGATGGTACGGTGTCCGGAACCCGGACGCTGACGGCGGCTACCCGTCCGGTGGCGGTGAAAGTCCTGCTGGAAAAACCGTCTGTCACCCGGGTGTCGGTTGCCTTCAATCTGACTTCAGAGTACGACCCGAGCCGCTGCGACCCCGATGTCAACGCCCCTCACCAGCGCTGTGACCACAGTGACGCCAACCGGGGTGAAGCCATCGTGGGCCAGGATATCGTCGCTCTGGGCAGCGGTAGCGGCGCGCTGCTGGAGGAGCCGACGTATCTGTCGTATCAGCAGGATGAGGACGGGGTGTACACCTCGGGGCTGGTGACCTTCGAGCCGGGAGTCACGGAATGCTATATCCGGCTGGAAGTAATTGATGACCAGTTTCCCGAACCTTCTGAGGCCGGCCTTCTGACGCTGACCGAGGTGCGTAACGGCCTGGCTGGCCTGGGAGAGAACAACGGTGGCGCCAAGACCAGCCTGGTGGTGGACGACAATGAGCCACGGGTCACCCTGGAAACCGTAAACGGTGGCTTACGGGACGCCATCAATGTGGGCGGAAGCGTGGAGTACATCGCCAGGCTCACTGGCGAGCGGGACGGGGAGTTCCGGGCCAAACTGGGTGAGACCGAGGATTCCACGGCGCGGCTGGGGAGCGAGTTCACCACCAGCGCGCCCGGAAACCAACTGGTGTTTGCCGCCGATGAGGATGAGGTGCGCTTCACGGTGACCGTACCACAGGCCGGCTACGCCAATGGTGACCTGCCGGACCGGGTCATTCTGCTGGGGCTGGACGAGGCCTACCAGGCCGGCCGTGAGGGTTACGCCCGGCCGTCGGATGCCGCCCCCCTGCGGATCAGTATCAATGAACTCACCGCGCCTCTGGCAGTGGGAGACGTGAACGGTTTTGTCGCCACCGATATCGATATTGGCCATTCCGGCCGACTCTTCGTCGCCGGCTTCGACGCCCAGGACAACAACCGCGTGAAGGTCCGCATCTATAACCAGAAGGGCACTCTGCTGCAGGACGTGGCGGTGTCCGATGCCGGTGACCAGCTGGCCGCTCCGGCGCCGGTAATTGACGCGGCCCTGCGCAAGGTATCGGAGGATACCGGGACCGTGGATCGTTTCGAGTTTGTCGTGGCCTACAGTACCGACGCGCCGGTGGCGGGCACAACGGCCCTGGGTGGCCAGGACGCGCTGATCTCCCTGTACCACTTCGATCCCGACAGCAACGGCGGCGAGTACGTGGCAACCTGGACCCATCGCAGCGGCACCACCGAGGACGATGTGGCGCGCTGGGCGGGGATCAACCGCGAGTCCGGGTTCATTGTGCTGGCCGGGGAAACCCGGGGTGAGTGGGCCGGCCAGACGGCATCGGGGGGCGTGGACAGCTTCCTCCAGAGAATTGACAGTGAGAATAATGGCAATGAGTTGGCGCCCCAGGTGGCCTGGACCCGCCAGGTGGGTTCCGCCGCCGATGATGCCGTGGCCGGGGGCAGCGCTGCGGCCATCACGCCACTGGTGTTCGGGTCTGCCGAGGGGGCGGTGAACGGCGAGCCGGTGCTCGGTGGCGTGGATGCGTATTTCTATTC
>CBIHLH010000197.1:0-5054 GCA_966210405.1 uncultured Marinobacter sp.
CCTGCGGACTCTGTCGGGATTGTTTCCCCACAGACCTACCATTTTGACGCGCCGATTGAACTGGCGTGTGGCCAGTCGCTGGACAACTATGACCTGGTGCTGGAAACCTACGGTGAACTGAATGCCGACGCCAGCAACGCCGTGCTGATCTGTCACGCCCTGAGCGGCCATCACCACGCCGCTGGCTACCACTCAGCCGACGACCGCAAGCCGGGCTGGTGGGACAGCTGCATTGGCCCGGGCAAGCCCATCGACACCAACCGGTTTTTTGTCGTCAGCCTGAACAATCTGGGCGGTTGTCATGGCAGCACCGGACCGAACAGCCTGAATCCGTCCACCGGAAAGCCCTATGGCCCTGACTTTCCGGTGATCACCGTGGGCGACTGGGTAAAAAGCCAGGCCTTGCTGGCGGACCGGCTCGGTATCGACTGCTGGGCGGCGGTGGTGGGCGGCTCCCTGGGCGGAATGCAGGCCCTGCAATGGAGCCTGGATTACCCCGACCGGTTGAAACATGCGGTCGTTATTGCCTCCACCCCCCGGCTGACCGCCCAGAACATTGCCTTCAACGAAGTGGCCCGGCAGGCTATTACCTCCGATCAGGAATTTCATGATGGCCGCTATTACGATTTCAATACGGTTCCCCGCCGGGGCCTGATGCTGGCCCGCATGGTCGGTCATATCACCTACCTGTCAGACGCTTCCATGGGGGAAAAATTCGGCCGTGAACTGAGGGACCAGGCCTACAAATTCGGTTACGACGCCGAATTTCAGGTGGAGAGTTACCTGAGGTATCAGGGGGAGCGTTTCTCGGAATCCTTCGACGCCAACACCTACCTGCTGATGACCCGGGCCCTGGATTACTTCGATCCCGCCTACGAATTTGGTGGCGACCTGGCCAGGGCCCTGGCACAGGCTACCTGTGAGTTTCTGGTGTTGTCATTCAGTACCGACTGGCGTTTTACGCCAGCGCGCTCGGAGGAAATCGTGAACGCCATGATGGCGGCCCGCAGGCGTGTCAGCTACGCGGAAATCGATGCCCCCTGGGGCCACGACGCCTTTCTCATTCCAACCCCCAGATACACCGACATTTTTACCGCGTATATGGATCGTGTGGCACGGGAGGCAGGGGCATGAGACCAGACCTTGAGATCATCCAGCAATGGGTCAGGCCGGGGCACCACATCCTGGATCTGGGCTGTGGCGATGGCACCCTGCTGGACTTCCTTCAGCGCGAACGGGGCGCCAGCGGGTTCGGGCTGGAAATCAACCCGGACCACATCACCACCTGCATGAGCCGCGGCGTCGCCGTGATCGAGCAGAACCTTGACACTCAGGGCCTGGGCAATTTCGACGATGGCTCCTTCGATGTCGTGCTGATGACCCAGGCTCTGCAGGCGGTCCGCCGGCCAGACAGGGTGCTCGATGAAATGCTCAGGGTCGGCCGCGAGGGCATTGTTACCTTCCCCAACTTCGCCCACTGGCGACTGCGTTGGGGCCTGACCCTGAGTGGCCGCATGCCCGAATCCGAGGCGCTACCGTATAAGTGGTACAACACCCCCAACATCCGGTTGTGTACCTTCAAGGATTTTGAAGCCCTGTGCCGGCAGAAAGGCATTCGCATCAAGAGCCGGCGCGTGGTAGACGGGCAGCACCAGAACAGCTGGCTGGCCCGGCTCTGGCCAAATCTGTTGGGAGAAATTGCCATATACCGCATCACCCGGGAGAACGAGCAATGATCACGCACCTTACTGGTACCCTCCGCGCAATGGCCCTGATGGCCTTTTTGCTGGGACTGCTGGCGCCCGCCGCCCACGCCGGCTCCAAGGATTTCGGCGATTACCAGGTGCTCTGGAGCGTATTGCCGAGCACCTTTCTGGCACCTGAGGTCGCACAGGCCAACAACCTGCAACGCAGCCAGAGCATCGGCATCGTCAACATTGCCATCATGCGCGAAAATGAAGATGGCACCCTGGCTCCGGTAACGGGCCAGGTTGAAGGCAAGGTCACCAACAACGTCCAGCAGGTTCGCTTTCTCGCCTTTCGCCGGATTCAGGAGGGCGACGCGGTCTATTTTATCGCTGAATACCAGTATGCCTCCGGCGAGCTGATGACGTTCAATGTGATCGCCAGGCCTACGGGAGCGGGTGACGATTTTCCCGTTCGCTTTTCCCACACCCTTTTCAACGATTGAGCCAGCCATGACGGAGCTTGTCATTGCCAGCAACAACCAGGGCAAGATTGCCGAACTGGCGGCGCTTCTGGCACCACTGGGGCTGACGCCGGTTGCCCAAAGGGACCTCGGTGTCAGTGAGGCAGAGGAACCGGCGGTCACGTTCGTCGAAAACGCCATCCTCAAGGCACGGCACGCCGCCCGCCAGACCGGCAAACCGGCGCTGGCCGACGACAGCGGCCTGGCGGTGGATGCCCTCGCTGGCCAGCCCGGGGTTCGATCGGCCCGCTACGCCGGCCCGGATGCCTCCGACACCGATAATGTCAGGGCACTGCTGGCCGCCATGGAAGACGTGCCAGACGATCAGCGCAGCGCACAATTCCATTGCGTCCTGGTGTACCTGCGGCACGCCGATGACCCGACCCCCCTGGTCTGCCATGGCCAGTGGCACGGGCAGATCCTCCGGCAGCCGCGGGGTGAGGGCGGCTTCGGTTACGACCCAATATTTCTGTGCCCGGAGCACTCGTGCAGCGCTGCCGAACTCAGCCGTGAACAGAAGGGCCGCATCAGCCACCGGGGCCGTGCTCTGGCCCTGCTTCTGGAGCAACTCCAGGCAGGCCCGGGACAGTGAATACGCCGAATGCAGTCCCGGTGACACCACCGCTGGGGCTGTACATCCATGTGCCCTGGTGTGTGCGCAAGTGCCCCTACTGTGATTTCAACTCCCATGCACTGCGCGGAGAGATCCCTGAGTCCGCCTACCTGCAGGCACTGCTTGAAGATCTTGAGCACGACCTGAATCTGGTGCGCGAGCGCCCCGTCGAGACCGTGTTTATCGGCGGCGGCACGCCATCGCTGATGAGCGGCGACTTCTACCATCGACTGATGGCCGGACTGAAACAGCGACTGTATCTGGCGCCGGACGCGGAAATTACCCTGGAAGCCAATCCCGGCACCCTGGAGGAAGGCCGGTTTGAATCCTTCCGGGCCGCCGGCATCAACCGGTTGTCGATCGGCGTTCAGAGTTTCAACCCCGGGCACCTGACAGCCCTCGGCCGCATCCATGACTGCGATGCCGCCCACCGGGCCATTGGCACTGCCCGGCGGGCCGGTTTCGACAACCTCAACATCGACCTGATGCATGGCCTGCCCGGGCAAACACCGACCGATGCATTGAATGACCTGGGCGCCGCTCTTGAGCATGCCCCCACTCACCTGTCCTGGTATCAACTGACCCTGGAACCCAACACCGAGTTTTTCAGCCGCCCGCCTACCCTGCCGGACGACGACCGGCTGTGGGAGATCTACAGCCAGGGCGGTGACTACCTCCGGGCCCGGGGCTTCAGTGATTACGAAGTTTCGGCCTGGAGCCTGCCCGGCCAGGCCTCCCGCCACAACCTCAACTACTGGACCTTTGGCGACTACCTGGCCCTGGGCGCCGGTGGCCATGGCAAGATCAGCCTGGCGGATGGCAGCATCCGGCGCTACTGGAAAACCCGGCAACCGGAAGCCTACCTCAAGCGCATCGGCAGTCGCACGGCAGGCAGTGAGGCAATTGACGTGGCTGAGCGTCCGCTGGAGTTCCTGATGAACGCCCTGCGCCTGAAAGAAGGAGTAGATGAATCACTTTTTTCACAGCGTACGGGTTTACCACTGTCATCCGTTGCGGTACAACTTCAGAAGTTACGTGATGAAACCTTGCTGGTGCCCGGTCGACTCCAGGCCACGGACCTGGGCCAGCGGTACCTGAACAGCCTGTTGGAGCGGTTTCTGTGATGGACTCTGAAACGCCATCGGCAGCCTTGCCGAAACATCTGAAAGTGAGCCTGACCATCACCGTGGTCCTGCTGGTGGTCCTGGTGCTGATCAACCAGTTCCTGCAAACCGCCTCGGCACCCCAGGGCATTGTCAGCTTCCAGTTCGCAGCCACCGCTGACCAGGCTCACGCGATTGTGCGTAGCTGGGGCAGCGACGGCGTAAACTGGGCGACCGTCTCGCTGTGGCTGGATTTTCTGTTTATACCCGCCTATGTGATTGCGCTGGTGCACCTGACCCGGCACCTGATGCGGGATCGCCCCGGCGTAAGAGAGCGAATGACCGCCCGCTGGGTTCGGGCCCTGTTCGTGGCCGCCGGGCTGGCGGATGCTTCCGAAAATGTTCTGCTGCTGAACAACTTCGATCCGCCCGACGATGTGATCAGCCTTTCCGCGACCCTGTGCGCCCTGGTCAAATTCACGGCAGTAACACTGGGCATTGCGGGACTGGTGGTCATCCGGGCCGCACGGCGACACCCGCTCGCCCCGGGCTGACCGGCCAGATTAGTTGGTGCGATGGAACAGCAGGTCCCAGACTCCGTGCCCCAGGCGCTCTCCCCGCTGTTCAAACTTGGTGATCGGACGGTCCTCCGGCCGGGGTGAGTACTCGCTCTCGCCCTGGGTATTGGCAAAGCCTTCCGAGCCGTTCATTACCTCCATCATGTGTTCCGCGTAGTTCTCCCAGTCCGTGGCCAGGTGCAGGATGCCGCCTACTCGCAGCTTGTGACGAAGACGCTGAACGAACTCCGGCTGCACCAGCCGGCGCTTGTGATGACGCTTCTTGTGCCAGGGGTCGGGGAAAAACACCATGACCCTGTCCAGACAGGCATCCGGCAGGCACAGATCAATCACGTCATTGGCGTCAATGCGGTAGACCCGGACATTGTCGAGCCCCCGATCCTCAATCTCCTTGAGCAGGGCCCCGACGCCGGCCAGGTGCACTTCCACGCCGATAAAATCCTGCTCCGGCGCGGCTTCGGCCATGTCCGCCAGGGATTTCCCCATGCCAAAGCCGATTTCCAGGTTCAGCATCGCCTCCCGGCCGAACACCTGGCGGGGGTCGATCATGC
>CBIHLH010000198.1:0-5016 GCA_966210405.1 uncultured Marinobacter sp.
GGTTTCAGTATTGAATCTGTCGTTCAGAAACTCTCTACCGAATGACGTAAGCTGGGTCGCGAGCCGCCGGAATACCGGACTGTTGCACCTGAGGATCAACAATCGGGTGCTGAGCGGCCGATTTGCATCGCGAGCTGACGCGCCCCAACGACGGCTATCCTCACATCGAGCCTGTGAACCTGACATTCGCCTGTCGGCCAAGCTTCACCTTTGGCAGATGGGCTTTTCCGAATTGTAGCGGGGCCAGATCACTGCGGTACCGCTCTGGATCATTGCACAGTTGACCTCGACCCCTGCCTCGTTGCTGCAGATTGCCGTCACCCGGTTGTAGCTTGTTCCGGTTGGCGTGCACTGCAATCCCTGCCCTCCTGCAAGTTGCCGGAGCATGGCTGTGGCGGCGGCACCTGAGGCTGACGGACAGGGATGCCCCGGCGAACAGCTTTCGTCCCGCTCCTTTGCTGCCACGGCGTGCAGGCGGACGCGGGTTCCGTCATCGCAGCGCAGGGTATCGCCATCTGTGACTGAAGCTACCTTGCAGAAGAACCTGCCGACATTACGATCAGAGGCCTGCAGCGGCCCGGCAGCAGGCCACCACCAGGCGAGAAGGATCGCCAACCCGACGATCGCAAGTGGAGCGAATGGCGAGCGGAATGCAGGAGGCCTTTGGCGTTTCAGGTTCGCCCGCTTCATTGCGCGCCACTCACGACGCGAAGGGCCGCTCGGTCTTTCTCTTCTCACCGGAGGTCAGACTGCCCTGCGTCGGAATATCGCGCGCCCGAGCAGGGCGAACAGCGCGATACACAGCCATGTACCGGCAAACACCCCCAGCTCATGGATAAAGGGGCCGTCTCCCCGCTCGCGAAAGACGTACAGAAGGATCGCTGCCAGCGTCACGATCGTCAGCATTGGCGCCAGTGGCCGCTGTCCCTGTGTCCCGCTTCGCATTGCCATCTGACCCCCCGTAAACTGATCCGCTTCCCCGCCAATGTCCTGATTTTACGTCAGGTGCAACAGTGGCACAGATCCAGGGGCTCATCAGCCCAGGAAGGATAGTGCTCGGGACGTGCCGGGGCCGCAGCCAGATCTTTTTGGCCCCACACCAGTGATGTACGGCTGGCATGTCACCTGTCCACACAGGGTCGCCAGCGGGGGCCCTGTCGCAGATCTCTGCCCGCCAGACCGGGGCCTCGGGCTGATATGAACCTCCCACTGGCGCCCGATGTAGGGGATGGTTATGAATTCGCCCTCATCTGAAGGGGACACGCAGGGTGCAGGCAGGATCCATCTCCCAGTATTTTGTCGGATCTGGCGTCAAATCCGTTACCGGCACCGAGGTCGACCCTTCGGTATCGCGCAGTCACGAGTTCCAGGGCGTGGACTCCTTCCGTGCTTTTCTTGGCACGCCCGCAGACAAGATCCAGACCCCTGTCAAATGGGTCTGGCTCTCCGACGAGGAAGCCCCTCTGGTGATCGCTCAGCCTGGCACCTGGTACGACAGCCGGCGGGGCAAGTCCCACCGCGGCGCGGAGTACAGGCTATACTATCCTGTCGCGGCTGAAGAAGCGGTCCAACGCGCCCGTGCAGGCGATACCCTTTTCCTCTGCATGCCACGCGAAGGCCCTCTGCTGGCTCTCCTCTGTCAGAAGGGCAGCTCGATCGAGCAGCAGCTGCTGTGGCTGTTCGGCCTCAGCCTCGATGGCCGCGACCTTGTGCAGAAGGATCTCCGGCTCGAAGATGGCCGGTCGGTTGATCTTGCGGCCCGGCATGTACTTGAGCTCATCGATGTCGAAGTCACCCTGACCGACGATCGACTGCTCGACACGCTGCTCAGAAAATTCCCGAAGGGCCTTCCGCCCACACGTCGCTTCTCGGCCTTTACACGCGAACTGGAAAATCATGCGGACCCCCTCGCTGATCCTGACGCCACGCTGATGGCGTGGATGGATCTCGAGGAACGGCTCTTCCTCACATATGAGCGGCACCTTCTGGGTGAGCGCCTCAGGCAAGGCTTTTACCAGGATGGCGTAGCCGATGTGGACGGGTTCATAAGCTATTCGCTGCAGGTTCAGAACCGGCGCAAGTCACGCGCAGGCTATGCACTGGGCCATCATGTAGAGGCCCTGCTCGAAGCGCACCATATTCCCCACAAACGGGAAGCCACTACCGAGAAACGGAACGGCCCCGATTTCCTGTTTCCGCAGGAAGAGGCCTATCATGATCCGCAGTGGCCTGAGGGAAAGCTCCTGATGCTGGCCGTCAAGACGAGCTGCAAGGACCGGTGGCGGCAGGTTCTGGCCGAAGCAGACAGGATTGCGGCCAAGCACCTGCTGACACTGGAGCCGGGCATCTCGCAGACCCAGACCGACGAGATGCGCAAGGAGCGCCTCCAGCTCGTGCTGCCGCGTGCCATTCACGAATCCTATCGCCCGGCCCAGCAGGCACAGATCACAGGCGTCGCGGAGTTTCTGGAAATGGCCGCCCGTCTTTCACTCGACGCTGCCGGACAGAACAGCCCCCTCCCCGGCCTGCTCCTGTGAACCACCAACAGGCAGCGGCGCGGCGTCGGTCGATACCGTGAGCGGTGCAGCCATGGGAGCTTCGCCTTCAGCAACATAACCATGAATGATGTCGCCAGCCTTGAAGGTGGCATTGCCCCCCTTGTTGAGCAGCCCCAGCAGACCAAAACCCAGCACGCCGAGGATCACTCCGCCGGTATTCGCGTTGCCCTCGGCGCCCTTCGTGCCGGTAAGCGGTATCGGACCCCATGCGGTATCGACGTGCAGCAGGCGCAGGCTGAGCTGGCCCTTCCCGCCAGCGGCTCCTGTTCCCCTCGCCGAGATGACCTCCCCCCATGCACTGGAGCCGACCGGGATCACCGTAGCCCCGTCCAGCTCGACCGGAGCGTTGACCCGCAGCCTGAACCGGTCACCGGCCCGTGCCGACCGGCTGTTCACCTCCCGGACGACCATCAGCTCCACATCCGTTCCCTGCACCCAGCGGGGTGCCTGAATCGCGGCCATGGAGACTGATGGCGGCGCTGTGGTGACGGCTTCCTGAGCGGCAGCCGTCACATTCGCACCGAGAAGGCAGGCGGTCAGCGCTGCGCGGAGCATGGCTGTCAGTTGGCGGCCGGAGCGGCAGCCGGCGCCGGCACAGTGCCTGCAGGCAGAAAACGGACTGCGACACCGGTCGCGTTTGTCTTGCCCCAGCTGAACGCGGACACGTGAGCATCGCCATACTGGGCCTTGATGACGGCATCCGCGCCAAGCTTCTTTCCGCGCTCCCACAGCTCGCCGTAGATCTTGTCCTGCGATGACGACCTGCTGAAGATCGTGGCCTTGCGGACCCCGGCCTTCACCTCGCCAAGCACCTCATAGGGCCTGTCGGTGATGTCATAGGGAAACACCGGCACACCGACTTCCTCACTGACAAGCGGCTGCGCCGGAGTGGTCTGGGCAAGCGCGGGAGCGGCAACGGCGAGCGTCACGGCGGCGGACAGAATGAAACGCATGGATCTCGGTCCTTTTTGATTGAGCGGATTATTCTGCAGTCGCAGCTGGCGTGGCGACTGGCTGTGCCGCAGCAGGCGCAGACACTGCTGCAGCGACAGGAACGGTCATGGCGGGAGTCACGGCCTGCGCGAACACCAGAGGCACGTCCTCGCCGATGAAACCTTTCACCTGCGATCCTGAAGCGACCCTGGCGCTGGTTCCGGTGGTGAAGAAGCCAACGACCGGGACGAACGCCACTGCAGCCACCACGCCCGCGGTTCCGGTCACACCCTTGTCATCGAAGGTGCCACTCAGCCGGATCTGCCGACCGTTGACGCTGACATGGAGGAGAGAAGCGGTCAGGTGGCCTGACTTGCCCCACATCCCCTTGTTACGGACCTCGGTCACCTCTCCCATTGCGGGCGCGCCTACCGGAATGACGACCTGACCACCTACGGTTACCGGTTCGATCACGGACAGACGAAAGTGCTGACCGACCCGCAGCTTCTTGCCTTCGGTCGTCAGCGGCTCTTCCATCTTCAGCTGGATTTCGGTGCCAGTGCGCAGGATGTTTGTTGCCGCAGGCCCCACAGCCAGCGTGGCCGACGCGGGGACCGTGACCTGCGCTCCGGCCAGAGTCGGCGCAGCAGCTGCGCACAGCAGCGCAACATGGATCAATCTCATTGAATTCCCCCCCTTTTGACCTTCCCCAAGGTCATCCGGAGATGTCGCCTGCGGCCAAACGGAAGTCAAGTCGCAACCCCGCGCGCTGTGCTTCCTGCTGTTCTACTGGACCGCGCCAGGACGGAAAATCTGGTCCATTCTCAAAGCTACCCGCTTCCAGAACAGAACTCCCTCCTGATCTCCGGCGAGAGCCAGCTCGCCGATCCGCTCTGCCACCTTTACGGGCGCCAGATCCCCATGCCGCCTCAGCAGCATCATGGCTGCTCCGAGCGCCACTTCATCCCCGTTCATCTTCATGGGTTCGACCCGATACCCAACACCTCAAGCCGCTCGAGGATGATGGCACGCGCAATGACGCCCATTGTCTCGAGCGACCAGAAGCCGGCCTTCTTCATTGCGGCTTTCGTGTGTTTCCACACACCGCCGTCACGGATGGTGTCGATATAGTCGTGCCCCGACCAGGTTAGCCGGACGGCAACCCAACGCCGTCCGTCCGACGACACATGCGCTGCAGAGGCGAGCCCTGCTTCCACCAGCAGCCTGAAGTGGTGGTCGATCTCATGCCGGGTGTATCCCGAAACATCCGGCACGCGCAGAAGCTCCGCTCCCTCTGCGGCTTCAAGGGCAAGCATGAGATCGCGAATCAGATCCGGATTTCGTTTCATGCGAACATAAGAACAAACAGAGATCAAATAGGACAGAAGAAAATATCCGGTCGGTCGTTGGCCGGGCTTCAGCCATCTGCTGCCCCTCCCCCGATAACCGTCCGATCGCCACCCAGATTGACATAACGGGCCTCACCTTCCAGAAACGACACGCATGCCGCCAGCACAGCCTCGGG
>CBIHLH010000199.1:0-4965 GCA_966210405.1 uncultured Marinobacter sp.
TCGTTTCCGGCCCCTTGTGTCCACGCCTTTCGCCGAGCCTGACTGTAATTGGAGCGTAACCATGGATTTTAACCTGACCGAAGACCAACTGGCGTTTCGTGAGGCGGCCCGGGCGTTCGCGGAGAAATCAATGGCGCCCCACGCCGCCCAGTGGGACGACGAGCATATCTTCCCG
This sequence comes from uncultured Marinobacter sp., assembly GCA_966210405.1. Classification (GTDB taxonomy): domain Bacteria; phylum Pseudomonadota; class Gammaproteobacteria; order Pseudomonadales; family Oleiphilaceae; genus Marinobacter. The sequence goes on from CBIHLH010000199.1 coordinate 176, forward strand.
AAGGACATGCTTAAAGAAGCCGGCGAGATGGGCTTCATGGGCATGTACACCCCGGAGGCCTTGGGTGGCATGGGCCTGTCGCGGCTCGATACCTCTGTTATCGTCGAAGAGCTTGCCGCTGCCTGCCCTTCAACCGCGGCGTTTATCACCATTCACAATATGGCGACCTGGATGGTCGCCAGCTTCGCTTCGGATGACCTCAAACAGGAAATCGTGCCGAAACTGGCCAGTGGTGAATGGCTGGCGTCCTACTGCCTGACCGAGCCGGGTGCCGGTTCAGATGCGGCCAGCCTGCGCACGAAGGCCGTCCGGGACGGCGACAGCTATGTGATTAATGGCAGTAAAGTGTTTATCTCCGGCGCTGGTGCCACCGACATCCTGGTACTTATGGCCCGCACCGGGGCGCCGGATTCCGGCTACAAAGGTATTTCCACATTCGTGATTCCTGCGGATGCCGAGGGTGTGTCCTACGGCAAGAACGAAGAGAAGCTGGGTTGGCACAGCCAGCCGACCCGGATGATCAGCCTGGAGAATGTACGCATCCCGGCTGGCAACCGTGTGGGTGAGGAAGGCGACGGTTTTGCCATTGCCATGAAAGGCCTGGATGGCGGGCGCCTGAACATTGCCACCTGTTCCCTCGGCGGTGCCCAGGCGGCCCTGCTGCGGGCCCGGAATTACATGCACGAGCGTGAGCAGTTTGGCAAACCGCTGGCGGCGTTCCAGGCGTTGCAATTCAAGCTGGCCGATATGGCCACCAACCTGGTGGCGGCGCGGCAGATGGTTCGCCTCGGCGCCTTCAAGCTCGATAACGCCGATCCGGAAGCCACCCTGCATTGTGCCATGGCCAAGCGCTTCGCCACCGATGCCTGCTTTGAGGTGGTCAACGAAGCGCTGCAACTGCATGGTGGCTATGGCTATATTCGCGAATACCCGCTGGAGCGCTATCTGCGCGACCTGCGAGTGCACCAGATTCTGGAAGGCACCAACGAAATCATGCGTCTGATTGTTGCCCGTCGTCTGCTCGACGATGGCGTGGCCGAAGCGATTCAATAAGGAGATCCCATGAGTGATCTGATTCAGCTCGAAAAACGCGGACACATCGCGGTACTGACCATCAACAATCCTCCGGCCAACACCTGGACCAAGGATTCCCTGATTGCCCTGATGAAAACGGTTCGTGAACTCAACGAAGACCGAAACATCTTTGCCCTGGTCATGACCGGGCAGGGCGAGAAATTCTTCTCCGCGGGCGCGGACCTGAAAACTTTTGCCGACGGTGACAAGGCCCGGGCCCAGGAGATGGGCCAGTTGTTTGGCGAGGCCTTTGCGACCCTGAGCCGGTTCCGGGGTGTCTCGATTGCCGCGGTGAACGGCTACGCCATGGGTGGTGGCCTGGAGTGCGCCATGGCCTGCGATATCCGTATTGCCGAAGAGCATGCCCAGATGGCCCTGCCGGAAGCGTCCGTGGGCCTGCTGCCCTGTGCCGGTGGTACCCAGAACCTGCCGTGGCTGGTCGGGGAAGGCTGGGCCAAGCGGATGATCCTGTGTGGTGAGCGCGTGAAAGCGGAGACTGCTTTAAAGATCGGACTGGTTGAGGAGGTGGTGCCCTCAGGCAAGAGCCTTGATAAGGCCCTGGAACTGGCGGAAATGGCCTGCAAGCAGAGCCCGTCGTCCACCGCCCGTTGCAAGACCCTGGTAATGAGCGCCCGCGACGGTCGCAGCCACGATGACGGTTGGCGTATGGAGCGTGAACTGTTTGTTGAACTGTTCTCCACCGAGGACCAGAAAGAAGGCGTGAATGCGTTTCTCGACAAGCGTAAGCCGGAATGGAAAAACCGCTGATGCCAGCATTCTGAACGTTGGCTCAAGGACCTGATATGAGTGATCACCCGATTATCTTTGAAGAGTGGAAAACGGGCGGCGACGCGCTGATTGCCGTGGCCCGGCTGAACATGCCCAAGACGCTCAATTCGTTGTCTCTGGAGATGATTCGTCTGTTGACACCGCAACTGAAGCGTTGGGCGGAAGATCCGGCCATTCAGGCAGTCTGGCTTGAAGCAGAAGGCGATAAGGCGTTCTGTGCCGGTGGCGATATTGTTGCCCTGTACCGAAGCATGACCGAGCCCCAGGGGAGTGGTGTCGGTGAGGCGTTTTTCACCGAGGAATACGAGCTGGACTATCTGATTCACACCTTCCCGAAGCCCATCGTGTGCTGGGGCCATGGCATCGTGATGGGTGGGGGTATGGGCATCCTGGAAGGCGCGTCCCACCGGGTAGTGACCGAAGGCTCGAAACTGGCCATGCCGGAAATCACCATCGGCCTCTATCCGGACGTGGCTGCTGGCTGGTTTCTGAACCGGACTCCCGGCCGTACCGGGTTGTTCCTGGGCTTGACCGGTGCCCGCCTTAACGGCGCGGATGCCGTGTTTACCGGCCTGGCGGACCGGTTCATACGGCACGACCTGAAGGCCGATGTGGTTGCGGAACTGTGCAGGCGCAACTGGCTGGATGAGCAACCCCATGCGGTTGTCGGCAGTGTGCTCAGGCAATTTGAACGCCAGAGTACCGACGCCATGCCGGAATCACCGGTACGTACTCATTTCGACGAGATTAACCGGGTAACCGATGCCGATTCGCTGGAGGCAACCGTTAACCAGCTCAGCGAACTGGCCGGGGGTGAAGGCTGGGTGGCAAAGGCAACCCGCTCCCTGGCGGGGGCCTCACCGACGTCCCTGGCGCTGGTGTGGCGGCACCTGCACGGCTGCAAGCACAGCAGCCTGAAAGAGGTGCTCGACAAGGAGCTGATACTGTCTCAAAAGTGCCTGACCAAAGGGGAATTCGCAGAGGGTATCCGGGCGCTTCTGATCGACAAGGACCAGCAGCCCAGGTGGCGCTACGCGTCCCTCGCCGAGATGGACAGCGCGTGGATAGACGACTTTTTTAAATGACAGCCAAACTGGTCGCCTGACAAGGTGACCCGCTCAATCGAATACAACAATAAGGGGAAAAGACATGGCAACAATTACCTTCATCGGCCTGGGCAACATGGGCGGCCCCATGGCCAGCAACCTCGTTAAAGCCGGCCACAACGTGACCGTGTTCGATCTTTCAAAAGAGGCCGTTGCGGCCCTGGTGTCCGAGGGTGCGAAAACCGCCGATACCGCTCATGAAGCCGCCAAAGGCGCTGAGTGTGTCATCACCATGCTGCCCGCCGGGCAACATGTGGAAACGGTGTATCTGGGCGACGATGGCCTGCTGGCCAACCTGCCTGCAGGTACCCTCGTGATTGATTCCTCCACGATTGCGCCGGAAACAGCCCGTGGTGTGGCCGAGGCAGCCAAGGCGAAGAATATTCCCTTCCTCGATGCACCAGTCTCCGGTGGTGTGGGTGGTGCCAAAGCAGGCACATTGACCTTCATCTGCGGTGGCGCGGCAGAGACTTTCAGCCAGGCCAAGCCGATCCTGGAAGCCATGGGCAAGAACATCTTCCACGCCGGTGAGCACGGGTCTGGCCAGGTGGCCAAGATCTGCAACAACATGCTGCTCGCCATCCTGATGGCCGGCACCAGTGAAGCCCTGGCTTTGGGTGTGAAGAACGGCCTGGATCCGGCGGTGCTTTCGGAAATCATGAAGCAGAGTTCCGGCGGCAACTGGGCCCTCAACGTTTACAATCCCTGGCCGGGCGTGATGGAGGGAGCACCGGCCTCCCGGGATTATCAGGGCGGCTTCCTGGTCAACCTGATGAACAAGGACCTGGGGCTGGCCTTCGATAACGCGGTGAAGAACCACGCCGCCATCCCCATGGGCTCCCTGGCCCGCAACCTGTTTGAGCTGCATGCCGGCCAAGGCAACGGCACGCTGGACTTCTCCAGCATCCAGCGCCTTTATAAACCGGAGTGATGAAACCGGAAACCGGGGTCAGACCCCAGTGCATTTACGCTGACGAAATGCACTGGGGTCTGACCCCGGTTTCCTGCCTCTGTACGTGAACGGAGCGTAACCCCAACCGGATGCGACGCGTCACCGGGCGGGGTAGACTGGTGTTTTGGCACCGACACGGAATTTCGCATGGACGACCAGTCTCAGCAGCATGAACCAGCGGGCGATGGCCGTCGCCCGCTGGTATCACCGGATCTCGCCACGCCCATCTATGGCCTGTTTGTACTCGGCATTCTGTACACCCTGTACGTTGCCCATCAGATAGTTCTGCCGATTATTCTGGCAATGCTGACCAGCCTCCTGCTGTCACCACTGGTGAAAAAGCTCTATATAAACTGGCGCATCCCGCGGGTGGTGAGTTCTCTGGTGCTGGTGATTCTGGTGCTTGCAGGTATCGCCGGAATTACCTGGGCGGTTGCCGCACCGGCGGTGAAGTGGGCCGAAAAGGCGCCGCAGGGTATTTCCCGGGTGCTGGTGGGCGAGAGCGCCATCAAACGTCAGATCGACAGGGTCACGGAATCCGCCGAGAAGGTGGCAAAGTCGGTGGAGGAACTGTCCGACAGTGACAAGGTAAAGCCCACCACTGTGGTATTGCAGACCGACTCCTGGCGCAGCCAGTTGATGAGCAAGGTTCGCAATGCCGTTGCAGGTCTCGCTCTGGCGCTGGCATTGACTTACTTTCTGTTGGTGGGTGGCGACCGGATTATCAAGAATCTGGTGCGACAGCTCCCCCGGGACCAACGAAAAACCGTATTGCGCATTACCCGCGATTCCCAGCACCAGATTGCCCAGTATCTGGGTGTCCTGGCGTTAAGTAATAGTGCGGTCGGGGTAACGACGGGGCTCATGTG
>CBIHLH010000200.1:0-4951 GCA_966210405.1 uncultured Marinobacter sp.
GATCCGGTCCGGGCCGTGGGTCTTGGCGGTGTAGACGTTGGAGGCGCCAATCAGCTCGTTGACTTCGTCCCAGTTGGAACGCACGAAACCGCCCATGCCACGGCAGGGCTTGTATTCAGCGGTTTTCTTGGGATCTTCAACAATAGAGGCCCAGGCATCCACCGGATCCTTGTGCTCAACTTTGGCCGCACGCCAGAGCTTCATCAGGTGCTTGCGCATCAACGGGTACTTCAGGCGGTTGGCGCTGTACATGTACCAGGAATAACTGGCGCCACGGGGGCAGCCGCGGGGCTCGTGGTTGGGCAGATCCGGACGGGTGCGCGGGTAGTCTGTCTGCTGGGTTTCCCAGGTCACCAGGCCGTTCTTGACGTAAATCTTCCAACTGCAGGAGCCGGTGCAATTCACGCCGTGGGTGGAGCGCACGATCTTGTCGTGCTGCCAGCGCTGGCGGTAGCTGTCTTCCCATTCGCGGCTGACGTCGTGGGTTTCGCCGTGGCCATTGGAAAACGGCTCGCGCTTCTTCCTGAAGTAATTCAGTTTGTCGATCAAATGACTCATGGTCTCTCTCCCCATCCTCTCCGTTGCCCGGATCGCTGTTCCGATGTGGGAGCATTGTGTGCCAGAGAAACCCCAAAATCTGCGTGGTTACTACCTCATAACCCGCCCCTACCACCGAGGGGGTAGGGGCTTTGTATCCCCGGATGGAGAAGTCGCTGGCGTTCTTCACGCCGGTTGGCACGGGCGAACAGCACCAGACAAACCGACATCAGCAGGAACAGGATCATGAACATGGCGCTACGTACCCCCAACCATTGATTGACCGCGCCGAACAGAACGGGCAGAAGGAAGGCAACCGAACAGGCGCTGACCAGCAACAGCCCGGCCATCAGGGCGGCACGGTCCCGGTTCCGGATGATAACCATCCGCTGCAGGCTGCCGATGGCACAGCCCATGGCGACCCCCAGCATCACCATGAAAGCCGTTTCTGACCCCAGTGCCAGAGCAAACTCGAGCTCAAGGCCCGACGCCACACCGTGCACGCGCAGCGTCATGGGCGGATACGAAAGGACCACCAGCGCCAGCAGGCCGACCAGCAGGGAGCGGGGCACCACCCGGACGCTGCCATAACGGTCTGACAGGGCACCTCCGACCACCTGCGCCAGGGCCCCGGGCACCACAAACCACAACGCCAGGTTGGCCGCAGACGCCATCCGAAGCCCGAACTGGCCGCTCAGAAACTCCGGCAACCACAGCGCAAGCGCGAAGAAGCCACCGGCCAGCACGCCAAAGTAGCCACACAGGTGCCAGGCCCGCCAATGTGCGAGCCCCCCCAAACCGCATGCCACCGTCTGCCGGGAGGGCCGTTTCCATATCGGCGTCCCGGTCATCGGTCAGCATCATGAGCAACGCCATCACCAGCAGCAGCACAACGAGGTACACCAGCGGCACCCCACGCCAGGAGAAGGCTTCATGCAATAGTGGGACAAGGTAGTAGTTGAGCCCGGCCCCCATGACACCAGCCCCGAAGACACCCAGCGCCAGCCCCAGCCTCTCCGGTTTGCAGTGGCTGGTAACAAACTGCAGGCCGGCACTGTAGAAACCACCCGCCAGACCGAGGCCTCCGGCAACCGCCAGATACCCCGTGAACGTCGTGGTCATCAGCAACAACCCCATGCACAGGCTCAGGCCGGCCAGGCAGGCCAGCATCACGCGGCGGGCACCCACCCTGCGAGCCGCCAGCCCGGCCGGAATCGCCAACAGGGCGCTCACGGCCATCGGCATGGCAAGGAGCAACCCGAACTGCAGACTACTGAGGTTCAACTCGGTTCTCAGTTGCACACCCGCCACCGCAAACAGCGTCCAGCAGGCCGCCGAGACGGAAAATCCGGCCAGTGCCAGAGGTAACACCACCGCAAGCGATGCCAACTGTTCTTCCTGATTCGCCCCGCCATTCATGCCGTCACCACCTGGCTCACCCACCGACAAACATGGTTTTAATTGTCATCTTTTGCGCTGTCCAGGGTCAAAGACTATGATGGGTGACCAACCAGAGGGGTAATTGACTATCCTCAAGGTGGTAGCACAGGAGGTCTTCATGCCATCCAACAGCCCGCTTGTACGACGCATTACCATCGCGGTCGGTGCCGTGGTGCTGACCGCCGTTGTCAGTATGGCCACCACCCTGGTTGTGTCCCAAAGCATCAAGGGTAATGCCACGGCCATCAACCTGGCCGGCGCCCTGCGCATGGGCGCATTCCAGCTGCTTGCCCGCCCGGCGGACCAGAAAGCGATGATCGACCGTTACCAGGACCGGCTTACCAGTGTCGGCATTACCCGCGCCCTGCCGGCAGACAAGGGGCATCCCCTGTCCAGGCAGTACAGCGAGGTTCAAGAGTCCTGGGCCCGGACGCTACGCCCGGCCCTGGAGCGTCAACCTCTGGAGCGCCCCGTCCCCGCCGCTACGGTCACCGCTACGGAGCAATTTGTGGGCGAGGTCGATCGATTGGTCACCATGCTGGAGCATCGAACCGAAGCCCGGGTCGATTTGTTGTACCTGATCCAGCTGGCGAGTCTCTGCTTCTCGGTACTGATCATCGCCGCGCTGTTCCTCGATCTGAAAACCCGGGTACTCCGGCCATTGCAGACGCTGGTGGAGATTGCCGGTGCGGTGGGCGAGAAGAACTTTACCCGCAAGGCGAACCTCAAGGGTACCGACGAACTGGCCCGGCTGGGCACGGCCTTCGATCAGATGACCAGTGAGCTGGCACTCACCTATGGCGAACTGGAGGAACGGGCACGTCTCAAGACCGAAGAACTGGAAAAAAGCCACGCAGCACTGCAATTGTTGCATGCCTCCAGCCGCAACCTGTTTGCCAATCATGACCTGTGCAACGGGGCCGTACTCATGCTTCAGGAAATGGAGCAGTTACTGGGCATTGGCCCGATCCGGTTGTACCTGCATGACAAAGAAGCCACGGAACCGGTTCAGGCGGTAACCACCGCCGCCCGGCAGCGCCCGTTCTATTGCCGCGACCATCACTGCAATGCCTGCCTGGTGACACCGGAGGTCTACGATGAATTGCCGGCAGAAGACAACGACGGTCGCCGGCTACTGCTGCCCATACGCATACCGGGTGAACTGCTTGGCACACTGGAAGTCTGGTACCCCGCTGACCTGGGACTCTCGGATACCGCCCGGCGGTTGCTGGAAACCCTCAGTGACCAGTTGGCAACGGCCATCTTCCTGGAGCGGCAGATCACCGAGGAACAGCAACTGACCCTGGCGGAAGAGCGCACGGTGATTGCCCGGGAACTGCACGACTCCCTGGCCCAGTCGCTGTCCTACCTGAAAATGCAGGTGACACGACTGCGCCGGCTCGATATCAACGGTGAACAGAAACCCGCCCATGACGCCATACTGGATGAGCTCAGCGCGGGCCTGAACAGTGCCTACCGACAACTCCGGGAGTTGCTGGCCACGTTCCGGCTGAAGCTGGACACACCGGACCTGGCCACCGCACTGCGCAAAACCATTGAGGAGTTTTCCGGGCGGCTGGGAAAACCGGTGGCGCTTCATTACAACCTGCCGCCGCAGACGCTGTCGCCAAACGAGGAAATCCATACCCTGCAGATTGTCCGGGAAGGCCTGGCCAATGCTGTGAAACATGCCGACGCCACGGATATCTCGGTCACCGTCGTCTTTGAATCACCTCAGGTACGGGTAAGAATCCGGGACAATGGCAAAGGCCTGCCGGGTGCCGACCAGCCGGTGCACCACTACGGGCTGATTATCATGCAGGACCGGGCGCGCACCCTGGGTGGCGACGTGAACGTGGCCAACCGGGAGGAGGGAGGCGTGGATGTAACGCTGGCATTTGTGCCCAAGATCCGGAACCTGATTCACAGCGAAGTGTTGAGCGCCTGACAGGCGCCTGACCCTCGTTATATCATCCATGTGCGGCCTGGCCGCTTGCCATCGAACGCATTCGTCAGAGAGGAATCATGTCTGAGACACCCGCAAGTATTTTGCTGATCGACGACCACCCGTTGCTGCGCCAGGGCATCAGGCAACTGGTTGACATGGAGGACGACATGGCGGTGGTCGGTGAGGCCAGTAACGCCACCGACGGTATCCGCCTGGCCATGGAGACAGAGCCGGACCTGATCCTCATGGATCTGAATATGCCAGAGATGAACGGCATTGAGGCGCTGAAAAAACTCCGGGAAAACAACGTCGGCTCACGCATCATCATGTTCACCGTGTCTGACCAGGAAGACGATGTGGTATCCGCCCTGCGCGCCGGAGCCGACGGTTACCTGCTGAAAGACATGGAACCCGAAGACATGATCCGGCAACTGCACCAGGCCGCCGTGGGCAAAATGGTGATCAGTGATCGCCTGACGACGCTCCTTGCAGAGGCCCTGCGCTCCAACAAGCCCAGCCAGTCATCACGACCGGATTTCGACAGCCTGACGCCCCGGGAGAAAGATATTCTGCGCCTGATTGCCGAGGGCCTGTCCAACAAGATGATTGGCCGCAAGCTGGACATCAGCGATGGCACCGTCAAGGTCCATGTGAAGCACCTGCTCAAGAAACTGAGCCTTCGGTCCCGGGTGGAAGTGGCCGTCTGGGCCGTAGAGGAAGGTCTGCATAAGGGCTGAGTTATATCAAAGCTTTCCGGACGACCTTACACTACTCTGAGCTGGTATCTGATCGCCCGGAGTAAGTTATGGCCCTGTCGCTGCCCCCTCTTTCAACTGTCCACGCTCCCTTTCTCAGGCAATCTCTGAGCGTCCTCCGCGCCTGCCGTTGCCGTTTCAACTGATTGGATTTGCATTCATTGCTGATCAGGTTCAGCCAGCTTAGATGTTGCGCCCAGACCCTGTCCTTGATGTGTTCCGACTCGTTGCCTGTCATCACTTTCACTCCATGTCAGGAGCTGTTCGATAC
>CBIHLH010000201.1:0-4886 GCA_966210405.1 uncultured Marinobacter sp.
ATCGAGGAGCTTCGCATGGTGGGTAACGACACAGACATCAACATCTCCGACGAAATCACCCGGCTGAAGAAGAAAAGCGTCAGTCTCACGGAGAGTATTTTCTCCGACCTCCAGCCCTGGGATGTGGCCCGGCTGGCAAGGCACCCGCGCCGGCCCTACACCCTGGACTACATCGAGTCGGTGTTTGAGGATTTCGACGAGCTGCACGGTGATCGTCGCTACGCCGACGATCACGCCATTGTGGGCGGCACCGCGCGCCTGGACGACAAGCCGGTGATGGTGATTGGTCACCAGAAAGGGCGCGAGATTCGTGACAAGGTCAAGCGTAATTTTGGTATGCCCCGGCCTGAAGGCTACCGCAAGGCGCTTCGCCTGATGGAAATGGCGGAACGTTTCAGTATGCCCATACTGACCTTTATCGATACCCCGGGCGCCTATCCCGGCATTGGTGCAGAAGAGCGTGGCCAGAGTGAGGCCATTGCCTTCAACCTGGCCGTCATGTCCCGCCTCAAGACGCCGATTATCTCTACCGTGATTGGTGAAGGGGGGTCTGGTGGCGCACTGGCGATTGGCGTCTGTGATCAACTGAACATGCTGCAGTATTCCACCTACGCGGTGATTTCGCCGGAGGGCTGTGCCTCCATTCTTTGGAAAAGTGCCGAATACGCCGCCCAGGCAGCGGAGGCCATGGGGGTGACCGCTGACCGGCTCAAGGCGCTCGGGCTGGCCGACAACGTGATTCAGGAGCCGCTCGGAGGCGCCCATCGCAACCCGCAGAAGATGGCGAAATCGCTGCATGAAATCCTGGCCAGGGGTGTGGCCGAGTTGAGCCGTTTGCCGGTGGACGAGCTGGTATCCCGTCGCTACGAGCGACTGACCCGATATGACACCGGGCGCTAGCCCGGGGGCCGGTTTTGCCTGGCCAGAGGCCGTGTGTGCCCCGGTCAGGGCGCTGCCTGATCACGAAAGACTCTGGGTCGCCCTCAGCGGCGGCCTGGATTCCACTTTGCTGCTGCATCTCTGCGTTTACTGCTATCCCCGGCCGGGTGCTGTGAATGCCATACATGTGAATCATCAGCTTCAGCCCAACGCCGGGGAGACAGAAACCTTCTGTGAGTCCCGATGCCAGGCCCTGGGTGTCCCGCTGCAGGTCCGGCGGGTGACCGTTCCGGTTGGTGACGGTGCCGGCGTCGAAGGCGCTGCTCGCGAGGCCCGCTATCGTGAATTCGAGCGTCTGCTCGCCCCCGGTGATTTGCTGTTGATGGCCCATCACGGCGACGATCAGGCCGAGACGGTGCTGTTTCGTCTGTTGCGCGGCAGTGGTGTCGCTGGGCTGGCGGGCATGCCGTCTACCCGTAAGCTGGGGGCTGGGCAGTTACACCGGCCCCTGCTGGCCTTCAACCGTCAACAACTCCAGAGCTGGGCAGAGCAGGCAGGGCTCCAGTGGGTTGAAGATCCGAGCAACAGCGACCAGGCTCATGACCGGAATTTTTTGCGTCATTCGGTTATGCCGCTGCTCAAATCCCGCTGGCCTTCCCTGATCAAGCGTCTTGGCCACAGTGCCCGGGCCTGTGGCGAACAACAGGAACTGGCGGCCGCGCTGGCGCAGATACACTACGCCTCGGTTGCCGGTGGCGAAGGCCGGTTGCGGGTGGCGCAAATGCTCGGCTTGAGCCCCGTGGAACAGAAAAACCTGCTGCACTGGTGGATTACCCGGGCCGGTTATCGGTTTCCGGCGGTGGCAGACTGGAGCCAGGTGCTCAACGATTTGCTGTTGTCGGCTCCGGACTGTGAGCCGGAATGTCGCGGCGATGGCTATTCCCTGCGTCGATTCCACGGCTGGATCTATCTGGTACCGGATTCGTGTGCGGAGGAGGTGGCGCCGCAGTCGTTACTGCCGGGGCAAACAGTGACTGTCGGCCGTTGGCGCTTGACGCTGCACGCGGTCGCTAACCCGGTCGGCAGTGCGCCACCAATACGAATATCTACGAGGCAGGGGGGCGAGCGCATTCGGCCACGCCCTGACGGACCCTCCAGGCCCTTGAAAAAATGGCTGCAGGAGCAGCGGGTACCAACCTGGGAAAGAGCCCGGATGCCGCTGGTTTTCGAGGGGCCGGAAGGCAATGGCGAACTCATTGCTGTTGGCGATTTGTGGCTTTCCGGCAAATACTGTGGGGAGGCCCCAGCCGCCGGCTGGCGCATCGTTGTGGAGCGGGATTGTGATTGAGTCAGGGGCGGCTTTCTGGTAGTCTGGCGTCCCATCTTGAGATGACAATCTCCCTCCTTCACCGAACCAGACAATCACGGAATCTGCATGACGCGTTATATTTTCGTCACCGGCGGTGTCGTGTCCTCCTTGGGGAAAGGTATCGCATCAGCCTCCCTGGCTGCGATCCTCGAGGCACGCGGCCTGAAGGTCACCATTCTCAAGCTGGACCCGTACATCAACGTGGACCCCGGCACTATGAGCCCGTTCCAGCACGGTGAGGTATTTGTCACCGAAGATGGCGCGGAAACCGATCTCGACCTGGGCCACTACGAACGCTTTATCCGTACCCCCATGAGCCGGCGCAACAACTTTACGACTGGCCGGGTGTATGAGGAGGTCATCCGTAAGGAGCGGCGTGGAGATTATCTCGGTGGTACCGTCCAGGTTATCCCGCACATCACCGATGAGATCAAGCGCCGGGTGGTTGAAGGAGCTGCCGGTGCCGATGTCGCCCTGATCGAGGTAGGTGGCACAGTGGGCGATATCGAGTCGCTGCCCTTTCTGGAAGCCTGCCGTCAGCTCAAGGTGGAGGTGGGGCCCCAGCGCGCCCTGTTCATGCACCTGACCCTGGTGCCGTACATTGCAACCGCCGGCGAGATCAAAACCAAGCCGACCCAGCACTCGGTCAAGGAAATGCGCTCCATCGGCCTGCAACCCGATATCCTGCTGTGTCGTTCGGAGCACGAGGTCGACATCAGTTCCCGTCGCAAGATCGCGTTGTTTACCAACGTCGAGGAACGGGCGGTGATTCCCCTCCAGGATGCCAAATCCATCTACGCCATTCCGCGCATGCTGCATGGCCATGGCCTGGATCAACTGGTGATTGAACGGTTTGGCCTGGATGCCCGCCCGGCGGATCTGAGTGAGTGGGACAATGTTGTGGACTCCTTGATGAACCCGCAACAGGAAGTCACCATCGCCATGGTCGGCAAGTACATGGAGCTGCTGGACGCCTACAAGTCTCTGATCGAATCCCTGCTCCATGGCGGTATCAAGACCCGAACCAAGGTCAATATCAATTACATCGATTCCGAAGACATCGAACGCAACGGCACCGAGGCGCTGGCAAGTGCGGATGCCATTCTCGTGCCCGGTGGCTTTGGTGAACGCGGCGTGGAAGGCAAAATTCGCACGGTTCAGTATGCCCGCGAGAACAAGGTCCCTTACCTGGGTATCTGTCTGGGTATGCAGGTGGCGGTCATCGAATACGCCCGCAATGTGGCGGGCCTTACCGACGCCCACAGCACCGAGTTCCGGGCCCACACGCCCGAACCCGTCGTTGGCCTGATCACCGAGTGGCTGGATGCCCGGGGCGAGCGGGAAGAGCGTACGGAGGAATCCGACCTGGGGGGCACCATGCGCCTGGGCGCTCAGGATTGCATTCTGACCGAGGGCTCCACCATCGCCAATTGCTACGGCAAGAAAACCATCCGCGAGCGCCACCGCCACCGGTATGAAGTGAATAACCATTTCCTGTCCAAGCTGCAGGATGCCGGCCTGCAGATCTCCGGCCGCTCCTCGGACAACAAATTGGTGGAAGTGGTGGAAGTGGCTGACCATCCCTGGTTCGTGGCCTGTCAGTTCCACCCGGAATTTACCTCCACGCCGCGTGATGGGCATCCGCTGTTCAAGGGCTTTATTGAAGCGGCCCTGGCGCGCAAGAAGGGGGCCTGAGAATGGCGCATAGCACGGTAAACGTCTCGGGAATTGAGGTCGCGAACCACCGGCCGTTTGTGCTGTTCGGTGGCATGAACGTACTGGAATCGCCGGAAATGGCCATGGACGTGGCACAGGCTTATGTTGAAGCGACTGGCAAACTCGGCATTCCGTACGTGTTCAAGGCGTCTTTCGACAAGGCCAACCGTTCGTCCGTGAATTCCTTCCGTGGCCCCGGCCTCGAGAAGGGGCTGCAGATTCTGGCGGACATCAAAAGCAAGTTTGGCGTACCGATCATTTCGGATGTCCACGAGCCTGCACAGGCGGCTCCTGCCGCCGAGGTCTGTGACATCATCCAGCTGCCGGCTTTCCTGAGTCGCCAGACGGATCTGGTGGTCGCCATGGCGAAAACCGGGGCGGTGATTAACATCAAGAAGGCCCAGTTCCTGGCTCCCCAGGAAATGAAGCACATCATCACCAAGTGCGCCGAAGCCGGTAATGACAAGGTCATTTTGTGCGAGCGGGGCAGCAGTTTCGGTTATAACAATCTGGTCGTCGACATGCTGGGCTTTGGCATCATGAAGGCCATGAATGTGCCGGTGATGTTTGATGTGACGCATTCGCTGCAAATGCCTGGCGGCCGGGCCGATTCCGCCGGTGGTCGCAGGGCTCAGGTAACCGATCTGGCGCTGGCCGGTATGTCCCAGGGCCTGGCTGGTCTGTTTCTGGAAGCCCACCCGGATCCGGACAAGGCCAAGTGCGATGGCCCTTGTGCCCTTCGCCTCAGCCAGTTGGAGCCTTTCCTGCAGCGGGTAAAGGCTGTAGATGATCTGGTAAAAAGTTTCAAACCTATCGACACCGCCTGATTGGCGATGTTTGTTTCTGTTTTGCTTGGGGGGAGCGAGCAGGCGAGGTATGGCTTCACGAAACACGCTCCTTGCGGCACATCCCTGTGACGCTT
>CBIHLH010000202.1:0-4849 GCA_966210405.1 uncultured Marinobacter sp.
CCCGGTCCACCATGAAGAAATCGCCCTCTTCGTCGTTGTAGCCCAGATCGCCGGTGCGGAAAAACCGCTTGCCATCCAGTTCCACGAATGCGGCGTCGGTTTCCGCAGGGCGGTTCCAGTAACCGATGGTGACCTGCGGTCCGCTGGAGACGATCTCACCGGTCTCGCCGGGGCCTTTTTCCTGCAGCGTTTCGACATCAATGATCCGGCTGTCCACGTCAAATACCGGAATGCCCAGGCACTGGGGCTTGGGGCGGTTCGAGGGGTTTATGTGGGTGGCCGCCATAGTCTCCGACAGACCGTAGCCTTCAATGTAATCCAGCCCGGTCATCTTTTTGAGCTTGGCCGCCACGGCCTCCGGCATCGCCGCGCCACCGCCACCGATGGTGTTCAGGCTGGTCAGATCGTACTGACCGATGTCGGGGTTGGAGAGGAAGTCCACCGCCATGGTGACAATGTTGGTCCAGCCGGTAACCTTGTACCGCTCGATCAGCCGCGCCGCGGTGGTACGGTCCCAGCGGGTCATGATCACGGAGGTGGAGCCACTGTACACGGGGCTGTTCATGGAGCCGGTCATGCCGGTGACGTGGAAGAACGGCAACGTCGACAACTGTACCGTGTCTGGTGTGCTCAGATTCCAGAACGCCCGGTGAACGGCCGTGGCCATCACCGACCGATGCGTATGCATGCAGCCCTTGGGTGCGCCGGTGGTGCCGGAACTGTAGGGGATCACCGCCAGGTCCTCCGGCGTTGCGGTATGGGCCGAGGGTGTGTGGCCTTCGCCCAGGGCTTGCTCCCAGGTCACCACGCCGGGCACGTCTTTTGACCAGGCCGGCGCGGCCACTTCCGCTGGCAGGGCAAGGTCGGTATCCGGTTTGATGTAACCGCTGTAGGACGCCACCACTATCTGTTGCAGGTCGGTTTGCTCCAACAGCGGCGCGATAAACCCCGCCAGCTCCTGGCCGGCCAGGCACAGGGCCGCACCGGTATCGGCAATGTAATGCTCCAGTTCGGCGGCCCGGTTCATCGGGTTGATCGGAATCACCACCGCATCGGCCCGAAGGATGGCGTAATAGGCAATCACATACTGGGGCGAATTCTGCATGTACAACAGTACCCGGTCGCCCTTCTTCACGCCCTGGGCCTGCAGATAGCCAGCCAGGGATTCCACCTCCGCCAGCAGTCGGCGATAGCTCATCGGGGCGTCGTAAAAAAGGATCGCAGTATGGTCAGGATAGCGCTTGGCCGTGATCTCCAGGTTCGTAAACACACTGGTCTGCGGCAGGGTCATGGTTTTTGGCAGTTCTTTCGGCCAGACGTTGTAATGGCGTGTGAACATCGTATTGTTCTCCCCTGAGTAGTCAGTCTGCCGCGTTCGCGGGCAGGACAAATTCATCGACACCCCCTGGCAGGGGTGCCTCGTGTCTCAATGGTGTGATCGCCACCGCCTTGTCACGCAAAACGGCGACGTCGGAATCCGGCGCCACAATGTGGCGGGAACTCCGGTCGAAACCCAGCCACCAGTACGGAAGGCTGCGGGCATCACGCCCCGCGAGCAGGCGGGTACGCTGAATGGAGCCGGTGGACTGCCGGCACCAGCGGGCGGAGGCAATCTCGCCGGCGTCGCAGGCGGGAAAGTTGACGTTCCAGGCACAGGGCTCGCCGGGTTGCCAGAGCCGGCGGATCACCGCTTCACCACATTGCTCCACCGGTGCCCACTGGATACCTTCCCGGCTCAGAAAGGCCTGGCTCAGGGCAATGCCCGGAATGCCCATGTGCACGGCGCTGAGCACCGCACCCACGGTGCCGGAATACTGCACCGAATCACTGATATTGGCGCCACAGTTGACCCCGGAAAGCACCAGATCCGGCGGCGTTTCGCCAAACCACTGGGCCAGCGAGTACAGCACGCAATCGGCCGGTGTGCCGGAGACTGCATAGCGCCTGTCGCCCTGCTCATAAACCCGTAACGGATCATGGATGGAAATGCTCTGGCCAGCACCACTGCGATCATGCTCCGGCGCCACCACCCAGACCTCCTCGGCCAGATTGCGGGCAATTCGCTCAAGAACCGCCAGACCCGGCGCGTTGATGCCGTCGTCGTTGGTGATCAGAATGCGGCGGACGATAGGATCACCCATCGGTTTGGATTCAGTCATGAACGCCCTCCTTCACGGGCAATTTTCCAGCCCACATCCGCCAGCAGGCCGGCGCGCCTGCCCACCTGAAGTGCATCGGCATTGGCGGCGTTACCCTGCAAAGCACGGGCGTAGACACCCTGAACAATGGCAGCCAGACGGAACAGGGAAAACGCCAGGAACACGTGCCAGTCGGCAATGCCGTCACGGCCGGTCTGCTGGCAATAGCGGGCAATGGTTTCCTGCTCGTCCGGAATCCCCAACGCTTCCAGATCTTCACCCTGAAGGCCGCGCATGCCTTCCATCTCTGAAGGCAGGTGGTAGGGCAGGCAGTAATACGCCAGATCCGCCAGCGGGTGCCCCAGAGTGGAAAGCTCCCAGTCCAGAATGGCAATCACTTCTGGCTTGCCCGGCGCCAGCATCAGGTTGCCAAAGCGATAGTCACCATGGGCGATGGCGCACTCGTCGATGGCGGGCAGGTTTTCCGGCAACCACGCCATCAGCTTGTCCATGGCCGGCAAGTCGTCGGTTTTCGACGCCAGGTACTGTTTGGTCCACCGCGACACCTGCCGCGCCACATAGCCCTCCGGACGACCATAGTCCCCAAGACCGACCGCATTCACATCTACCGAGTGCAAGGCCGCGAGGGTATCAATGGCGGCCAGATGCGCCGGCATCCGTTCCTCACGATCCAGTGCCCGCAACGCCGGATGGCTGACGATCCGGCCTTCCAGAAAGTCCATCACATAGAACGGAGTGCCAATGACACTGCTGTCTTCACACAAGGCCCGGGTGGTTGGGACCGGAACATCAGTGTGTTCGGACAGAGCGCGCATGACCTTATATTCCCGTTCCACCATATGGGCAGAGGGCAGCGTCTTCCCGGGCGGCTTTTTGCGCAGCACGTACTGGCCGCTATCGGTGTCCAACAAGAAAGTGGGGTTGGATTGGCCGCCCTGGAACTGCTTCACGTCCATCCTGGTGCCGAAGCCTGAAATGGCGTTTTGAAGCCAACTCAGGAGGCTGGCTTCGTCGAATTGGTGGGCTGGCAGGACGTCTACCAGTTCTGGAGTCATACTCATATTCGCTCTTGCCTTTATTTATAGCGTAGCGGCCCGGCCTTGGGGGCAGCGGCAGGCAGGTGGGGGTGTCTTTGTTCCGGGAAAAAGAACTCGCTGCGCTCAGACACCTTTGTTCCCTGCACAAAGACACCCCCACCCACCTGCCTCGGCGTACTCTCGGCGTTGCTTTCTTAACAAATGGTTTCACCGCCGTCGGCTACGATGACCTGCCCGGTGATATAGGCGCTGGCCTTAGTCGACAGAAAGACCGCCAGTCCGGCGATATCGACCGGATCGCCAATTCTCCGCAGCGGGGTTTTATCTTCAGCGCGTTTAACGCGCACAGGGTCTTCCCACAGGGCTCTGGCGAAGTCGGTTTTGATCAGGCCGGGGGCGATGCTGTTAATACGGATGCCTTTCGGACCCCATTCCACGGCAAGGTTCCGGGCGAGGGCGGCTTCAGCGGCCTTGGAAACACCATAAGTGCCGATGGTGGTGTTACCACGAATGCCGGCGATGCTGGACAGAAGAACCACCGCGCCTTCGCCTTTCTCGGCCATCTGTGGCAGCACCATGTTGGTGAGCCAGAAGGTGCCTTTGACGTTGGTGTCCATGATCTTGTCCCAGGCGTCATCGGTCATTTCGGCCGTGGTGCCATACACCGGGTTGGTGGCGGCGTTGCACACCAGCACATCGATGGAGCCCCAGGCTTCGTTGGTTTTGTCCACCAGGTTCTGCAGCTCGTCTTTCTTGCCCACGTGGCAGGGGATGGCGATGGCCTCGTAGCCCTGTTCTTTCAGCTCATTGGCCACCTGTTCACAGGCGTCAGCCTTGCGGCTGGAGATCACCACCTTGGCACCCAGGCGGGCCATTTCCTCGGCGATGGAACGGCCGATGCCTTTGGTGGAGCCGGTAATTAACGCAACCTTGCCGGTCATATCAAACAGTGGGTTAGTCATTATTCGATCCTCATGCACTGAAGTACGGGAGTGGCCGGGGTGATGTCATTCCGGGACTGTGCAAAACAGGGATGTTTTGCTCAAGCCTACATGGACGTATTCACGGCGTGTCCCGGAAGGACACCACCCCGGCCGCTCTTCCCCCAGATTCAGCGGTTATTGGTTTATCGGTATTGGCGAAGTTCGATCTTGGCAACAGAATCCAGATGCACCTCATCCGGCCCATCCGCCAGCCGCAGGGTGCGCACCTTGGCCCAGGCTTCCGCCAGGAAGGTATCCTGGGACACCCCGGCACCGCCGTGCACCTGAATGGCACGGTCGATTACCTTCAGCGCCATGCTCGGGGCAATCACCTTGATCATCGCAATTTCCTGACGCGCCACCTTATTGCCAACCGTATCCATCATATGCGCCGCCTTCAGCGTCAACAGCCGCGCCTGCTCAATCTCGATACGGCTGCGGGCGATGTCCTTGCGGATGGAGTCAAAATCCGACAACTTGCGGCCAAACGCCTGACGCTCACTGGCTCGTTTGCACATCAACTCCAGTGCCCGCTCGGCAACACCGATCGTGCGCATGCAGTGATGGATACGGCCCGGCCCGAGGCGGCCCTGGGCAATTTCGAAGCCCCGGCCTTCGCCCAGCAGGAGGTTGCTGACCGGCACCCGGACATTCTCGTAGTGGATCTCGG
>CBIHLH010000203.1:0-4788 GCA_966210405.1 uncultured Marinobacter sp.
GGCGTAGACGATGCCGTTCAGGGAGATGATGGCGATTTCGGTGGTGCCGCCGCCGATATCCACGATCATGGAGCCACTGGCTTCTTCCACCGGCAGGCCGGCGCCGATGGCGGCGGCCATGGGCTCTTCAATCAGGAACACTTCCCGGGCGCCAGCCCCCAGGGCGGACTCGCGAATGGCTTTGCGTTCTACCTGGGTGGATTTGCTGGGCACGCATACGAGTACCCGGGGGCTCGGGGTGATGAAGCTGTTTTCGTGCACTTTGTGAATAAAGTGCTGAAGCATTTTTTCGGTGACCACGAAGTCTGCGATCACGCCATCTTTCATGGGCCGGATGGCGGTGATGTTGCCGGGGGTACGGCCCAGCATGCGTTTGGCTTCGGCACCAACGGCAGCCACCATTTTCTGGGAGCCGGAGGTGCGAATGGCAACAACGGAGGGCTCGTTCAGTACGATGCCACGCTCGCGCACGTAGATAAGGGTGTTGGCGGTGCCCAGGTCGATGGACAGGTCGCTTGAAAATAAGCCTCGGAGTCTTTTGATCAACATTCGTGTAGTTTCAACCTGAGAGTTGCAGTCGCATAGAAAAGATGCGGCAACTTTAGCAGTGAGCACCCCCGCAGGCAAGGCGCTATCGGGCCTCGCGCCTTACCGTTCACACATTTGCCTTGCCAGTTGGGGCCTCCCGCTATTGTTCGAATCTGTTACCATACCGCTTTAATTTTTTGACCTGGGTGGAGGGCCGCTCGAAGATTCCCTTTCAAAACACGCTACGAGCACATCCATGTGCGCTTGTTTCGGGCCGTCCCTGGCCCTCAACAGTTTTGAAAGGGAATCTCCGATCGTCCCCGCAGCTCTGTGTCGCCTTCTTTACATTTCAAAGATTTATTAACGACATTTCATTTATCTGGGAGGCAATGCGTGACCATTTCCCGCAAGGACATTGAAAAAGTCGCGGTGCTCGCCCGCATTCGCGTGGACGACGAGCAGGTGTCGGCACTGGAGAAGGATCTGGGTAATATCCTGGATCTGGTGGACCAGTTGGGTGCCGCCGATACCGACGCGGTTGAGCCCATGGCCCATCCGCTGGATGCGATTCAGCGCCTGCGCGCCGATGAGGTCACCGAGACCAATCAGCGGGAAGGCTTCCAGGCCATTGCGCCGGCCACCGAGAACGGGCTCTATCTGGTGCCCCGGGTGATTGAGTAAATCGAGAGATTTGAGCGATCTGACGAACAGCGATTTTCAGGATTCATCATGCATAACAAATCCGTAGCAGAGCTTTCCCGGGCATTGGAAAGCGGCCAGGTGTCCAGCGTGGAACTGACCCAGCAGTTTCTGGACCGCATCAGGCAGGAAGATGGCAAGTACAACAGTTTTATTACCGTGACCGAAGAGCAGGCGCTGGCGGATGCCCGGGTGGCGGATGAGCGACGGGCGGCGGGGAATGCGACGCCCTGGACAGGGGTTCCGTTCGCGCACAAGGATATTTTCTGCACCAACGGCGTTCGCACCACCTGTGGTTCGAGGATGCTGGAGAATTTTGTTCCGCCTTACGACGCAACGGTGACGGCGAATTTTCGCGCCGCCGGGGCGGTGTGTCTGGGCAAGACCAACATGGACGAGTTCGCCATGGGGTCTTCCAATGAGTCCAGCCATTTTGGCGCAGTCACCAATCCCTGGGGGCTGAGCCAGGGTGAGAAGCGGGTACCGGGCGGTTCTTCCGGCGGGTCGGCAGCGGCCGTAGCGGCACGGCTGGTGCCTGCGGCGACGGCCACGGATACCGGGGGTTCGATTCGCCAGCCAGCGGCGCTGTGTGGCGTGACCGGGCTGAAGCCGACCTATGGCCGGGTGTCCCGGTACGGGATGATTGCGTTTGCCTCCAGCCTGGACCAGGGTGGCGCGATGGCGCGTACCGCCGAGGACAACGCGCTGATGCTGAACGTGATGGCCGGGTTTGACCCAAAGGATTCCACGTCGATTGATCGTGAGGTTCCGGATTACACCGCCACGCTCAACGAGCCTCTGAAGGGCCTGAAGATCGGTTTGCCGAAGGAGTACTTCAGCGACCAGCTCAGTCCGGCCATGGAGCAGCAGGTTCGTAACGCGATAAAGGAATACGAAAAACTGGGCGCCACGGTGAAAGAGGTGTCCCTGCCCAACGCAAAACTGGCGATTGCTGCGTATTATGTGATTGCCCCGGCGGAGGCGTCCGCCAACCTGTCCCGTTTTGACGGGGTGCGTTACGGCTACCGCTGCGAAGACCCCAAGGATCTGATGGATCTTTACACCCGCACCCGTGCCGAAGGTTTCGGTGCCGAGGTGAAGCGGCGGATTCTGGTGGGCACCTACGCGCTGTCCGCCGGGTATTTTGACGCCTATTACCTGAAGGCCCAGAAAGTTCGCCGGCTGATCCAGCAGGATTTCATCAATGCCTTCCAGGAAGTGGACGTGCTGATGAGCCCGACCACACCCTCCCCGGCGTTTATTCAGGGCGAGAAGACCAACGACCCGGTCACCATGTATCTGGAAGACGTGTTCACCATCGCCATTAACCTGGCGGGCATTCCGGCCATGTCGGTACCGGCGGGCTTCGTGGATGGCCTGCCGGTGGGCCTGCAGATAATCGGGGACTATTTCTCCGAAGCGCGCTTGCTGAACGCCGCCCATCAATTCCAGCAGGTGACCGACTGGCACCAGCGCGAACCGCAATAAGCCCGATAACAGGAGACAGATTATGCAATGGGACATTGTGATCGGGCTGGAAATTCACGTTCAGCTCGCCACCAGAACCAAGATTTTTTCCGGCTCCAGCACCGCCTATGGCGCCGAGCCCAACACCCAGGCCAACGCCGTTGACCTGGCCATGCCGGGCACCCTGCCGGTGCCCAATGAGCAGGCGTTTCGCTACGCAGTGATGTTCGGCCTGGCGGTGAACGCGGAAATTGCGCGCCGCTCGGTGTTTGAACGGAAAAATTATTTCTACCCGGACCTGCCCAAGGGCTACCAGACCACGCAGCTCGAGCGCCCGATCGTCGGCCCCGGCCATGTGGATATCGACCTGGCCAACGGCGAGACCAAGCGCGTCCGCATCCACCACGCCCATCTCGAAGAAGACGCGGGCAAGTCCTTGCATGAGGACTTCCACGGCATGACCGGCGTGGATCTCAACCGGGCCGGGACACCTCTGATCGAAGTGGTCACCGAGCCGGACATGACCAACGCCGGGGAGGCCGTGGCCTTTGCCAAAAAACTGCATGGCATTGTGACCTCGCTGGGCATCTGTGACGGCGATATGTCCCAGGGTTCCATGCGCTTTGACGTCAACATTTCCCTGAAGCCAAAAGGTTCCAACACGCTGGGCACCCGCACCGAAACCAAGAACCTGAACTCTTTCCGGTTCATGGAGCAGGCCATTGCCCATGAAGTGGAACGGCAGATGGACATCCTGGAAGACGGCGGCGTGATTGTTCAGGAAACCCGCCTGTACAACGGCGACCGGGACGAATCCCGCTCCATGCGCACCAAGGAAGAAGCCAATGATTACCGGTACTTCCCCTGCCCGGACCTGCTGCCGGTGGAGATCGACGACTCGTTCATCGAGGAAGCCCGCAACAGCCTGCCGGAACTGCCGGATGCACGGAAAGCAAGGTTCATGGACCAGTACGGCCTGAACGACTACGACGCAGGGTTGCTGGCGGGCGATTCAAAGCTGGCCGGGTTCTTTGAAGAAGCCGCCAGTCACGGCAAAGACGCCAAGCTGGTCGCCAACTGGATCCAGGGCGAATTTTCCGCCCGTCTGAATGCCGAGGAAAAATCCGTTGCCGACTCCCCCATCACCGGCGCCCAATTGGGCGATCTGGTGGTGCGGATTGCCGACAACACGATTTCCTCCGCCGGCGCCAAAAAGGTGTTCGAGGCGCTTTGGTCTGGCGAGAACAACAGCGTTGACGCGATCATCGACGCCAAGGGCCTGAAGCAGGTGTCGGACACCGGCGCACTGGAGGCAATGGTCGACGAGGTTCTGGCCGGCATGCCGGATCAGGTGGCGCAGTACCAGCAGGAGTCCGACCCCAAAAAGCAGAAGAAGATGCTCGGCGGGTTTATGGGGCCGCTGATGAAGGCCTCTAAAGGTCAGGGGAACCCCAAGTTGTTTAACGAGATTCTGGTTCGTAAGCTTGGAGGGTAACCTGTTGTCTTTGGGTCGTGGTTGCTGGTTTCGGCCCTAGCCTGGTTGTTGCGGGGAAGCCTTGGCAGGAGGCTTCTCCCAAAAACCGCTACGAGCACGTCCATGTGCGCTTGTTTCAGGCCATCCATGGCCTTCAACATTCCCGGGAGGAACACCCGCCACACCCTTGGCGTACCGAGGGAGTTATAGTCCGTAAGTCGATGCAATCGGCTGCTGATTACTTGTTCAGATACAGCTCTCGGCCGATCAGCATTCGGCGGATTTCCGACGTGCCGGCACCGATTTCGTAGAGTTTGGCGTCCCGCAGCAGTCGGCCTGTCGGGTATTCGTTGATGTAGCCGTTGCCGCCGAGCGTCTGGATGCCTTCCAGCGCGATTTTGGTGGCCATTTCGGCGGAGTAGAGGATGGCGCCGGCGGCGTCTTTCCTCGTGGTTTCCGCGCCGCGGTCGGCGGACATGGCGACCATGTAAACGTAGGATTTGGCGGTGTTCATCCAGGTGTACATGTCAGCAACTTTGCCCTGTACCAGTTCGAATTCGCCGATGGCCTGGCCGAACTGTTTGCGCTCGCGGATGTAGGGGACAACCACGTCCATGGCG
>CBIHLH010000204.1:0-4764 GCA_966210405.1 uncultured Marinobacter sp.
GTGTAATCTCCATCCTCCTGCAGCGTTTCCAGTTTGACCATCAGGCTCAGATCCTGGGTGCAGATGCCGTACCGGGTTTTCTCGTGGGCCGGGGGCGTGAAGGTCAACTGCAGGTGGCCAGCATCGACCGGTTGCTCCAGGCTAACCAGGATTGAGCCGGTACAGGGTACCCAGGTTTCCGGTTTGAGGGAGAACATCCCCCTTTGCCCGGGCTGGATTCGCCATGCCGCGATGGACACCCGATGGGGCGCGTCGCCCTCCAAGGGTTCGATCAGGCTGCTCGCCGGCAAGCCGTGGCAATTCAACTCCAGCCTGGCTGGCACATCCTTCTCCGCCAGCACTTCATCGAGGGTGATACTGTTGCCAATCCGGGTAAAAGCCTCTGCGTAGTCGTCCAGCGTGCCATTGTGGATCTGTGCAGGCTCCCGTGACCAGGGCGTGGTTTGTAGCCATTTATCCCGCTCGCTCAGGTTGTAACGGTTATACAACCAAGTACCACCTAACTCAAAAGTTGTGAACACCAATCCCACCGCGTTCAAACGGAAAAACAGACCGGACAAGGTCCGTCCTGCTGTCGCCCAGGCTTTTGCTCGAGAGATTCCCTTGGTGGCTCGAAGCACCGCCTGCCCCGTACTCAAGGTACGCCCGAATCCATACATATTGGTAACCGCCAGACCACCACTACCAGCCATACCCAGCACGGCACCGGCCTGGGCTTCCGAATTGCCGGTTCTGACAGCTTCCAACCAGTTCTCCCGGTGCTTGTAGGCGCTGATGCTGGCGCTGATCGCGCCAGACAGATAGGCAGCACCACCAAGCCAAACATGCAATTTGCCCATCCGGATATGTACATCAGTCAAAGCGGTGCTCTGCCAGGCACTGGCCAGGGTTTGTGCCCTGGCGCCATACGCCGTGTCCATCATGCCCTGAGCAGCCAGAAAACCCGCCGCTGCGGTCGCCCATGCGCTTTCATAAAGGCGCTGGTTATCCCCAGGAGACTCTGAATTCGAACCAATCTCGCTAGAAACATTCCATAAATTAACCAACTGCACCACGAACACCAAAACCCCAAGCCCATCCCCCACCAGGTTCATTCGGGGCGCCGAAGCCAGGCCCTGCCGGAAATGCCCGACCACGCGCCCGATTTCCTGCTGAACCAATGCCGGCGGCACCAACGTCAGGGCTGCACGGCCGGTGTCGGCGGGTTCCAACTTCAAGCTGGTGTCAGTTTCCTCAACCGGGCTGAGGGCAGCGGCCACGAGCCTGCCAATTTCACGATGCTCTTCGCGGGTGGCCTTGAATTCAGTCACCAATCCCTGGGCTGTTTCGGAAAGATGACCATGGGTGGATTTGGCAACATCGTGTTGGCTCTGAAGCTGCTTCATCCGTTGATCAAGCTGCAGCATTTTTGTGACGTTGTCCCGGAACGTTGCCAGCTCGCTTGCCGAAGCAAAGCGGAATTCCGCCTTACCCTGGTCGATGGCATCCAGCATGCGCCGC
This sequence comes from uncultured Marinobacter sp., assembly GCA_966210405.1. Taxonomy (GTDB): domain Bacteria; phylum Pseudomonadota; class Gammaproteobacteria; order Pseudomonadales; family Oleiphilaceae; genus Marinobacter. The sequence continues at coordinate 1,501 of CBIHLH010000204.1, forward strand.
TTGAAAAAGTACGGCAGGTCGCGGAAGAGGTCATCCAGGTCGGGCAAACTCTGGCTACCGATTGCCTTGTACAGCTCTCCAACCGCTCGCCCCTTGGCTTTGGCAATGGCTGGAGAAATCGTGTCTCCCAGCAACGCTGCCTTATCCTGAATTTGCTGCGTGTAGTGGGAAAAATTCGGGAGTTTACCTTCTTCTGCCGCTTTTATCCGCTGCACCCAGCCCGCCGCTCGGGTGACTACCGCGTAGCCGGCGGAACCGACCGCGACATAGGTCTTGGCCAGTTCACCGTCTTCAGACCGGTCGCACTTTGGCAGGGTCTGAAATAGGGGGCGACTGTATTGGGGGTTCTGTTCCAGCCATTCCAGCACGCCTTCGCTCGCGTCGTCAGAACGGCAGATGTCTTTCAGGCAGGCATATTCCATATCCAGGGCCGCCTCAATCTGTATCTCGTCTGCCGGGTCAAAATACCACGCAGCCTGGTGATAGTGATTGTTCGTGAGCAGTTGGAGGCGGTCACTGGTTATGTCCGTTAACAGTGTCTGCCATCGAGCCAGTTTGGCGCGCTGGCCGGCCATAAACTGGTCCATGACGTCACGGTCGATCAGGTCATTGACTCCACGATGGCCGAAACCGCGCCCTTCCAGGATCGCCTTCAGGTTTTTGCGGTAATCCTTCTCCAAAGCGACAATGCCATCAATGTGGGAATCCACAAAATCCGGCTTGGCCCCTTCCATGGCCTGTCGCACATACCACTCGTCCACCGCTCGCTGCATTTTGGGAAGGACGCCGTAAGCATTGGTTCGGTTGGCCATGGCTCGGATCTCTTCCACCCTTGATTTAGCCCCGGCGGGCAATGAGGCGTCGTTAGGGCCCGGCCTTCTTTCGTCCTCAAGTTGTCTCAATGCTTCCAGCAATGCCGACTGGGTATCTGAGCGATCGCTTTCCGACATGGCCTCCAGATCCTGCCGCATGGAGACAATGGCAGGATGATCGGAGCGGGTCACCAATGTGTCCAGCCCCTGTTCATCCATCAGAGTCATGGACTCTATCAAGGTGCCAAGAAAATAGTCCCGCTCGTCGTCGCCCTCTTCTGTCCAGCTCTCAAGCCACCCCACCACATCGTCCTGATGCTGGGCCAGATCCAGCATTACACCCACGTCGTCCCTCACGACAAGGCAGAGGCAATTGGAAACATCGTCGATAGACTGCTGTTTGATCAGATTGCCGAACCGGCTTTTGTGGTAATAGGGCTGATTCTCCCAATGGTAGGGCTCACCTTCCTGAGGGTGGGCTCCTTCGGGGGCTTCCGGTGTGTAGTCCTCGGCAAATTCGGCCACCCATTCCCTGGCCTGGTCCGGGGTCAGCAGGCATTGACCGCCGCTCAGTGGCGAGGCACTGGCCAGGTCGATTCTCTGCAGCAGCGCATCACGCTCTTGTGGATCGTCCAGTACCTGTGCTTTCTTGCGGGCAGTCCATGCCAGTTCCGAGAAGGCAACGTAGAGTGTATGGGATACCGGGTACTCCAGCTTACCGTCATTGTGGCCCGTCAGTTCACCGTCTTCATGCAAGTACTCATGGAGCTCCCCGGTATCCGCGTCCAGTACATAAAGGTAGCCATGCCTCAGAAGACGGTAGCCAAGGGGACGAGAGGTCAACGAGTAAGGGTACCCGGGGTCTGTATCGGCGGGCGCAACTTCGACCCGGCCATACCGAATGGGCAACAGGTGCACGGTTTTCAGCAGTGGGCATGAAGCGGGCTCATCAACGGGGGTGCCTGGTTGTTCCCAGCACAAGAGATCGTTGCTTGCCCGGTCGTCAGTGGGGCGTTGTATCCGTGTCATTGTTCATCCTTGACCCAATGGGGGTGCCGTTTTAGTCGTGGCGTTGCTACCGGCTTGTCGTGGCAAGGTTGCGAACAGGAAGTGCATTACCTCCCGCAAGCTGTTGCACCCGTTGCCAAGTGCCTCATCCAGTATTTTCCGGAGCGCCGGGTAGGCATTCCTCAACTGAGGGCCACCCAACTGGTTGCGCACCGGCTCCTCCAGGCTGTTCCATAGTTGCAGTGCATCTTTGCGTCGATTGAAGGCTTCAAAAGCGTCCCTCAACTCCGGCGACGCGATGATTTTGTCGGCTTGATCACCAGCACTGCCTGGCTTGACCGCCGATGGCTCGAGCACCTGCCACCGTTCGCTGATGCGATCCGGAACAATCAGTTGATCCACGACTCCAGAGGGATATCGGATCAGGTTGCCCCCAATCACCGTTCGAGCCAGCGCCGGATGGGCAATGCGCATCAGCTCTTCATAACCCGGCGCCGTTTCTATCTGCAAGCAAGACCGCATCCAGCGGGCGCAAGTCGAGCGGTCAGCGCCTGAAACCAGGAAAAAACCCTGCTCCTGAATGGGCCCTTGCTTCAAAAACCCTTCCAGCACGGGATCTTCCGGCCCGCTTAACCATACCAGCCACGGGGACATATCCGACATCACTTCCCAGCGGGTTGTTACGTATAAACATTCAGCACTGAAGGGCTGATCGCCAGCCCACTGATATATCTGTTCGCCCAGACCCGGGATGGCAACACCATCCAGGACAAGCCCCACCGAATGATTCTCAGGCCAGGCAAGATGAGCAAACGGCGACTCCGAGATTGGCCAGCCATCCTGTTTCATGAGCGCTCCTCACAAACCGGGCAGGTTGCATTCCCCTTCCTGAGTGCCGCAACCTGGGACTCCACATTGATTGCCCGGGCGTTTTCCCGCTGTTCAACCTCCGCCAGTGTCTCCTGCTCGGGTGCCTGGGGCTGGTCGCCCTCGATCATCTGCGGCAGTTCCGCCATTACCACCCCCTGCCCCGAACCACTCCCCGGCGACCCACCTGAATTGATTTTGATCCCCGGCCCCACAAGCGTCACACCACTCGGGTCCAGCTTCAGCAGGCTACCGCCGGCGGCGATGGTCAGTTCGGCGCCGGCGTCCAGCACCACTTTGCTGCCGGCTTTGTGATGCACTTCGGTACCGGCCTCACTGAGGATGCCGTTAGCAGAGCTCTGGTAGAAGGTGCCGCCGATGGCCAGGCTGCAGTTGCCGCCGACGGACTCCCGTCTTTCGCCGTCAATGCTGCAGTGCTCGTTGCCTTTAACGTGGCTGAAGGCGTGGTTCTCCACCGTTCGGTGGCTGTCGTTTTTAATCACCTCGGTGCGGTTGTGCTCGGTGAGCAGGTCCAGGTCCTTCTGGGCGTGAACGTAGATCTGTTCCTGATCCGCTT
>CBIHLH010000205.1:0-4737 GCA_966210405.1 uncultured Marinobacter sp.
CTGCCATTGAGCCTGGGGCTGGCGACGGTGAAGAGTTTATCTGGGCCCGGGACTTCCGGACCCTGGGCATTGTCGGTATGCCGGGTAACCTGGCCAGTCACGGCAGCATGGCCCGGGACGGCGATACCGTCGTATTGACCATTGATGAGGGGCATGCCCGGCTACTGAATCCCCGTCACGAAGAAAAAATCCTGGATGCCTTGAGAAACCGTTTTGGCGCCTCCACCCAATTACGGATAGAGCAGGGCGATCCCGGTGGCGAGACGCCATCGGCCTTTGAAGAGCGCCGGCGTAAAGCAGCCCAGGCGTCGGCGGAAGAGGCCATTCGTCAGGACCCGTTGGTGCAGTCCATTGTTGAACGATTTGAGGCGCGGGTCGTCGAAGAGAGTATCCGGCCAGCCGAAGCAAGCAGGAGATAAGGTCATGATGAACAATATGGGCGACCTGATGAAAAAAGCCCAGAAAATGCAGGAAGACATGCAAAAGGCCCAGGAAGAAATTGCCAAAGCCGAAGTAACGGGCGAATCCGGCGCCGGGCTGGTGAAGGTCACCATGAACGGTCGCCATGATGTCCGCAAAGTCGACATTGATCCGTCTCTGTTGTCCGAAGAAAAGGACATCCTGGAGGATTTGCTGGCCGCGGCGGTTAACGATGCCGTCCGTCGGGTGGAGGCAAACCAGAAAGACAAGATGTCGGGCATGATGTCCGGTATGGGCATGCCGCCCGGTTTCAAGATGCCGTTCTGAAGCCGGCGGATGCGCCGGCCCAGCAGTTTGAGGACAGTACATGGCCTTCAGCCCCCTGGTTGATGAACTCGTTGAATCCCTCCGGTGTTTGCCGGGAGTTGGTCAGAAAACAGCACAGCGCATGGCGTTCCACCTTCTTGAGCGTGGCCGGTCCGGTGGTAGCCGGCTCTCCGACGCCCTGAGCCAGGCCATGACCGGGGTACGTCGGTGCGACAGCTGCCAGAATTTCGCGGATACCGAACGCTGCGGCATCTGTGAGAACCCCGCGCGACAGACGGGTACCCTGTGTGTTGTCGAAAGCCCCTCTGACCTTCTGGCCATCGAGCAGGCCGGCGATTACAAGGGCAGCTATTTTGTCCTGATGGGCCACCTTTCACCCATCGACGGGGTCGGTCCGGAAGAAATCGGGATCGAGCGTCTGCTGAGCCGCGTTATCAGTGAGGGCGTGACGGAGCTGATCCTGGCGACCAATCCCACGGTGGAAGGAGAGGCGACCGCTCACTACATTTCCGATCGTCTCGATGGCCGCAACATCCTGATTACCCGTCTGGCACATGGTATCCCTGTGGGCGGTGAACTCGGGTACGTGGATGGTTTTACCCTCACGCACGCTTTTCGTGGCCGGAAGCCACTGTCCGATTAACCGCAAACAGGCTCCCCTATGGCTTTTTCCCCACCTCCCGTTGCCGTACCGCCGGCACCCGACACCGTTCACTGGATTGATACTCCGGGCGCCCTCGATCAGTGGCTTGAGAGCCTGGCCGGCGAGTTTCTGGCACTGGATACGGAGTTCGAGCGGGTCGATACCTTCTACCCGATCCCGGGCCTGGTCCAGCTCGGCCGCGGCCATCATTACTGTCTGGTGGACCCGGCGGTTGCCGAACGCTCGGAAGCCTTCCGGGCGGTCCTGGCGGATCCCGGGCGGCCCAAGCTGCTCTACGCCATGAGTGAGGACCTGGAACTGTTCCGGCACTGGCTCGGCGTTGAGCCCAAAGGTGTGATCGATCTGCAGATTGGCGCGGCCCTGGCGGGCTCCGGTTTCTCCCTGGGTTATGCCAGGCTGGTGGAGACCCTGTTCGGAGAAACGCTGGACAAGTCCGTCACCCGCTCAGACTGGATCACCCGGCCGTTAACCGATGCCCAGCAACGTTATGCGCTGGACGATGTCCGGTTCCTGCTGCCCATGTACCACTGGGTGATGGCTGGTCTCAGGGAACGGGGCCTGGAAAGTGCCCTGCCGGAGGAGTCCACCCGTTTCGCCGATGAACTGGCGGAACAGGACGACCCCGACAGCCATTACCTCAAGCTTCGGGGTGGCTGGACCCTGTCTCCGCAACAGCAGGGCGTGCTCAGGGAGCTGGTCAAGTGGCGGGAGCAGGAATGTCAGCATCGCGACCGGCCCCGGAACCGGGTGCTCTCGGACGCGTTGCTGATTGCCATCGCGGAAACCCTGCCCGGGTCGCTCCGGGCACTGTCGAACATTCAGGGGGTGCCATCCGGCGCGGTCCGCCGTTATGGTGAAACGCTGCTGACGCTTGTTGATCGTGGCCGCACCACCGATAATTCGGGACTGGAACCGATTGCGCCGCCCCTGACACGGGACCAGCAGATGTTTTTCAAGCAATTGAAGCGTGTATTCAGAAAAGCCGCGGAAGACGCTGATATACCGATAGAGCTTCTGGCTCCCAGGAAACGGTTGGAGCGCCTGGTACAGACCCGCACGCTGGCGGACAACCCCTTTTTCCACGGCTGGCGTGAGCAAATTATTGCCTCCGTACGGCCGGATATAGAGGAATTGCTGAAATCATGAAAAACCGGGAATTCGTGTCGGTCTTTCGCAGTAGCAAGAAAAACGACACCTACCTTTTTGTGCGCCGTGGCCAGCGATGGGACGACCTGCCGGAGAGCCTGCGAGGTATTTTCGGGCAGCCGATTCATTCCATGGACCTGATACTGACGCCTGAGCGAAAACTCGCGCGGGCCGATGCCGACCAGGTGCTCAAGGCCATCGCAGACAAGGATTTCTACCTGCAAATGCCGGAAGAGCAAGACGGCTATGTGGTTGATTTCCGGAAAAAGCCGGAGCAGGGCAGCCGATGATTGCACAGATTCCGTTCTGGCAGCGCAAACGCCTGGACGAAATGACAGCCGGGGAATGGGAATCCCTCTGTGACGGCTGTGGCAAGTGTTGCCTGAACAAGCTGGAGGATGAAGACACCGGCGAGGTGTACCACACCGATCTGGTTTGTCGGTATATGGATCAGGACACCTGCCGCTGTACCGTCTACGAGGAGCGGCTGAGCAAGGTTCCTGGTTGCACAGTACTGACACCGGGCACCGTTAACGACTACCATTGGCTTCCCCACACCTGCGCCTATCGTACGCTGGCAGAGGGGCGGCCACTGGCCGAGTGGCACCCACTGCGCACGGGTGACCCGGATTCGGTGCACCTGTCCGGAGTGTCAATCCGGCACAAGGCGGTCTCCGAGGCACGGGTGCCCGAACAGGACTGGGAAGAACACATCATTCACTGGGTTTTGTAATGATTGATACTGACGCACAACTGGCCTACGGCATTTTCTGGACGGCCTACGCTATCGCCTTTGTGGTGTTTTTTTATCTGATGAAGCGGCTGTTCCGCTTCCTCCCTCTGTATGGCTTGAGAACGCTGTTGCTTGCGGCCCTGGTGGCGCTTCTGCTGACGCCGGTGGAGTCCGCGGAAGTCGCTGGTTGGTGGGTTCCCGCCTGGCTGTTTGGCGGCTATGAGCTGATTCTCGGCAATACCGAGGCGGCCGGCAGGGCACTGTTCAACCTCGGGTTGGCTGGCCTGGTGATGCTGCTGGTATGGATTCTCGACCTGGTCCGCTATCGCCTGGTACGGCGGTAACGGCAAACCTACCGGGACAGGCGGATGCATCTCCCCATGATCAGAATCCTCAGACACCTTGCCTTTGGGCTGCTGGCGGCGTTGCTGGCGCCCCTGGGTGTGGCCGAAGAGGCGCCCGCGGAGCTGGCAATGCCAGAGACGCCGGATGTCCGGATTATCGTGGATATTTCCGGGTCCATGAGGGCGAACGACCCGGACAACCTCCGCCGACCGGCGGTGCGGCTGCTGGCGAGAATGCTGCCTGAAGGCAGCACGGCGGGGCTGTGGACCTTCGGCCAGTATGTCAACATGCTCGTCCCCCATGGCAAAGTGACGGACGACTGGCGAGCAACCGCTATCGAACGCTCCGAGGCGATCAATTCGGTGGCGCTGCGCACCAATCTGGGCAAGGCCCTCGAGGTGGCCAGTGATCCGTATCTCTCCGGCGGAAGCCTGGCCAACACGCACTTTATCCTGCTGACTGACGGCAAGGTCGACATTTCCAACGACGCCGGGGTCAATCAGGCCGAGGAAACCCGCATTCTGAAGTCGCTGGTGACGGATCTGGCGGCACAGGGCGCCACCGTTCATCCGGTGGCGCTGTCATCCGAGGCCGATGCCGGTTTTCTGGAAACCCTGGCGGAGACAACCGGTGGCAGTTTCCGGATAGCAGGCACTGCTGATGCGCTCAGCATCGCTTTCGCGGATGCCCTGAACTCGGCGGTGCCGCAGGCGCAGATCCCGATCGAGGGCAACGGCTTCCAGGTGGATTCCGGCGTCCGGGAATTTACCGCCCTGATTTTCTGGGGGCGCGATGAAACCCGGGCTTCCCGGGAACTGGCGCTGGTGCGCCCCGATGGCACCACCACGACCCTGAACGACCTTCCGGCGAATGTCCGCTGGGCCCGGGAGAGCGGTTATGACCTGATCACCATCACCGATCCCATGGCCGGCCAATGGCGTATAGAGGGTGAGCTGGGTGAGGGCAGCCGGGTAACGGTGGTCAGTGACCTGAACATGATGGTGAGCCAGGTACCGACAACGTTCTCAGAGGCAAAGCCTATTGACCTCCAGCTCGCGTTTTTTGAATCGGAGGAGAAAATCACCAACCCGGATTTTCTCAA
>CBIHLH010000206.1:0-4694 GCA_966210405.1 uncultured Marinobacter sp.
CTTCAGCATGCCGCTCCGGGTGAGCAGGCCCCGGAACCTGCTCCCGTCCAACACGATCGCGACGGGCCCGCGGACGAACCCCGGGAGCAGGGCCTCGACCGGCGACTGCACGTGGAGGATGTCGCGCTGGCTGACCATCGCGGTGTCCAGCGGTGCATTCTTCGGAGGAGGCAATGAAATTCCGGGCGCCACGATCAACGATGGCCAGTTGGATGTTATCGCGGTCAAGCCCCGCCCGCTGATTCAGCTGCTACTGACCTTTGTGATGGTTCGCCTGACCGGCAAGTCACCCACACGCACCAGTACCATGATCCATCTCAAGGGGCAGCACTGTCGTATTGAAACCCGAAAACCCAAAACCATTACCGCCGATGGCGACGAAGCGGGCAAGACCCCAATGAGCGTGGTCTGCCGGCCCCGTTGCCTGACTGTTATCGGCCCCACCGTGATCAGACCGGGTCACCGGGAAGGCGACCCGGTCTGACGGCTGGCCTGGTGTGACCCGAATGAACAGCGGGTTCGTAAATTCAGATACTTTTTGTCACTGACTTTTCCTGCGAGACACGTAATGATAGATGGGTTGGCAGAATCGCTCAGAACCATTGGCTTTTTAAGCCAGAATATAACTTTTGCATGCATGTATTTTGATCGATTTGGGGCTGCCCTGAACACCTTTAACAGAACCGTCAAGGACACGAAAATGTCTAAGCAGACCGCTTCAACGGCAAGAATGGTATTGAAAGGCGCAAAATCGGGGATGTTGGCGCTGGTGCTGGCCGCGCTTGCGTCCATGGCCACGGCCGCGGAACGTCTTTATATTTTTACCGAGAATTACCCTCCCTATAACGCATCCACCACGGGCAAAGGGTTTGCCCACAATGAAGATGACATCACCGGCATTTGTACAGACATGGTCAAGGCCATGCTGGCCCGGGTGGATTACGATTACGTGATGAAAATGCGGGCCTGGAGTTACGCCTACAACTGGGTTCAGGGCCGCGAAAACCACGGCTTGTTCTGCACCGCCCGGACCGACGAGCGTGAAAGTCAGTTCCAGTGGGTGGGGCCTCTGGCGTCCATCAAATGGACCTTGTTTGCCGCGCCGGATTCCGACATTACCCTGGAATCCCTGGAAGACGCCAAGGGGTTAAGTATCGCCGGCTATAAGGGCGATGTTATGTCCGACTATCTGGTGGATCAGGGGTTTAGCGTGGTGATGGGGATGTCGAGCGACGTCAATGCCCGGCGCCTGACGCTCGGGCAGGCGGATTTATGGGTGACCGATGGCCTGGTGGGCCCCCTGATGGCCAAGGAAGAGCACGACATCACCGGCCTGAAACCGGTGCTGGTGTTCCGCGAAACCCCGATGTACCTGGCGTTCAGCACGAACACGGACCCGGCGATTGTGGCGGATTTGCAACAGGCGCTGGATGAGGCCCGCAAAGCCGGGGAAATTGACCGGATCGTGGCCAACTACCAGTAAGCGCTGGCAGCGACACCGCAGCCAATGGTTCAGAACCAGAGCCCGATGTCCGCATCGGGCTCTTTGCGTTCGATCAGCAGGCCTTTGTTCTCCAGTAGGGCAATGAGCTGTTCGGTATCTTCCATATTCAGGAATGTGCCCAGTGACACTTCATTGCCCCGGTAGGCCAGGGCAAGGCGGGGAGGGGTGAAAGGGTGAGCGGGCCGGTCGATTTTCAGGCAGGCATAACGCCTGGGCAGGGTCCATTCCTCCTGTTTCCGGAGTCGGCCTTTGGCCAGATGAATGTCGTCACCTTCGACGGACAGCACTTCCTGGCGCTGGCAGGCCCGGGCGGTCAGGTAAACGCCGGCTGCCAGTGCAATCAGTTCCAGTCCGGCAAAGGGAACGATAACCCAGGCACCCGCCAGACTGAAGCCCGTGGCAATGGCGGCCGAGAGGGCAAACAGGCACAGCCAGACCCCGACATTGCCGCGCCAGCTCAGGGAGCGGTTGGGAGTAAGCAGTAGCCGGAGGCCATCCGGGCATGGCAAACGCTCCACCATGGGCAGTGCCTCGATTGTTGTCGGTCTGGTGTTACCTGTGGCCTGATAAGGTATGACAGCCTGAACCAGCTGTAATTCAAACAGGACCGGAACCACGACATACTGGCCGCCTGATATTGATGATAGTCAACTCTGATCAATGGTGGGGCTGTGGCTGGTAAATCCTTGTTGAAAAAAACCCTGCGCGCACTGGCCTGGACGCTGGCAGGTGCGGCGTTGTTGTTGGTTTCCCTCTTGTTGCTGTTTCGGTTTGTGAACCCGCCCACCTCGGCGTTCATGGTGGGGCATGTCATCGCCCATCCGGGCTCGGAACTGCGGCAGGAATGGGTGGCGCTGGCCGAAATCTCGCCGTGGATGCCCCTGGCGGTCGTTGCCAGCGAAGACCAGCGCTTTCCCTACCATTGGGGCGTTGATGTTGAGGCTATTGCCAAGGCGCTGACGGAGTACCGGGCCGGTGAGGGGTTGAGAGGGGCCAGTACCATTACCCAGCAGACGGTCAAGAACCTGTTTCTCTGGAACGATCGGAGCTTCGTACGCAAGGCCCTGGAGGCCGCACTGGCGGTGACCATGGACGTCGTCTGGCCAAAGCGGCGCATCATGGAGGTGTATCTGAACATTGCCGAGTTCGGGCCGGGGATCTACGGCGTGGAAGCGGCGAGCCAGGCGTATTTTGGTGTCGGCGCCAGCGAACTGTCCCCGGGCCAGTCCGCCCGGTTGGCAGCGGTACTGCCCAATCCGCGGGTATTGAGCGCGGCCGATCCGTCGGCCTATGTCTGGCAGCGGGTGAGCTGGATTCGTGGCCAGATGGCGCAGTTATCGGGGCTGCGCTACCTGCACGGGTTATACGATTAGCGGCTGCTCAGCCCCCGCAACTCGCCGGCTGCGCCTGTGCAAACAGTTCGTTGGCCGCGTCCATCCGGCGCTGGAGTGAATCAATACGGCTGTCGTGATTCGGATGGGTGGAGAGAAACTCCAGGGGCTGGGCGCCGGAGGCCTGGGCCATGTTCTGCCATAAGCGCACACTCTGGCCCGGCTCAAAGCCGGCCCTGGCCATGATACTCAGGCCCATCAGGTCTGCCTCTTCCTCATGGGCGCGGCTGAAGGGCAGGGTAAGGCCCAACTGCGCGCCAATGCCCAGGGCCTGTTGAATCTGGTCTTCGGCGATTTCGCTTTCGGTGAACAGGCCAATCAGCATCATGCCCGCCTCCAGGCCCAGTTGCTGGGTCAGTCGCTCATTGCCGTGGCCGGCCAGAACGTGGGCGATTTCATGGCCAATCACTGCCGCCAGTTGGGCCTCGTTGTCGGCTACCCTGAGCAACCCGGTATGGACGCCGATTTTGCCACCCGGCAAGGCGAAGGCGTTGGGCGTGGCGTTGTCGAACACAACAACCTCCCAGGAATCCGGCATCGGGGCATCGGGATACTGTGTTGCGGCAGCCGTCACCAGTTCCCGGGTGATGCATTGCACCAACTGGTTGACGCCGGGCTGGGTGATGACGGGATTCTGCTGTTTCATTTGCTCAAAACTCTGCTGCCCCATATCGGTCAGGACAGTATCGGGAACCAGCGCCAGCCGGTTGCGACCGGTGGGTGACTCCTGACAGCCGGTGAGGACAGTCAGAGCCAGCACGGCGAGTATCAGTGGCTTCAAGCGAAACTCCCTCGGTTCGGGAGGTCAGTCGCCCAGATTGCCGAGCCGGCGAGCCTCCACGATTTCGATCCAGTAGCCATCCACGTCCTTGATGAACGCGACGTCACGCATTTTACCCTGTTCAGGGCGTTTGACGTAAGTCACGTCATTCTTGTCAAACCATGCGATGGCTTCGTCGAGATCCGGCACTGATATGCAGATATGACCAAACCCCTGAGGCTGGGCATTGCCGTCATGGTAAGCAAAGTCAGCCTGGTTTTCCGTGCCCCAGTTGTGAGTCAGCTCGAGAATGCCGGTCTGGCTGAAGGTCCAGACGGTCCGTTTGCCCTGGTCCTCCGGAACGGAATGCTCTGGCGCCAGCCGCGTCAGAAAGTACAGCGAGAACTGCATTTCCTCGAAATCCAGCCGTCGAAGGACGGTCATTCCCAGCACGTGGGTGTAAAAGGCAAGGGATTTCTCCGGGTCCCGGGTGCGCAACATCGTGTGGTTCAGCCGGAACCCTTCCGACTCCCGCGTTGGGGGTTTTACACCCGGATGGTTCTCACCGGTAAAGCTCATTAATGTTCTCCTTTAAATGGGTTGGCGAGCTGCGGCGAGAGGGCCGGTTTACGCCGCCCCCGCTTTGAGCATTTTGCCGAGATTGTCGGCCTGACGAAGCGCCAGGGCGACAATGGTTAGCGTCGGGTTTTCCGCCGCGGATGTGGTGAACTGGCTGCCATCGGAGATGAACAGGTTAGGGATATCGTGGGTCTGGCCAACGCCATTGCACACGCCATCTTCCGCTTTTTCGCTCATCCGGCAGGACCCCAGATTGTGGGTCGAAGGGTATGGCGGTGTACGGATGGTTTCCAGGGCACCGACGGCGTTGTAAATAGCCTCGCCCCTCTTGAACGCGTGTTCTCGCATGGCAACATCGTTGGTGTGGTCGTCATAGTGCACATTCGCGACCGGCATGCCATGGGCGTCCCTGACCTCGTTGTTGAGGGTGATCCGGTTGCTTTCGCGGGGCATGTCCTCG
>CBIHLH010000207.1:0-4676 GCA_966210405.1 uncultured Marinobacter sp.
TTGTGTAACCGTTTGTTACGTCGACCCATGTCACACTTCCCTGTGCCGGCTGGCGCCCCTTGGTCAGTCTTCGTCGAGCAGGCCTTCCTCCCGGGCCAGCAAGAGCAGGGCATAAACGCCGTTTTCCGGCAGTTGCGGTTCCAGGCCTTCTTCAATCATGAGCTGGCGGCGGCGGTCTTCCAGGCTGTCACGATCCAGGCGGGGAATCAGTTCGGTGATGGGCGCAATTTCAAACGGCGTGTCCTGGCCAACGCCACTGAAGATCAGGTCCACCAACAGTTCATCCGGATCCAGGCCATCCACGTAGACGGTCTGGTCGGGCAAATCCTGGTGCAGCTCGTGAACCAGCTCAATCAGCGGAACGCCCTGTTCTTCCAGGTACAGCAGGTCGAAATCGCCCAGGTCACCGTCGTCTGGCAGCCAGTCGTCCTCGGGGGCAATGACCACGGTTTTCATCCGGCCATCGGCCAACGACCAGGCCATGGCCACGGGGAACAGGGCGTCGTCGGTCTGGCAGTATTCGATGTCGATAAATCTGGGTGCGGGCACGATGGGCTCCCGGTTCTGGCGGTGGGTGGTGAGCGAGTACGCAATGTCCGTTGCCCCGGTATGAGGCTCTGCGGCTTCATGCCATACTACGGCGGCTATTATCATTCAATCAGGGACATCATGGAACACGCTGAATTTAACAAAGATCTGTTGACCTTTCTGGATGCATCGCCCACGCCCTGGCACGGGGTGGCTACCATGAAGAAACGGCTGGATGCCGCCGGTTTCGAAGCGCTGGACGAGCGGGAAGACTGGTCACTGGCGGCCAACCGGGGCTACTACGTGATCCGCAACGGCTCCTCCATTGTCGCGTTCCGGACCGGTCAGCGAGATGTGACCACCGCCGGCATCCGGATGGTGGGGGCTCACACCGACAGCCCCTGCCTGAAGGTGAAGCCAAACCCGGAACTGCGCCGCAAAGGCTTCTTCCAGTTGGGCGTGGAAGTTTACGGGGGGGTACTGCTCAACCCGTGGTTTGACCGGGACCTGTCACTGGCGGGTCGGGTCACGGTGCAGGATGAAGACGGCACCGTGCGCGACACGCTGGTGGACTTCCGTAAACCCGTGGCGTTTATTCCCAGCCTGGCAATTCATCTGGACCGGGAAGCCAACAGCAATCGCACAGTGAACGCCCAGACCGATTTACCGCCGGTGATGATGCAGGTACCGGACAACGACAGCACCCGGTTTACCGATGTCCTGAGCGAGCAGATCGCCGCCGAGTCGGGCCTGAAGGTGCGCAAAGTGCTGGGCTATGAGCTGAGTTTCTACGATGCCCAGGCGGCCTCGTTTGTCGGGCTTCGGGAGGAGTTTATTGCCTCCGCCCGCCTGGACAACCTGCTCAGTTGCTATATTGGCCTGCAGGCACTGTTGAGCGCGTCTGGCGATGAAGCCGCGTTGCTGGTCTGTAATGATCACGAAGAAGTTGGCAGCATCTCCGCCGAAGGCGCCCAGGGGCCGTTCCTGTCAGCGGTGCTGGAGCGCTGGTGCGGTGCCGGCAAGGCCCGGGCCGTCGCCCATTCCATGATGGTGTCGGCAGACAACGCCCACGGCGTGCATCCCAATTACATCGACCGGCACGATGAGAACCATGGCCCGATCCTGAACCAGGGCCCGGTGATCAAGGTGAATCACAATCAGCGTTACGCCACCAACAGCCGGTCGGCGGCGGTGTACCGGCACATCAGTGATGAACTGGGGTTGCCGCACCAGACGTTCTCGGTGCGCAGTGATATGGGCTGTGGCAGCACCATCGGCCCGCTGACGGCGGCCAACCTGGGCGTGACCACGCTGGATATCGGTGTGCCGCAGTTTGGCATGCACTCCATCCGGGAAATGATCGGTGCCGGGGACGGCTTCACACTGTACCGGGTATTGACGGAGTTCATGCAGCGGAAAGCCATTTTCTGAGGCTGAACGAAAAATGCCGCTGCGTCTCACGACACAGCGGCATTTTGGAATAAGTGGCTCCCCGAGCTGGGCTCGAACCAGCGACAAACGGATTAACAGTCCGTTGCTCTACCAACTGAGCTATCGGGGAACGTCAGTCAGAGGCGCGCATAGTAAGCGCTTTGATTTATGGGGTCAAGCCCCTGAAATGAAAGGCTAAACATTGTACGACAGCGACACACTCCGATACCGACCGCCGCGCTGGCTGCGCAACGGCCACGTTCAGTCCGTGTGGCCAACCCTGTTCCGCAAGGTGGATACCCTCGAGCCGGAGCGGGAAGTGTTGCCCACGCCGGACGATGACGAACTGCACCTTGACTGGTACCGGCAGGGCAGTACCCGGCTGGCGGTGATTTCCCATGGCCTGGAAGGCCACAGCCGCAGACCGTATGTGCTGGGCCTGGCCCGGGCGCTGCTGGCCCGGGGCTGGGATGTGCTGGCCTGGAATTTCCGATCCTGTGGCGGGGTCATGAATCGCCAGCCCCGGTTCTATCACAGCGGCGCCACCGGTGACCTGGGGCAGGTGATTAACCACGGTATCGCGGGTAATCACTACCAGAACGTTTTCCTCTCGGGGTTCAGCATGGGGGGCAATCTCACCCTGTTATACCTGGCGGAGCAGGGCGAGCGGGTCAATAGCCGGATCTGTGGCGCCGTGACCTATTCCGTGCCTTGTGACCTGGCCGGCAGCGCCGATGTCCTGGCCCGCCCGAGCCGGAAGATCTACATGCAGCGCTTCCTCCGGGACCTGCATGTCAAGATGCGGGAGAAGGCCAGGCGGTTTCCCGATCTGATCGACGTCTCCGGCTTCGAGTCGATCCGCAGCTTTCACCAGTTTGACGATCGCTACACCGCGCCACTGCACGGTTTTCGGGATGCTGAACACTACTGGGCCGAGTGCTCGGCGCTGTTCCGGCTGAAGGACATTCGTGTGCCTGCGCTGATGGTCAACGCCGCCGACGATCCGTTCCTGTCGCCTCGCTGCTTTCCCGAGTCACCCCAGATGCTCGGCGACCATGTACGCCTGGAAGCCCCTCAGTGGGGCGGGCATGTGGGCTTTGTGGAGCGTGCGCCGGATGGCTACTACTGGTCTGAACGTCGGGCCGTTGCCTTTCTGGACGCCGTGCTCTGAGGCACCGGCTGTTGCAGCAGAGGCCGGAGCGCCGGCCAGACGTTGTCGAGCAGTGTCGGCTGAGCCTTTGCCGTTGGGTGGATGCCGTCGTCCTGCATCAGGCCGTCCTTGTTATAGACGCCCTGTAAAAAGAAGGGAACCAGTGCGGTATCGTACCGGTCCGAAAGACTCGGGTAGATGTCGGCGAACATACTCGTGTACCGGGGGCCGTAGTTCGGGGGAATTTGCATGCCCACAAGCACCACGCGGGCCCCGGAATCCTGGACCCGTTCAATCATGGCCGCCAGGTTGGCTTTGATCACTTTCGGCGGGAAACCGCGCAGGCCGTCGTTGCCGCCCAGTTCGATAATCACCACGCCCGGGTCGTTTTCCCGGAGCAGTTCCGGCAACCGGCGCAGGCCGCCATCGGTGGTTTCACCGCCGATGCTGGCGTTTATAACCTGCCACTGGGTTAGCCCCTGGCGTTGCAGCCGCTCCCGCAGTAGCTCAACCCAGGCCGATTCCGTGGGTACGCCGTGGGCGGCGCTGAGGCTGTCGCCAACCACCAGCAGTGTGCTCTGGCTGGCCAGTGCCGGCCCGGCCAGCAACAGAATCAGTGGAAAAAGGATTGATCTGACGTACCGCCTTGCCGTATCCATAGACACTCTGATGACCTTTTCTCTATTCAGTGACAAAACCCAGGACCGGGAGATTCCGTGAACCAGATGACCAACCCCAACGCCGAACCCCAGAGCCCGATGCTGCGCGTGGTGGATCTCACCCACCGGGTCCGCCTGGAAACCGATACGCTCACGATCTTGCAGGGGGTCAATCTCGAAATCAATCGGGGAGAGTCCGTAGCCATCGTTGGTCGCTCCGGCTCCGGCAAAACCACCTTGCTGGGCCTGCTGGCCGGCCTGGATACGCCAAGTGACGGCACCGTTGAGCTGGATGGTGCCGTCATCAGTGCCCTGAGTGAAGACGAGCGTGCCCGGCTGCGGGCCCACCGGGTGGGTTTCGTGTTCCAGTCTTTTCAGCTTCTGCCGGCACTCACCGCCCTGGAGAACGTTATGCTGCCACTGGAGCTGGCCGGCATGGAAACTCCGGAACAGCGTGCCCGGGAGCTGCTGGAGCGAGTGGGCCTGGGTGAACGACTGTACCACACGCCTCGCCAGCTCTCCGGTGGTGAGCAACAGCGTGTTGCCATTGCCCGGGCCTTTGCCTCCGAACCCCTGGTGCTGTTTGCCGATGAACCCACCGGCAACCTGGACAACCGCACCGGTCAGGCCGTGTCTGACTTGCTGATGGCACTGAACCGGGAACAGGGCACCACGTTGGTGATGGTGACCCATGACGAACACCTGGCGGCGCGCTGTGGCCGGCAGTTCAACATCGAGGCCGGTGTGCTGACAGAGCCGGAAGCGGGCCGGGAGCTGGCACACTGATGGCCGCCGCAAAGAAACTGATGTCTGTCCGCCGGGACTGGCGGGAGCGGGACGTACGGGTGGTGCTGGCGGCGCTGATCATCGCCGTCGCCACCGTCGCCACCATCGCCCTGTTTGCCAAC
>CBIHLH010000208.1:0-4580 GCA_966210405.1 uncultured Marinobacter sp.
AATTCCAATAGCATCCAATCATGGTAGCCTTAATGCCAACTACCTGACTGAAACATGGCCAGGCGTGATGTCCGTCACTGATCACTGGCCTCGCCAAATCCGAGGGCGCGGCTCTGGCGCCAGGTGCTGAGCGCCGGAATCAGGGCCACGGCTATGGCGCACAGCGGAACTGCCGCCAGTAAACCCCACTCGGTGCCATTGAGAGCCCGCAGGTGGATATCCAGGCCATAGTGCGCCAGCAGCCAGGGCCCCAGCAGTGACAGGCCGAGGGCGCTGAGGGCCAGGGCCAGAATGCAGGCGGTCAGCGACAGCGCGAGGCACTCGATCACATAGAGGGAGGCGATCAGCGCTGGTGAGGCGCCGGTGGCCCGGAGTATGGCAATTTCATGGGCGCGTTGGGCCTGGAGGGTAAGTAACACCGCGATCAGGCCGATCAGGCTGGTGACCACCACAAAGCCGGTAATGCCCAGCAGCGCCCGCTCGAACTGTCCCATCAGGCGCCACAGTTCGCTGAGGGCAACTCCGGGGAGAATGGCTGACAGGGGCTCGGCGGCATACTGGTTAATCTCCCGCTGCAACTGGAAAGTAAGAATCGGGCGTTCCAACCCGACAAACGCGGCCGTAATGGCCTCAGGAGTAAAGGTTCGGCCTTTGGCCTGTTCCGGTGTCAGTGTCCTGCCGGGTAGGGCGACCCCGGATTCCCAGCCCACATGCATGGCCTCCATGCCGCCAAGGCTGATGTAGACCGCCTGATCCACCGGTGTCCCCGTGGCCGCCAGTATGCCGGTCACGGTAAAGGGGGTGTCGTCGTGGTTGGAAAAACTGGTGCGGCCACCACCGTGAGACAGGACTATCCGATCCCCGGTGTTATGGTTGAGCGCCCGGGCCACGCCAGCGCCGAGCACCACGTCGAAGACGCCCTCAAACCATTGGCCGTCGGCCAGGGTCAGTGGCACGCCCGAGCCATAACGAAAGTGTTCGGCGAACGCCAGGCTGGTGCCGACGACCCGGTAGCCCTGATAGCTGTCTCCGAGGGAGATCGGAATGAGCCAGTCGATGCGGGGGTCCGTTTGCAGGTCCGTCACCGTGGACCAGCGAATATTGTTGGTGGCGTCACCGATATGGAACACGGAGTAAAGCAACAGGTTCAACTGCCCGCTGCGGGCGCCGACGATCAGGTCGGTGCCGCTGATGGTGCTGGTAAAGGACTGTTTCACCTCGGTGCGCAGGTACTGGATGCCCAGCAGCAGGGTAACGCTGAGGGTGAGGGTCAGGCAGACCAGGGCCAGGACTTTTTTTCGGTGCCAGAGGCTGTGCAGGGCCAGGGACAGCGCCAGATGTATCTTCATGTCGCGGGGCCCTCCAGTTCGATCTGCTGGTGAAAATGCCGGGCCAGCGACGGATCATGGCTGACGAACAGCACCGAGGTGTTGCGCCTGTGTGCCAGGGTGAGCAGGAGCTCAAGAAACCGGTCCCGGTTGCCGGTGTCCAGCGCCGAGGTGGGTTCGTCGGCCAGGATCAGCCTGGGTGCCCCGATCAACGCCCGCGCGGCGGCGACCCGCTGTTGCTGGCCAATGCTCAGGCGGCCGGGCTTTTGGTGCCAGTGATCGTCCGGGATGGCCAGGGCCGTGAGCAGGTGCTGGGCTTCCTGTTCCGGGTCGGGTTCCGCAGCGGCCCTGCGCGGCATTGATAACTGGCACGGCAGGGTGACGTTGGCCAGCGCGCTGAGGTAGGGCACCAGGTTGAATTGCTGGAAAATAACGCCGATATAGTCGGCCCGGAATCGGTCCCGGGCCCCGGCGCTGAGCGGGTTCAGGTCGGTTCCAAGCAGGCGTACCTGCCCGCTGGCCGGTTGCAGCATGCCTGCGAGCAGGCTGAGCAGGGTGCTTTTGCCAGTGCCACTGGCGCCATGAATGAACAGGTGCTCGCCCTGGTTCAGTGTGACATCGGGAAACGACAAGGCGCGCTGGCGTTGTTGCCAGCGGAAACCGAGGCTGTGACTCTGCACGGCGATCGAATGATCGCCGGAATCCGTGGCGGCTGAATCTGTCTGGCTGGTCATGTTGATGACGGCTTACCCGGTGTATGATGACGTTTTTCCGGAACCTGACACTCAGGAGTGCCTGAACCGATGAAGATGGTTGTTTCACGGGCGTTGTCGCCCACGCTGTTGTCCCTGGCCCTGGTTGCCATGCTCCTGGTGGCTGCCCCCGGACGGGCGGAGGTCCGTGAGCTTGACTGGCTGGAACTGATGCCCGCTGAAGATCTGGCGCTGCTGGAAAATATGCCAGAAGTTGAACACCAGGGCGACGGGCCGGCGTTATTGCCCGATGAAATCATGACTGGCCGAGTGGTGCCGGAGATGGCCAATGTCGAGGGCCGCATTCCCGGATTTGTGGTTCCCCTGAAGACCACGGCGGACATGCGCATTCTGGAGTTTTTCCTGGTACCTTACTACGGTGCCTGTATCCATGTGCCGCCGCCACCTCCGAATCAGATTATCCACGTCACCTACGAGCCGGGATTCACTCTGGAGGCTCTGTACGATCCGGTCTGGATCGAAGGGAAGCTGGTCATCAGCCGTACTGAGACTGACGTGGGTGCCGCTTCCTATGCCATGGCAGCCCGGAGTGTGGAGCCATATCAGGAGTAAGCTGGTGTCAATTCAGTGTGCCAGGTGGAATGTCGCCTGGCCGTGCTCCAGCCGGATGGCGCCCTGACCAGCGGCGCTGAGCCATTCAATATCCAGGTGTTCCAGTTCCGGAAATCGTTCCGGCAGGGGGGTGCCGAGTTCCGGGTCATCGCCGAGGCCCTGGCAGGTCAGCGTCTGGCTGATTTCGATGTCTGAATGCCCGGCCCCGCTCTCGTCGTGGTGTTCGCCCTCGTCCTGATGATTGTGGCTGGCCTTGCCGTTGTCCTGATGGGACTTACTGGTGTGTATTTCGCATGCCTGATCCGGCGTGTTGACCAGGGGCGTTTGTGTCAGCCACGTCATGACGCGATCACGGATTTGCCGTTCTGCCTCGGTGCTGGCTGCGTGCTCAAACCCCAGCAGGTTGTAGGCCGGCGATCGCAGTAACAGCTCAACCTGGTTGCCGCTGACCGCAAGCTGCAGTGTGCCGTGACCGTGTTCATGGGAGGCCAGGGCGTCGGCAGCCAGCAGGGAGGCCGAAGGTGTCAGCAGCAGCAGGGTGAGGGCGAGATGGGAAGGTTTGGGTCTGGATAACTTCATGGCGGCGGGCTCCGGCTAAGTGTTATGTTATAACATATTGTCTCTTGCCGATCTGAATTGCAAGCATTCGGCGGCTGGTCGTTCGCCGTGGCTCCGGATCAGGGCAGGGAAACCGTGTCTTGATCGTCACTGAATGCTACGATAGAACCTTCACTCAGCAACACAGGATCCGTCTGGTTCATGTCAGAAACCGACACCTCCGGCGCGGCCCGCGCGGCCGAATTCGAGCGCTGGGCAAACGTATTTACCGCCCACAAGGCCTTCAGTCATCCTTCTGAATTGCACGGTGTGCTGTGCGGCCGGCTGGCGGCAGGAGCCCGGATCAATGAGCCGGAATGGCTGACGATGGTCTGCGAGCACATGGGGTTGCCTGAAAGCGGCGCCGACGATTCGGAGGATCTGGCGCCATTCATGAACAGAGCCTACGAACAGACCCTCGAGTTCTTGAAATCCGCCGACATGAGTTTCCACCCTTTGCTGCCGGATGATGACTACGCCATCGAGCAGCGCCTGGAGGCCCTGGTGTCCTGGGTGCGGGGCTTTCTGGAAGGCATGGCCCTGGCCGCCGGGGAATTCCTGGGGCAGGCGCCGGACGAAATCCGCGAACTGATCGAAGACCTGGTGGCCATCAGCCAGCTGTCGGATGACGAAGACGCGGATGATGAAAGCGAACAGCAGTTGCTGGAAATTACCGAATATGTCCGGCTCGGAGCCCTGGCGGTGTTCACCGAGTTCAATGCCCCGGAAAAGCCGGCCTCTGAATCACCGACCCTGCACTGAGCGGGGCGCCTATGCCTACTGCGGGAGACCTTATGCCCTCCATGATACCGGTTAAGGAATTTGCCGAGCGCCGTCGGAAACTGATGGAGCGCATGGCCCCGGACAGCATTGCCATTATTCCCGCGGCACCGGAGCGGGTGCGCAATCGTGACGTGCTGCACCCGTTTCGCCAGGACAGTGATTTCCAGTACCTGACCGGGTTTGGCGAGCCCGAGGCCGTGCTGGCGTTGATTCCGGGCCGTGAACACGGCGAGTCGGTGCTGTTCTGCAAGGAGCGGAACCCCGAGAAAGAACTCTGGGACGGCTTTCTGGTGGGGCCGGAAGGGGCTATCGAACGATTCGGCTTCGACGACGCCTTCCCGATTACCGACATTGACGACATCCTGCCCGGCATGATCGAAGGGCGAAGCCGGGTGTATTACCCGCTGGGCAAGGATCAGCAGTTCGATACCCGGGTGATGGACTGGGTCAAACTCATCCGCAGCAAGGTCAAAAGTGGTGCCCATCCGCCCGGCGAGTTTGTTGCCCTGGAACACCTGCTCCACGACTTGCGTCTCTACAAGAGTGC
>CBIHLH010000209.1:0-4562 GCA_966210405.1 uncultured Marinobacter sp.
TTTCCAGACAGTGTGCTCCGGCCTGAATCGACATCCGGCCGGCTACTTCCGACATCGGAGCCAGCAGAGGAAGATGCCCGGCGTGATCGGTGACAGTTTCATAGGCAATGCAGGTGGCTCCGGACTTTACCAGGTCGTCAGTCTGCGCCTTGTCCGGGGCCAGGTGCAGATAAGTGAACAGGGTATGATCCGGCCTCAGCATCGCACGCTCTTCGGCCTGGGGTTCTTTCACTTTGACGATCAACTCGGCCGTGTCGAAGATGTCCTTCGCCGTATCCAGAATCTGTGCTCCCGCCTGGCAGTAGTCGTCATCGGTAAATCCGATGGCAGCGCCGGCCCCGGTTTCGACAAATACCTCGTGGTTGTGGCCGCAAAGCTCATGAACAGCTGCAGGTGTCATGCCCACCCGGTATTCGCGATTCTTGATCTCCTTCGGTACCCCGATTTTCATACACTGCCTCCAACGCATCCGCCAATTTATGAGTGTCTGCGTGAAGTGTAGTCAAAAGGATCTATACTGGTTCGACAACGGATTGCATCGGTTTACCGGTTCCCGGCGTAAAACCCGGAACACAAACCATTCGCCCCAAAGGAGCAGGAATCACCATGATCAGTCTGAAAACGGCGGCTGCCGCCGCACTATCTCTCACTCTCGTAAGCACACAGGCATTGGCGGAGATGCAGACCAAGACCGTCGAGTACAAGGTTGGTGACACCATCTTCACCGGCTACATGGCCTGGGATGATGAATTCGAACAGAAACGCCCGGGAATCCTTGTGGTCCATGAGTGGTGGGGCCACAACGACTTTGCCCGAGACCAGGCCGAAAGGCTGGCAGCGGCTGGTTACACCGCATTCGCCCTGGACATGTATGGCTCCGGCAAACAGACGGACCACCCGGATACGGCGCAGAAGTTCATGCAGGAAGCCACAAAAGACATGGACCAGGTCAAGGCCCGCTTCATGAAGGCGATGGAGATCCTGCAAAACCATGACAGCGTTGATGCTTCACGTATTGCCGCCCAGGGCTACTGTTTTGGCGGCGCCGTGGTTCTGAATATGGCCCGCCTGGGCGTGGACCTGGATGGTGTTGTCAGTTTCCATGGCGCCCTGGGCAGCCCGATTACCGCTGAACCCGGAATGGTGAAGGCGCGGATCCAGGTATACACCGGTGGTGCCGACAAGATGGTTCCATCCGAACAGGTCGCCAGCCTGGTCAGGGAAATGCAGGATGCGAAAGTGGACCTGAAGCTGGTCACTTTCCCCGGAGTGCTGCATTCGTTCACCAACCCCGGCGCAGACAAGGTGGCCGAGGAGTTCGGCCTTCCGATTGGTTATGACGAAGAGGCAGCCACTCGTTCCTGGGAAGGTACCATGCGGTTTTACGAGGAGATTTTTGCTCTTTAACCGCAAGAATTGACCGCCCCCCGGTCGTCATGGGCAGGAACAGAATCAGGGTGAGCACGGTGGCCCAACACAGAATCCAGGCGGCTTTAATCGTTCGGGGTATGAGAGGTTTATCGTCAGTCATAAAAAAAGGCAGCCGAAGCTGCCTTTTTGGCGGTTATTGCCGAATCCCTCAGGGATTACAGGGCAACAACGTTCTCCGCCTGAGGACCTTTCTGGCCCTGGGTAACGGTAAACTCGACCTGCTGGCCTTCTGCCAGAGTCTTGAAACCGCTGCCCTGAATAGCGCTGTAGTGAACAAAAACGTCCGGGCCGCCTTCACGAGTGATAAAGCCAAAGCCTTTTGCTTCGTTGAAGAACTTAACAGTACCGGTAGTAGTAGACATACGTAAACTTCCTGAAATCAATCATATTATCTGCTGCCACGACCAACATGGATGCGCGGTCAACGTTTTGCGGAAATACAGAACTCGCGGAATCAAAAACAGGACGATCACTACTGACTGCGGAGGTACGTCTTATTCATGAAATGCTTTGCTGAATCTTTCCTACGCCCCTCACTGTACTCCTGAATCCAAACCTTGCCAAGGGCAAATTTAATTATTCATATAGGTACTGATACCCATCAGCCCCGAACCAGCCCAAAGGTGTAAATTCCCAGCGCGGTCATGAGGATAGAGCCGATCACGTGGGCCAGGATACCGGTGATGGCCATGCCCCATTTGCCCTCCTGCAGGGCCGCGAGCATCTCCAGTGAAAAGGTGGAAAAGGTTGTAAGTGCGCCGCACAGACCGGTAATGGCAAACAGACGCCATTCGGGCGCCAGGCTGGTGCCGTGGCTGAAATAGCCGATGAGCAGGCCAATCAGCCAGCCCCCGCCGAGGTTGGCCACCAGGGTGCCAATGGGTATGGCATGGTAACTGGCGTTCAGCCAGAGCCCGAGCAACCACCTCAGGTTGGCGCCGATAACGGCGCCAACACTCACAGCCAGAACAGACAACCACATCCCGGGCTACTCCTTGTTCCCGTCAGGCGGGATTGTGATCAATCACCGTGTCCTTGTTACGGGCGAACGCATCAAACGGGAAATCATCCACCGTCAGCATCTCCAGCACGACAGCTTCATACTGCCGCATGAAATCCGCCTCTTCCTTGGTGTAGATGCCCGCCTCCAGTGCCGCCTCGAACCGCTGCTCCGGGTGCAGTGCGGTCATCGGCAGCTCGCCCTTGGCATAGGCCTTGTTGGCCTTGCGGTAGAGCTGTTCGGCCTTGTCGTAATCCTTGAGCAGACCATTGTATCGGGCCACCGGGTTTTCCACCGGGCCCTCATCATCGGAGGTCCAGACACTGGCAATGAGCTTGTGGCGGATCGGCGTGTCCGTGGAGATGGCACGGGCCAGGCTGCGGGCCAGGTCATCGTGGGGCTGCCCCCAGCGCCGGCCGAGCGGCATCGTGGTAGCACGCAGCACCAGCGCCACGGCGCGATTCGGCAGGTTCTGAAGGAACTCGTCGAGAGCATTCTCGGTGCGGTGCAATAACAGCTCCAGGCTGTATTCCATCACCTCTTTCTCACCTTCCACCGGCTGCGATTCGTGCCAGTTCTTGAGCACCATCGAGGCCAGATACAGGTTGGACAGCATATCCCCGAGCCGCGCGGAAATCAGTTCCCGCATCTTCAGCTCGCTGCCCAGAGTCGTCATCGCGGCATCGGCGCACAGGCCGAAAGCCGCGCTGAACCGGGAAACCGCCTGGGCGTAGCGGGCGCTGGCGCCGTCGAACGGCACATCGGCACGGCCCAGCCCGAGCGCCTGGGTAAAGGCGCGGGCGGCATTGCCGAAGATCAGACCGGCGTGGCCAAAGAAAGCATCGTCAAAGGCCTCAATATCGTCATTGTCCTTGGCGGCCAGTTCCTGGAGTACGTAAGGATGGCAGCGGATCGCGCCCTGGCCGAAGATCATCAGGCTGCGGGTCATGATGTTGGCACCCTCCACCGTGATCGACACCGCCGCACCACTGAAGCCGATGCCCAGGTAGTTGCGTGGTCCGAGGGTAACGGTTTTGCCCCCGTGCACGTCCATGGCGTCGGTCAGGACCCCGCGCTGGAACTCGGTCAGGTGGTACTTTAGGATCGCCGAAGGCACTGCGGGCTTCTCGCCCTTGTCGATCATGTTCGCGGTGTGATTCACCGCCGATTGGGCGATGTAGGTCTTGGCGGCAATGCGCGCCAGGGGCTCCTGCACGCCCTCCATATCCGCCACCGGCGTATTGAACTGGCGACGGATACGGGTGAACCCGCCGGCAGTACCCACGGAATAGGCAGCGGCCCCGGCCGCGCCGGACGGTAGCGTGATGCAGCGACCGACCGACAGGCATTCAACCAGCATTCGCCAGCCCTGGCCCGCCATTTCCTGACCACCGATGATGTAATCCAGTGGAATGAACACGTCCTTGCCCTTGATCGGGCCATTCAGGAACGGTGTGCCGATGGGGCAGTGGCGACGCCCGATCTCCATGCCTTTGGTGTCCCGGGGGATCAGCGCACAGGTAATGCCGTAGTCGTCCTGCTCACCGAGCAGGCCGTCGGGGTCAAACATGCGAAACGCCAGGCCAATCACGGTGGCAATGGGCGCGAGGGTAATCCAGCGCTTCTCGAAGTTGAGCCGGATACCAACCACTTCCTTGCCGTTGAACTTGCCCTTGCAGACAATCCCGGTGTCCGGCAGCGAGGTGGCATCCGATCCGGCCCTGGGCCCGGTCAGACCAAAGCAGGGAATTTCACGGCCGTCGGCCAGACGCGGCAGGTAATGTTTTTTCTGCTCCTCGGTGCCGTACTTGACCAGCAGCTCGCCCGGGCCGAGTGAGTTGGGCACCCCCACGGACACCATCAGCATCTCGTTACCAGCCAGTTTTTGCAGGACCGCCGTCTGAGCCTTGGCGGAGAACTCCAGGCCGCCGTATTCCTTCGGAATGATCATGCCGAAAAACCCTTCCTTCTTCAGGAAGTCCCACAATTCCTTCGGCAAATCGGCCCGTTCGACCGCAAGATCCCAGGCGTTGCACATGGCGATGGCCTGGGTGCACTGATTATCGACAAACGCTTGTTCCTCTTCAGACAAGCCGGTATTGCGGTTGATCAGCAGACGGTGCCAGTCCGG
>CBIHLH010000210.1:0-4549 GCA_966210405.1 uncultured Marinobacter sp.
CCAGAGGCACAGCAAGCCGGCGGCAGCGAGGTAGGGCCCGAAGGGAATGGGCACCTCACGGCCATGCTTGCGGAATACCATCAGGCTGATACCCACCACGGCACCCACTACTGACGAGAGCAGGATCACCGCCGGCAGCAACTGCCAGCCAAGCCAGGCGCCCAGAGCCGCCAGCAGCTTGAAATCGCCGTGGCCCATGCCTTCCTTGCCAGTGACCAGTTTGAACAACCAATACACCGACCAGAGCGACAGATAACCGGCCACGGCGCCCCAGAAGGCCTGGCCAAACTCGACAAAAACGCCGAAATAGTTCAGCACCAGGCCCAGCCACATCAGCGGCAGGGTGATGCTGTCTGGCAGCAGTTGAGTATCGAAATCGATGACCGTGAGCGCGATCAGGCTCCACACCATTAACAGTGCCCATAGCGCCGCCACGGTAGGCCCGAGCAGCAGCAGGGTGATCACGGAGAACAGGGCGGTGATGGCCTCGATCACCGGGTATCGCGCGGAAATCGGCGTTTTGCAGGAGGCGCACCGGCCCCGGAG
The DNA here is from genome assembly GCA_966210405.1 of uncultured Marinobacter sp. Lineage (GTDB taxonomy): Bacteria > Pseudomonadota > Gammaproteobacteria > Pseudomonadales > Oleiphilaceae > Marinobacter. Next base: position 547 of record CBIHLH010000210.1, read on the forward strand.
CACCAGGTAGCTGACCACCGGGATGTTTTCCCAGGCGCGGATGCCGTGACCGCACGAGGGGCAGGTGGAGGCTGGTTTGGCAAGGGTGATCCGATCCTCCTGTTTGCGTTGCTTCTCCGGCACCTCCAGAAATTCCTCGCACTGGCAGCGCCAGTCCTGCTGCATCATCTTTGGCAGCCTGAGGATGACAACGTTCAGGAAGCTGCCGATGCAGAGGGAGACGAGGGTGACGGTGAAGTAGAGGAGCCAGGGAGTGGCAAGAAACGTATCCAGAGTAATCATCAACGATCCGGGAAGCAGGCGGGCGAACTCGGGGTCAGAAGAAAGCTTCCTTCTGACCCCACCTTTAAAATATGACCCCTTTTCAGGCCTCTAACCAACAACCTGGCCCATCTGGAAGATCGGCAGGTACATGGCGATGATCAAACCACCCACGAGCACACCCAGGACCGCCATAATCATCGGCTCCATCAGCGCGGTCAGGTTGTCCACCATGTCGTCAACCACCGCTTCGTAATGCTCCGCCACCTTGGCCAGCATTTCGTCGAGGTTACCGGATTCCTCACCGATGGCCGTGAGCTGCACCGCCATCACTGGAAACACATTCTGCTGGCGCATGGAGGCCTGTAGCTGGGTACCACTGGAAACATCGTTCTTTATGCGATCAATCGCATCCCGGTAAACGGCATTACCGGTCGCGCCTGCCACCGAATCCAGGGCATCCACCAAGGGGACACCGGCTGCAAAGGTGGTGGATAATACACGGCCAAACTTGGCGACGGCGGATTTGTCGAGAATTTCGCCCATAACGGGCAGCTTCAGTACGTATTTATCAACCAGGTCCGAGAATTTCTGGGATCGGCGTTTTGCTTCCTTGAACAGGAAAATCGTACCAACGATGCCAAGCAAAACAACAAACCACCATTTCTGCATCCACTCGGAGAGATGAACCACCATCTGTGTGAAGACTGGTAATTCTGCGCCAAAGCCCTGGAACAAGCTCTCGAACTGGGGAACGACCTTCACCAGAAGAATGGCCGTCACAATGATCGCCACCACCACCACGGCAATCGGATAAGTCATTGCCTTTTTGACTTTCTTCTTCAGAAGTTCCGTCTTCTCAAGATAAGTCGCAATCCGATCCAGCATCTGCTCCAGCGCACCGGCCTTTTCACCGGAATCCACCAGGTTGCAGTACAGATCATCAAAGTATTTCGGATGCCGGCGAAGCGCACCGGCGAAGCTGGTCCCGGAAGAGATATCATTCCGGATACTCATCACCAGTTCCTGGAGGCCTTTGTTCTCCAGGCCATCGGCCACGATGTCAAAACTCTGAACCAGCGGCACCCCGGCCTTCATCATGGTGGCAAGCTGGCGCGTCAGCATCGCGATATCAAAGGGCGTGATCTTCTTACTGCCACCAAACAGCGGTTTGGGCTTTTTCTTGACCTTGTCCGGAATGATGCCCTGCTTACGAAGCTGGGCCTTCACCAACGCCAGGTTGGAGCCGGTAAGCTCACCCTTGGATTTGTTGCCCTTCCGGTCCTTGCCTTCCCAGATGTACGATTCCAGCTTCTGCGCTTTTTCTGCCATGCTTAATCCTTCGTCACGCGGTTGGCTTCCTCAAGGCTGGTAACCCCCTCAATCACTTTGCGAAGAGCGGATTGCCGCAGAGTACGGAAGCCTTCTGCCTGAGCCTGTTTTGCAATTTTGATGGAACTGGCTTCTTCCATAATCATGTTCGCCAGCTCGTCGGTTATCTTGACCACCTCGTAAATACCGACGCGGCCTTTATATCCTCCATTGCATTTATCACAGCCCTTGGGGCGGTACAACGTGAAGCCTGTTTCAATTTGTTCCGGTGTGAACCCTTCCTCTACCAGCACCTCTTTTGGCACATCAAAGGCTTGTTTGCAGGCATTACAAAGCCGCCGGCCAAGGCGCTGGGCAATGATCAGGCTTACCGAGGTGGCAATGTTGAAGGAAGGCACCCCCATGTTCATCATCCGGGTGAGGGTTTCCGCCGCGCTGTTGGTGTGCAGGGTGGAGAGCACCAGGTGCCCGGTCTGGGCTGCCTTGATCGCAATGTTGGCGGTTTCCAGATCCCGGATCTCACCCACCATGATCACATCCGGATCCTGGCGCAGGAAAGCCCGCAGGGCTTCGGCGAAGCCCAGGCCCACCCGGGTATTCACATTCACCTGGTTGATGCCTTCCAGGTTGATTTCCGCAGGGTCCTCCGCCGTGGAGATGTTAATGCCCGGTGTGTTCAGAATGTTCAGGCCGGTGTACAGAGAGACCGTCTTGCCAGAACCAGTCGGGCCAGTGACTAGAATCATACCTTGCGGCTGGGCCAGGGCATCCATAAACAGTTTTTTCTGATCTTCTTCGTAACCCAATACATCAATGCCCAGTTTGGCCTGGCTCGGGTCCAGAATCCGGAGCACGATTTTTTCACCCCACAGGGTGGGCAGGGTATTCACCCGGAAATCGATGGCCTTGGTTTTGGACAGCTTCATCTTGATCCGCCCGTCCTGGGGCACCCGTCGCTCGGAAATATCCAGTTGCGCCATGATTTTCACCCGGGCGGAGATTTTCGGCGCCAGCTTGATGTTGGGGCGGGAGACCTCCTTGAGAATACCGTCGGTCCGGTACCGGACCCGATAAACCTTCTCATAGGGCTCGAAATGAACATCCGAAGCGCCACCACGTATCGCATCCAGCAGCATCTTGTTGACGTACTTAACAATGGGTGCATCATCCACTTCGCTGACGTTAACCGCACCCTCCTCTTCCTGCTCGCCACCCTCGGTTTCAACACCCTCCAGGTCTGAATCGTCCAGGTCCCCCATGGAGGTGTCCTGGGATTCCAGATACTTGTCGATGGCTTCCCGCAGCTTGGCGTCGTCCACCAGAATACCATCGGTGCTCAGCCCGGTATTGAACTTGATCTCGTCCAGGGCTTGCAGGTTGGTCGGGTCGGAGATGGCAACAAACAGGCGGTTGCCCCGCTTATACAGCGGCAGCGCGTTGTGTTTGCGAATCAGTTTCTCGTCGACGCTCTTCTCCGGCATCATCTCCGGCAGAAAGGCGGACAAATCCAGTACCGATACGCCAAACTCCATGGCCGCCGCGAACGCCAGCTTGGAGCTGTTCGCCAGGTTGTTCTGGGTGAGATAAGTGATCAGCGGAATGCGGTTCTGCGAAGCCTGAAGGAAGGCGTCTTTCGCCGTCGCCTCATCCAGAAGCCCGTCATCCACAAAGCGCCTTGCCAGGCCGGTGAGCGTGATATTGCTTTTATTGGTAGACATAAATTAAGTAAAAAATGCAGCCTAAGTTGCTGAAACCGGAGTTTTGTCAATTGAAGAGAGTTTAGATGGATGGGGGAGGTTTGGAAAGGATGCCTTGGCAATACATTCGGCGGTCGAACTCCGGGGTCAGAAGAAAGCCTTCTTCTGACCCCATCTTCAGCATCACCACAGCGGTCTGCGAAAAGTCAGTGACAAAAATTGTCACCCAGTGACGCCCACCGGCAGAAAAAACGCTGGTTTACTGCTCTGTGACACGGTTCGCAAAGCGCTCCAGTGGTCTGATTATTCACAGGTTACTGACCGGATTTTCTGGCTTTTCAGGGTTGGCATGGACAGTGCTTTGCTTCTGTCAGGCTCAAAACACCGGCCACGGAGCGCGACTCCACCGGGCCCGGGCCAGAAAGAGTTGATCAACGACAAACACAGAGGTCGAATAATGAAGAACATTCAGATGAATCATGCTCAGAAGGGTTTCACCCTGATTGAATTGATGATCGTTGTGGCGATCATCGGTATTTTGGCGGCTATCGCTATTCCGCAGTATCAGGATTATGTTGCACGGTCCCAAGTCACTCGCGTTTTGGGCGAAATCTCAGCGGGCAAGACTGCAGTTGAAGAATCGCTGTCGCGCGGTTCGTTCCCCAACACTGCAGCTGCGATTGGCCTTACATCATCCAATTTGATGAACGGTG
>CBIHLH010000211.1:0-4521 GCA_966210405.1 uncultured Marinobacter sp.
CATCAGCACGGTGAGCACCACGGCATTGAGAATCAGCGGGGCCGGCAGCAGCACCGGGCTGATCAGGAACAGCAAAGGCGCCGCCAGCGTACCGATACCGTAACCGGCGACGCCCTGAAGGCAGGCGCCCGCCAGCAGGGCAAGATTGGCAAGCACAATGTGAACGAGTGTTACGTCATCCATAACGGGGGTACCGGGTTGAGACAATCCGCCTTGATATCACAGCGCGGGTCCGGTGGAAACCCGAACACCCCTGCGCCCATTAAGACCATAGTGGAACAGGTACGCCAGGTGGATCCTGTGCTAGATTGAGGGACCAGTTAATGAGGAAGCTATGAAAACCGCCACGCCCGAAGCCACCAAAGGCGTCCTGTATGGCCTTGGCGCCTACACCGTCTGGGGCTGTTTTCCCCTGTATTTTGCGCTCTTTGCGGGCGTGCCGTCCTATGAGGTGCTGATTCACCGGGTGATATGGTCCTGCGTGTTCCTGGCCGTGGTGGTCACCCTGCTCAGGCGCTGGCCTCCGATCAGAGCTGCGCTGGCACGCCCGAAAGAACTCGGCTATGTGTTTGGTTGTGCGGTGTTCATCGCCATCAACTGGGGCGTGTACATCTACGCTGTGGAAACCCGCCACGTACTGCAGGCCAGCCTGGGCTACTTCCTCACCCCGCTGGTAAACGTGGGCCTGGGTATGCTGGTGCTCCGGGAGACCATCACCCGGTTGCAGGTGCTGGCCGTGTCCCTGGCCACACTCGCCATTCTCTACCAGTTATTCCTGCTGGGGGTGGTGCCCTGGATCACCCTGGTGCTGGCCTTCAGCTTCGGCACCTATGGCCTGATGCGTAAGCAGGTGGCGCTGGACGGCCTCTCCGGCCTGTTCGTGGAAACCTTGCTGCTGTTGCCGCTCAGCCTGCTGACGCTGGGCGCGCTCAGCGCCGCCGGCGCCTCGCATTTCGGCAGCGACCTGCCCGTCGCCCTGCTGCTGGTCTCCAGCGGCATCGTTACGGCCATTCCGCTGCTCGCCTTCGCCGGGGCCGCCCGCCGGCTGCGGCTGGCGACCGTCGGCTTCCTGATGTACATCAACCCGACGCTGCAGTTCCTCATTGCGCTGCTTGTGTTTAATGAGCCCCTGAGTGGCGAAAAACTGCTGAGCTTCGCCATGATCTGGGTGGCCCTGGGAATTTATTCCTGGTCCGCCTGGCGTGGCCGCCGACCCGTTGTGGAGGCTGCTTGAAACAGCCCATTACCGGCTACCACAAAGACGAAGAAGACCACTGGGTCGCCCGGTTGGCCTGCGGCCACAACCAGCATGTGCGCCACACGCCGCCCTGGGTGAACCGCCCGTGGGTGACCACGGCGGAAGGCAGGGAGTCGATGCTGGGGGTTGAGCTGGACTGCCGGAAGTGTGATGAGGGCGCGCCGCCGGATGACCGGCCCTGAGCTATACTATGGCCGAGATCTGACCATTTGATTGGCAAAGGAGTCTGCCATGGTAAAGCGCCTCGTTATCTGTGCCGACGGCACATGGAACCGTCCCGAAGAAGACCTTCAGAAAGATGTTCCCACCAACGTTCTGAGAATGGCCCGGGCCATTCGTCCCCTGGCGGCCGATGGCAAGCCCCAGCATGTGTTCTATGACTGGGGCATCGGGTCCTATCACAACGCGGTGATTGGCGGGGTCACCGGGCAGGGTATTCACAAGAACATCATGGATGCCTACCGCTATATTGTGCAGAACTTCACGCCCGGCACCGACATCTACCTGTTTGGCTTCAGCCGCGGCGCCTACACCGTGCGCTCCCTGTGCGGGCTGATCAATAACTGCGGCATTCTCAAGCGGCCCGATGCGAGGCTGATCCAGCAGGCGTTTGAACACTACAAGAAGACCGGTAGCGCCTGGAAACCCTCCGGAGCCCGGTCGGTGGCGTTCCGCAATGCCCATAGCCATGAGTCCCGGGCGATCCGGTTTGTGGGCGCCTGGGATACGGTGGGCGCGCTGGGTGTGCCGTTTTCGCTGATGGGGCTGTTTGATCGCAAGGACGAGTTTTACGACACCAAGCTGGGCGGCAATGTGCGCATGGCCCGCCATGCTCTGGCCATCGATGAGCGCCGGGAAGATTTTGAGCCCACCTTGTGGGAGCCCCGGGACGGGCTGGATCTCGAACAGGTGTGGTTTGCCGGTTCCCACAGCGATATTGGCGGTGGCTATCCGGCGGACGGCCAGGGGTTGATGGCGTCTGACATTGCCCTCGACTGGATGGTGCAACAGGCCAGGCGTGCCGGCCTGGATATCGAGGAACATCTGCCCGCCGGGATTCATCCGAGCGCTGCGGCAAAGCTGCATAACTCACGGAGACATATTTTCCGGTTTTCAACGCCACTGGTGCGTAACCTGAAACCGGCAAACGTTGATACGGTTATTCACCCCTCCGTGGCGGAGCGCTGGCGGTTGGACCCGGATTACCGGCCGGTCAACCTGCAACGGATTGGCTTTTCAGCCTGAGCCTGTGAGCACCCCGTGGCCCTGTCGCATGGGCGGAGCGTACAGGAAATCGCCGCTCCATTTACGCGCCTTAACAAACTGGAACAGATCAATCGGGACAGTCCGTGGATAATCCGCTTCAGGAATGTTTCTTTTGAGGTTCGGTGCATGAGAGTCCTGAGCAATCTGAAAATACGAACACGCTTGCTGGTCGCCGTGCTGGTGCCGGTTGTCATCACGGCGGCAACGATTGCCTGGATCACCGTGAGCCAGATCCAGTCCAATGGCGAGGCCGAGCTTGAGCGCCTGGAAAAGAGCCTGCTTGAGGCCCGTAAAGACGGTTTGAAAAACCTGGTTGATGCGGCCAAGGCCGTGGTTCTGGAGGCCAAGAACGATCCGGACATGACCGAAGAGGAAGCCAAGGAGGCCGCTGCGGAGCGGTTGCGGTCAATCCGGTTCGAGAAAACGAACTATGTCTTTGCCTACACGCGGGATGTCTATAACCTGGCGTACGCTCCGGATCCATCCAAGGAAGGGCCGAGTAGTAACCCAGTCTTGCGCAAGCTGGTAGGTGACCTGTTCGAAGTCGCCGAGGACGATGGCTTTTATGGCTATGAATGGCTGAATCCAGCCTCCGGCAAGGACGAACCCAAGGTGTCCTATTCCACCCTGATACCCGGATGGGACTGGATGATGGGCGCCGGCGTCTATGTGACCGATATCAAAAAGGAAGTGGCGGCGGCCCGGATGGTGATCGAGAAGAACATTGCCTCTGCCCTGGGCTTTATTTTGCTGGTGACGGCGGTTGTGGTGCTGATTTCCCTGCTGATTGGCGTGATTGTTGGTCGCACGGTGACCAAACCCCTCAAGGGCGTCAGTGACATGATGCAGGAGATTGCCGATGGTGAGGGCGACCTGCGTCAGCGGTTGCCGGAAGACGGCTCCGATGAACTTTCGGAACTGGGCCGCAGGTTTAACGCCTTTGTGGTGAAGATTCAGAACACCATGCGGGAGGTGGGTGCCACCACCGACCAGTTGGCGTCGGCGGCGGAGGAGCTCAGCCGGGTCGCCAACGAAACCCGCGCTTCGGTTCAGGAGCAGGGGTCGGAGACCGATCAGATTGCCTCGGCGATCAATGAAATGGCGGCGACGATCCAGCAGATCTCGGGTAACGCCAATGAGGTGGAAGGTGCCGCCTCGGATGCCGACCGCATGGCGCGTGAGGGTGGCGAGACCATTGCCAGTGCCCAGGGCGCGGTCAATCAGCTCTCCGAGGAGATCCAGGAAAGCGCCAGGAGTATCGATGCCCTGGCGGAGAAGTCCGACGATATCCAGCAGGTGCTGGACGTGATTCATGCGGTCACCGAGCAAACCAATCTGCTGGCGCTGAATGCGGCCATCGAGGCAGCCCGGGCCGGCGAGCATGGTCGTGGCTTCTCGGTGGTGGCGGATGAAGTGCGCCAACTGGCCAAACGCAGCGCCGAATCGGCGGACCAGATCCGGGACATGATCGGTGGTTTTGTCACTGAGTCACGGGCCGCCGTGGAGCGCATGAACCAGTCCCGTACCCGGTCCACCGAAACGGTTGAGCGCATCAACCACGCCACGGATTCCTTGCGGACCATTGAAAAGTCCGTGGGCCAGATTCACGACCAGGTGACCCAGATCGCGACCGCCGCCGAGCAGCAAAGCCAGGTGGCGGAAGAGATCAACCAGAACGTGGTGCGCATTGTGGATGCCGCTCAGCGCAGTGATACCGGGGTGACCCAGACCAACGAGGCGAGCCATGAGCTGGCCAGGCTGGGGGAGAATCTCCGGGATCTGGTCGGTCAGTTCAAAGTGTAAACGCCGGGATTGAGGGCGGCCGATTGGCGCCGCCTCCCCGGCACGTTATGATGGTCGCGACTGTGAGAACCCTGTTTTCATACCAACAATAACGGAAGCCTACACTATGACAATCCGGAAAACCTGGCTGGCCGCGGTTGCCGCTGCGGCAACGGCATTCAGTGTTCCCTCGTTCGCCGAGGAAAACTTCACCC
>CBIHLH010000212.1:0-4458 GCA_966210405.1 uncultured Marinobacter sp.
GAGCATCGCCCTTACAAGGCGAGGGTCACTGGTTCGATCCCAGTACCACCCACCAGAATATCAAAAAGGCCGATCCACGAGGATCGGCCTTTTTTTATGCCCGCTTTTACTTTCCGATCAGCGACTGCCCGCATACTCGAACGACATTGCCGTTCACCCCGTTGGAGGCCGGGCTGCAGTACCAGGCGATGGTTTCCGCCACATCCACCGGCAGGCCGCCCTGAGAGAGGCTGTTCATCCGCCGGCCGGCCTCGCGAATGGTAAACGGCATGGCGGCGGTCATCTGGGTTTCGATGAACCCCGGTGCCACGGCGTTGATGGTGATGCCGTTTTTCAGTTGCTTTGCCATGGCCTCCACATAACCGATGACGCCGCATTTCGCCGTGGCGTAATTGGTCTGGCCGAAGTTGCCGGCAATGCCGCTGATGGAGGAGATGCAGACAATGCGGCCATTGTCGCGCAGCAGTGCCCGCTGGCTCAGTGTTTCGTTGATGTGTTCTTCCGCCGTCAGGTTGACGGCAATGGTCATGTCCCAGAAGTGCTCCGGCATGTTGCCCAGGGTTTTGTCCCGGGTGATACCAGCGTTGTGGATGACCAGATCAATTCCGCCGAAATGTTCGTCAATAAAGTCGGCAATCAGCTTTGGCGCGTTGTCGTCGGTAATGTCGCAGGCCAGGGCCTTGCCGTTGATGGCGCTGGTAACCTTCTCCAGCTCTTCGAGCGCCGGGGGGATATCCAGGCCGATCACGGTGGCACCATCCCGGGCCAGGGTATCGGCAATGGCGGCCCCGATGCCCCGGGAGGCGCCGGTCACCAGTGCTACCTTGCCGGTGAGTGGTGCAACCGGGTTGGTTGTCGGTGCGTCGGTACGTTTGCCGATACGAACGACCTGGCCGTCGACGTAGGCGGAGCGGGCCGACAGGAAGAAGCGGACACTGGATTCCAGTTGGTTTTCCGCCCCGGGCGCCATCCACAGCAGGTTGGCGGTGGCGCCTTTCTTGCCGATTTCTTTGCCCACGCTGCGGACAAATCCTTCCAGGGCCTGTTGTGCGGCCGCCTGGGGCGCTTTCCGGCAGGTTGCCGGATCCTGGCCAATCACCAGCACCCGGCCGTGGCGGGCCAGTTTTTTGATGGTGGGGTGGAAAAAGTCGTACAGTGCCCGGAGGTCGTCTGGTCCCTTAAGGCCGGAGGCGTCGAATACCAGGGCGGAGAAGGTGGGGCCGGTGCTGTCCTGGCTCAGTCCCAGCGGCGCGGCCTTGTTGCCGGCTTTCGAGGAGTCTTTCAGGGAGTCGTTGCCGCTGGCATGATGAAGGTTGGCGGCGCTGGCGGTCAGGATGCTTCCGAGGGCTGCAATGGCTTTGCCGCCGTTGGCTGCGCCGACCAGGACATCGCCTTCGAGGAACGGCTGGTCGGTGCGTTTCCGGCGTTTGAGGGTGACCGGTGCGGGCAGGCCGAGGGATTGTGCGGCGGTTTTGCCCATTGGGGTGTTGACGAGTTTGAGGTAGACGTCAGACATGGGGGCTTCCTTGTGGTCGGGATCGGGTTGTCTGGTGTTTGAATCGTTCTACAGGGTAAAGAATCGGGCGGTTTTTGGATTGACTCAATGCCTGTTGGCGCTTGTCAGGCGTGCCAATGAGGCATTCAGCGATCTCGATAGACTATTCTCTTTCACTAATTTTCGGGTTGAGTGCATGGAGCATCAGGAACTGGCTTCCCAAAACACGCTGTGAATACGTCCCTGTACGCTCGGCTCCGCCATCCATGGCTCCGCACGGTTTTGGGAAGCCAGTTCCTGATGCTCCTCCAGACATCGTCAGTACTTCAAATAAGGAATGCATGAATCATGGCACAGGCATCGAAAGCTCCACAAAAGAAAACGTCAACATCCGAAAAGTCCGACGGTACTTCGACCGGCATCCGCCGCGTTGCGGTTCTGGGGGGCAATCGGATTCCGTTTGCCCGTTCGAATACGGTGTATAGCAAAATCAGTAACCAGGAGATGCTGACGTCTGCCCTGCGGGGGCTGGTGGATCGTTTCGGCCTGGATGGTATGCGTCTCGGTGAGGTGGTGGCGGGCGCGGTGATAAAGCATTCCCGGGATTTTAATCTGACCCGGGAATCGGTGATGAGTTGCGGGCTGGCGCCGGAGACGCCGGCCTATGATGTCCAGCAGGCTTGTGGCACGGGGCTGGAGGCGGCGATTCTGGTGGCTAACAAGATTGCCCTGGGGCAGATTGAGTGTGGTATTGCCGGCGGTACCGATACCACCTCGGATGCGCCGATTGGTGTCGGTGAGGGCCTGCGGGAGATTTTGCTGGATCTGAACCGGGCGAAAACCACCGGCGAGCGTCTGAAGATTCTTGCCCGGTTCCGGCCGGGGCATCTGGTGCCGGAGGTGCCGACCAATGGTGAGCCGCGCACGGGGATGTCGATGGGTGAGCATGCCCAGGTGACTGCCCATGAGTGGAAGATCAACCGGGAAGATCAGGACCAGTTGGCCTGGGAGAGTCACCAGAAGCTGTCGAAGGCTTACGAACAGGGCTTTTTCAGCGATCTGATGACGCCGCTGGCGGGGCTGGATAAAGACAATATCCTGCGCCCGGATACCACGCTTGAGAAGCTGGCGACGTTGAAGCCGGTGTTTGATCGTGACAATGGCACCATGACGGCCGCCAACAGTACCGCGCTGACGGATGGCGCGTCCTGCGTTTTGCTGGCTAGTGAGGACTGGGCCAAGGCCCATAAACTGCCGGTGAAAGCCTGGCTGACGTTCTCGGAGGTGGCGGCTGTGGATTTCGTCGACAAGAAGGAAGGGCTGCTGATGGCGCCCGCCTACGCCGTGCCCCGCATGCTCGCGAAGGCCGGGTTGAGTTTGCAGGATTTTGACTTCTATGAAATCCACGAGGCGTTTGCCGCTCAGGTGCTGTCGACCCTGAAGGCCTGGGAAGATCCGGCGTTCTGCCAGGAGCGCCTTGGCCTCGATAAGCCCCTGGGGCGTATCGACCGTGCAAAGCTGAATGTGAAGGGCAGTAGCCTGGCGACCGGGCACCCCTTCGCCGCAACCGGCGGCCGCATCGTGGCGACCCTGGCCAAGCTGCTGGAGGAGAAGGGCAGTGGCCGCGGGCTGATTTCCATCTGCGCCGCTGGCGGGCAGGGAGTGACGGCGATTCTGGAGCGGTAAGTTTCGGGAAAATCAGAATTTTCCTTTGACACTCCCGGAGTCACCCCTTATCATGCGCGCCACGTTGATCGGGGTTCTCCGGGAAACGAACAGTTTGATGCGGGGTGGAGCAGTCTGGTAGCTCGTCGGGCTCATAACCCGAAGGTCGTAGGTTCGAATCCTGCCCCCGCTACCAATTTGAAAAAAGCCGGCCAAGTGCCGGCTTTTTTTGTGCTCAGAATCCCGCCGGCTGTTGGAACCCGGCCAGTCCGGCCTCCTCCAGTAACCGGGCAAACCCGATGGTGGTCAGATCCCTGCCGGGTGCGCCGATAACCTGGATATTGAACGGCAGGCCGTCTTCTGTGCGCCCGATGGGCACGGAGGTGGCCGGCAAGCCGAGCAGGGTGGCGAGCGCGATCCAGCAGAACTGGTCCATGTAGCCCCGGGGCTGGCCGGCGACGGTGATACGGCGTTTGAACACCGGTTGCGAGTGGTCATGGCGGATGGCGGTGGTGGGGGTGACCGGGGTCAGCAACACGTCCACCTCCTCAAACAATGTTTCGATTTGGGTCCGCATTTTTTCCCGCATTTCATTCCAGACCGTCCACTGGTAAATCGGCTGGTTGACCCCGCGACCGTACTCGCCAATAAACGGTGTCATGGGGCCGAGCATTGTCAGCCATTTCTCCAACCGGGCGATCCACTTCATCTGGCGTCGCTGGCCCGGTGTGAGGGAGGTGCTGAGGAGGCTGCCAAGCAGGTTGAAATAGGCCGGCAGGATATGTTCCAGCTTCAGCAGTGGGTGCCGGGCCTCGGTAACCAGCGCACCCTGATCCGCCAGTGCCTGCCCAAGGGTTTGGTAGCCCCTGGTCAGCTCTGGCTCCACCGGGCATAACGGATCTTCCAGCCAGAGGCCAACCCGGGCCCCGGAGAGGGCGGTAATGGTTGAGGGCGCCATCTTCACGGCCCAGCTTCGGCTGTCCGCCGGCCGGGGGCCGGCGATGACGCCCAGCAGAAGTTCCAGGTCACGGGCGTTTCGTGCCAGTGGGCCGCCTTCGGCGAGATCCGGCCGGGATTGCGTGCCGGGCGGTCCCGGAATATGGCCCCGGAATGACACCAGGGCCCGGGAGGGCTTGTGGCCAAACACGCCACAGAAGTGGGCCGGGGTCCGGATGGAGCCGGCCAGATCGCTGCCCACTTCGAGGGGTGTCATGCCTGCAGCCAGTGCCGCGGCGGCACCGCCGGAGGAGCGCATCAGGCAGGCGACCGGGGCGTGGCGGATGGCCTCGCGCGACGAG
>CBIHLH010000213.1:0-4432 GCA_966210405.1 uncultured Marinobacter sp.
CTTCGTCGGCAGCCAGCAAGCGGTGGCTGACCGTTGGCCTGGCCGCCCCATCCTGGCCGCCAGCACGACCGAGGGGGCCAACCGGCCAGAGCCGGATCTGCTGGTCCACGCGGGCACTGGCGACACCTGGGTCGGGCCGATGACCGAGCCGGCCAGAGCCTGTATTGACGAAGCCGTAACCCGGTTAAAAGCCAGCGGCCTGGCCATTCACCCCGAACGGAACATTCTTTCGAGGCTGTGGCAAAAGCTTGTCATCAACGCCGGCATCAACCCCTACACCGCGCTCCTGAACTGCCCCAACGGCGAGATTTCTGGCTCTGCACTCTATCAGCAGACCATAGACGACCTCTGCCGCGAGCTGTCAGAGCTGATGCGGGCCAGCGGCCAGGGTGAGCAAACACCGGAGGCACTTCGTCACCGGATCGAAACCGTGGCACGCAACACCGCCCGTAATACCTCATCCATGCGGGCCGATGTGCTCAAGGGCCGCACCACGGAGATAGACTTCATCAACGGTTACCTGGTGCAACTGGGCATTAACCTGGGTGTCCGGACACCAGTGAACCAAATGCTGACCGAACGGGTACAACAACTGTCGCCACAGCCACAGGAGCAGACTGATGGGCAATCGCCTTTCCAAGATATACACCCGCACCGGAGATGACGGTTCCACGGGCCTTGCCGACGGCAATCGTATTGCCAAGAACGCACAGCGGGTTGAGGCCATGGGCACGGCCGACGAGCTGAATTGCCACATCGGCCTGTTGATCGAAACCCTGGACAGCGACGACGAGTTCGCTGAAAGCCTGCGCCGCATCCAGCACCACCTGTTTGACCTGGGCGGCGAATTTGCCATTCCAGGCAGCCGAGTGATCGGTGACGATCACATTGAATGGCTGGAAAGCACCCTGGACAAACACAACGAAGGTTTGCCGCCCCTGAAAAACTTCATATTGCCCGGCGGCACCCCGGGCGCTGCCCAATGCCATCTGGCCCGAGCCGTTTGCCGCCGTGCCGAGCGTGTGGTGGTTGCCCTGGGCCATGAGGACTCCATCAACACTGCCTCCCGGCACTACCTGAACCGTCTCTCTGACCTGCTGTTCGTGATTGCCCGGGTGCTCGCACGCCGTAACGGTGGTGAGGAAATTCTCTGGGAACAAAAAAAATCCGGCCTCTGACAGCCGGATTTTTCACACTGTGGGTCATCGTCAGACCTTGAAGGCCTCCACCAGGCGCTGGAGCGAAGCCGTCAACTCCGACATTTCCCGGGACGACCCCAGGGTTTCCTGGGCATTGTCCGCCGTCGTTTTGCCGAGCTCACCAATCCGCTCGACACTGGCGTTCACATCTTTCGCCACCGCCGACTGTTCTTCCGCCGCCTGCGCGATCTGGTGACTCATATCCACAATCACGGAAATGCCCTGGGCAATGCGGTCCAGAGCCTCGGTGACCTCCCCGGATTTCTGTACGGTCGCTTCCGTCACGTCCCGGCTGTTGGTCATGGCGGAAACGGCGTCTCTCACACCGGACTGGAGCCTTGAGATCATACCCTCAATCTCTTCCGTGGATTTGTGGGTACGCTGCGACAATGAGCGGACTTCATCAGCCACAACCGCAAAACCGCGCCCCTGCTCACCGGCCCGGGCGGCCTCGATGGCCGCGTTCAGGGCCAGAAGGTTCGTTTGCTCGGCGATGGCCTTGATCTCAACCAATACCTGGCTGATGTTGTCGCTGTCCTTGCTGACCCGATTGATCACGTCCACGGCGCCGGAAATTTCGGTGGCCAGACGATTGATGGTTGCGACCGTGTCCGCCACCACGCCCCGCCCGGATTCGGTATCCCGTTCCGCCGTACCGGCACTGTCGGCAACCCGGTGCGCACTCTCGGTCACCTCATGCACCGCTTCAACCATCTGGTTCATGGCCTCATTAATCTGCCCACTCTCCTGCATCTGACGGGCTACGGCTTCGGAATTGGCCGCCGCAGTGTCTTTCACCCGAGCGGCCTGCTGGTCCACATCCCCCGTGGTCCGCCCGACCGAGCGAATCAACTCCGCCATACGGTCAGTCATATTGTTGAATTCAGTGGTCAGCTCGCCGAGCTCATCGCGGTTGCGCAAATGAATGTGGGTGGTCATGTCACCGTTTGCCACATTGCGAGCCGCTTCGCTGAACCGGTTGATTGCCGTGCGTACCGACATGAAAAAGCCGATATAGAGATACACCACCACCAGCAGAATGGCGAACAGCGCAAGCACAATCAGGCGGCGCTGGTTCAGTTCATGTGCCAGCCGTGAGTCGAGGTTTCTGCCGACAACACTGAACGCCTCGGCTTTGAGGGCGTCGTAGTGTTGTAACTGGGCCGATATCAGGGCGTCGTAATCCTTCCAGGGCATTTCCAGACGCATGGGCGTAATGACGTTGACATCGAGCGCGTCCCGCACTGCCAGCATACTTTCATCCACCCGGACGATGGCATCAGTTGCCTCGATGGCCAGTGTCGGGGACGCTTCGGTGGCCACCGACAGAGCCGGCGACAACAACGAACCGTGATTGGTCAGCCGGTCATAAATTTCGTTGAGGGATTCACTCAGCGCATAGCCGACCTGCCCCTCTATCAGCGCATAGATTCCATAGGACCGCGCCTGGCCAATCACATTGCGCGCCTCCGGCAGCGTTTCCTGGATCAGTCCGAGAATGAGCAGATTTGCCCGCGTCCCATCGCGAGTCAGGCCTGAAATTTCAATAGTCGAAGGCAACAATGCCATCGCCCTCTGTACGAACTGATGATAATACTTGAACTGGGCGTCAAAGTTTCCCAGATAGCTGTCGTCCGTGCGCAAACTCTGCCAGGCCTGCTGGAGTGCCATCACTTGGTTAGCCCAGGTCCCCGACCCGTCAAATGAACGCTCCCCCGTCAGCAGATCCTCCAGAAGTTCATCAATTCCAACAGCCGTCTCCTCTGAGCGGGCAAGGATAGCCTCGTCATTCTTCATGATAGCCGGCGCCCGATAATCCCGGTACTCCATCGCCAGATCGACCAATTGGTCAACCTGCTGCAACTGTGCCAACCCCTCAAGCCCACGGGTGGTAACCTGAACCGAGCGGTTCAAGTCAGACATGACCAGCCACGATAGTCCACCGATCGGTAACAGAAAAAGGATGCTGATAAGCCCGAACTTGTAGACCATGGGCAGCCGGTTCATCAGCGCTATGGCAGGATTAATGAGTTGCTTCACGGTTGCCCTCTTGCAGTGCTTCAACAACTAAACATTCATTGTTATCTATTATTGTCGCCTAAAGTATTAGAAACTTGAGCATTATTTGTTGTCGAACTGCAAAATCTTTAAAAATAACGGCAAACGGGCCCGTTAAACCATGCCCGCAATCACCAGCAATGCCAGGGCGCAGACCCACACCAGCATGCTCCGGTTCAGCAATCCGCGAATGGCACTGAGGCTGCGCCCGCCAAACGCTGTCCACTCCTCGGGATGAATCCGGGAAAACCGGGCCGGGTCTAGGGCATAGCCGGTCAGAGCCCCGTTGGCAGAGAGCATCAGCACCTCGCCTGCACCACTTCCGAGGCGGCTGAGCGCCTGACCGGCGACCCGGAGCCAGCCGGCCAGATCACCGGCAATACCAAACGTCAACGACAGCAGCCGGGAGGGCAGCCACTCCACCCAGGACAATAGCCTGGCAAAGCGGGGGCGCGCCGAGGACTGAGGCCAGTGCTCGGTTAAAGCCACCAGTCCCCGAGCCAGGATCGCCAACCCGATGCCACCCACCACATACCAGAATGCAATCAGGAAAAAGCGCTGAAAAACGGCCACCATCAAGGCCCTGGACAGGCTCAGGTGCATGGCTTCCGGCGCGATGGCCGTGCTCCTGTGCTCAGCGGGCAGACGATCTTTGATGTGATGCCACGCCGCCTGCATATCACCGCGCTGCCAGGCCTCACGGTACGCCCGCAGGGTTGCCCCCCAGCCCGGAATGCCCATCAGAAACACCAGCAATACGAACTCCAACGGATAGGCCATCACCGAAAGGCCAGAGAGGTCAAACAGATGCACCACCAACGCAGCCACCAAGGCGGGCAGGAAGACAAGTGTCAGCCCGACGGCCACGCCGGCTTCATGGCCTGCCCGGACCCGGCGCCCCTGATGAAACAGCCATCGCCAGAGCGTCTCCGGATTCAGCCGGTCATGGCTGTCCAGGCGGCGGCGCACCAGATAGGCGGCCAGAAACACCAACAGTATCATTCGAACCGGCCCTCATCGCGGTTGTGATCCTTCCCGAGCAGGGTCCGGAAATGCCGCCAGTCGAAAGCCGGGCCAGGATCGGTCTTGCGACCGGGAGCGATATCACAGTGGCCGGCGATACGTTCCGTTGTGATGGCGGGCCAGGCCGCCATGATCAAGTCCGCAACCCGGGC
>CBIHLH010000214.1:0-4427 GCA_966210405.1 uncultured Marinobacter sp.
ATCAACAGATTCTGGCGATTGATGTGCATGGGGAGTTTGCCGGCGACAGCAAGGTTGCCATCGAACGTCACGCCAGCAACTGGATTGGCAAGAGTTTCTTTTCCTCG
Organism: uncultured Marinobacter sp.; assembly: GCA_966210405.1. Classification (GTDB taxonomy): domain Bacteria; phylum Pseudomonadota; class Gammaproteobacteria; order Pseudomonadales; family Oleiphilaceae; genus Marinobacter. The sequence goes on from CBIHLH010000214.1 coordinate 108, forward strand.
GACCTGTCGGAGATCAAGGCAAGCCTCGAGCAACGCCCCTGGGTCGAGTCGGCCGCGGTACGCCGGGTCTGGCCGGATCGCCTGGCCATCGATATCCGTGAGAAAAAGCCATTGGCCTATTGGAGCGATGGCCGGCTGGTGAGCCGCAATGGTGAATTGTTCGCCCCGCGTAACCCGGAAGTGGCTGGTGGGCTACCCCGGCTGGCGGGGCCCGATGAGCGGGTCCGGGATGTCATCAATATGGCGCAGGCCATGAATAAGACACTGGTTAGTCACGGTCTCGGATTTGCGGGGCTGGCACTGGAACACCGGGGCGCCTGGACCCTGCGGCTGACCAACGGCATTGAAGTGGTTCTGGGGCGGGACCAGGTGGAGCAGCGGTTTGAGCGGTTTATCACGGTATACGAAAGCCGGCTTGCCTCACGGTCGGACGAAGTCACTCGGGTTGATGCCCGCTACACCAACGGGGTGGCGGTGCAATGGAAGCAGGCGAAGGCCACTTCCGGCCCGAAATCATAGAAACACACAATTCAGACCTACGGTTTGGTGGAACACATGTCATCGGTTGAAACGGAAAACATGATCGTCGGCCTCGATATCGGAACCTCGAAAGTGGTGGGGATTGTCGGCAAGCGCAAGATGGACGGCACCATTGAGGTGGTGGGCATTGGCTCTCATCCGTCCCGGGGCCTGAAGCGGGGTGTCGTGGTTAACATCGAAACCACCGTGCAGGCAATCCAGCGCGCCGTGGAAGAGGCGGAATTGATGGCGGGCTGCCGAATTCACTCGGTTTACGCCGGGATTGCCGGAAGCCACATCAAGAGCCTCAACTCCCATGGCATCGTTGCCATTCGCGACCGGGAGGTCACCCAGGCGGACATTGACCGGGTTATCGATGCCGCCCAGGCCGTGGCGATTCCGGCCGACCAGAAAATCCTGCACATCCTGCCCCAGGAGTTCGTGATCGACAGCCAGGAGGGCATCAAGGAACCCATGGGTATGTCTGGCGTGCGGCTGGAGGCCAAGGTTCACCTGGTGACTTGTGCGGTCAACGCCGCCCAGAACATTGAGAAGTGTGTTCGTCGCTGTGGTCTGGATGTGGATGACATCATTCTGGAGCAATTGGCGTCGAGCCACGCCATTCTCACCGAAGACGAGAAAGAACTGGGTGTCTGTGTCGTGGATGTCGGTGGCGGAACCACCGATATCGCCGTGTTCACCGGTGGCGCCATTCGTCACACCGCGGTCATTCCGATTGCCGGGGATCAGGTGACCAATGACATTGCCATGGCACTGCGAACACCAACGCAGAACGCCGAGGAAATCAAGATCAAGTATGCCTGCGCACTGACACAGCTGGCCGGCGCCGACGAAACCATCAAGGTGCCAAGCGTCGGTGATCGCGCGCCCCGGGATCTGTCCCGGCAGGCCCTGGCCGAAGTGGTCGAGCCCCGTTACGAGGAATTGTTCACCCTGGTGCAGTCGGAACTCCGGCGCTCCGGGTTCGAGGATCTGATTCCGGCGGGCATCGTGATTACAGGCGGCTCCTCCACCATGGAGGGCGTGGTGGAGCTGGCCGAGGAAATCTTCCACATGCCGGTACGGCTGGCCTGTCCGCAGGCTGTCTCTGGCATGACGGAGGTTGTTAACAACCCCATCTACGCCACGGGCGTCGGGTTGTTGATTCACGGGTTCCGCCAGATGGATCTGGGGCGGACACCCGCGCTCAAGGGTGAAGATGCACCCTCGCTGTTTGAGCGCATGAAAGCCTGGTTTACCGGTCATTTCTGACGGTGCCGGGAGTGCAGTAAACGAAGGTATCTCGAAAACACAATCTCGAACAAACAGCCTGCGAAAAGGCTGTAAAACAGCACGAAGGAGTAGGGGAAATGTTTGAACTCGTCGATAATGTCCAGCAAAACGCTGTCATTAAAGTCGTTGGTGTAGGCGGAGGCGGCGGTAACGCCGTTCGTCATATGCTCAACAGCGACATCGAAGGTGTGGAATTCATCTGCGCCAACACCGATGCTCAGGCACTGACTGATATGGACGCGCGCCAGATCATTCAACTGGGCGGCAACATCACCAAGGGTCTGGGGGCTGGCGCCAATCCGGAGGTCGGTCGCCAGTCCGCCCTGGAAGATCGTGATCGTATTGCCGAGGCGATCAAGGGCGCCGATATGGTTTTCATTACCGCCGGCATGGGCGGTGGCACGGGAACCGGCGCTGCTCCGGTAGTGGCCGAAGTGGCCAGGGAGCTGGGCATCCTTACCGTGGCGGTCGTTACCAAGCCGTTCATGTTCGAGGGTGGCAAGCGCATGAGCGTCGCCGAAAGCGGGCTGAGGGAACTCGAAGAGAGTGTTGACTCCCTGATCACCATCCCCAACGAAAAGCTGTTGGCAGTGATGGGCAAGAAAACCAGCCTGCTGGATGCCTTTGCAGCCGCCAACGACGTTCTGCTCGGCGCGGTTCAGGGCATTGCTGATCTGATTACCCGCAACGGCATGATCAACGTCGACTTTGCCGACGTGAAAACCGTGATGTCCGAAATGGGCATGGCGATGATGGGGACGGCCCGGGCCACCGGCGAAAACCGAGCCCGAGAAGCTGCCGAAGCGGCAATCCGCAGCCCGCTGCTGGAAGACATCAACCTGCAGGGCGCCAAGGGTATCCTGGTCAACATCACGGCGGGCATGGACCTCAACCTGGGCGAATTCTCCGAGGTTGGCGACATTGTGCGTGAGTTTGCGTCTGACTCCGCAACCGTGGTGGTCGGTACCGTGATTGATCCGGAAATGACGGACGAGCTGAAGGTAACCGTGGTGGCCACGGGCCTGGGAGGCGATCGCGAGAAGCCGACCAAGGTGGTGGATAACACCCGCACACTGGACGGCAAAACCGATTACAACCAGTTGGACCGGCCCGCAGTTCTGCGTCGGCGGGCAGTATCCCGCGGCAACGTGGCCATCGACCAGAGCAAAGAAAGCGAGGAGCAGGGCGTCGACTATCTCGATATTCCCGCATTCCTCCGGCGCCAGGCTGACTGATAATCTCTCACAGGTGTGATCCGGTCGCGGATTTTCCGCGAAAAAAGGAACCGAATGGCCGGTGACAACGTGGGCTGATGACCGAACGTAGGCTTATTGTAAAGTTGATGCAAAGCCGGGTTGGTTAAATGGTACTCAGTCTAACTTTCTGGTATTCTCCGGGCAGATTTTTGCCCAGAATAGCGACATTTTGTGACGGAATGATGAACCGATGATCAGACAACGGACACTAAAAAACACTATCCGTGCTACTGGCGTTGGCCTGCACTCGGGGGAGAAAGTGTATCTTACCCTGAAGCCGGCGCCGGTAGATTCGGGCATCATCTTCCGGCGGACCGATCTGGACCCTGTGGTCGAGATTCGTGCCTGCGCGGAAAATGTGGGTGAGACCATGCTGTCCACGACGCTGGTAAAAGACGGTGTCCGTGTGGCCACAGTGGAACATCTGCTGTCAGCCATGGCTGGTCTCGGTATCGATAACTGCTTTGTGGAGCTCAGCGCGTCGGAAGTGCCGATTATGGATGGCTCGGCCGGTCCGTTCGTGTTCCTGCTGCAGTCCGCCGGCATTGCCGAACAGGACGCTGCCAAGCGATTTATCCGCATCAAGCGAGAAGTGACTCTGGAAGAGGGCGACAAGAAGGCAACCTTCCTGCCGTTCGAAGGCTTCAAGGTCAGCTTCGGGATTGATTTCGATCACCCGGTCTTCAAGGGCCGCGCCCAGACCGCCACTGTCGACTTCTCAAGCACGTCTTTCGTGAAGGAAGTCAGCCGCGCGCGGACCTTCGGTTTCATGCGTGACATCGAGAAGCTGCGCGCCATGAACCTGGCGCTGGGTGGCAGTGTGGATAACGCGATCGTGGTTGACGACTACAAGATTCTGAACGAAGACGGTCTTCGTTACGATGACGAGTTCGTCAAGCACAAGGTACTGGACGCCATTGGTGACCTGTATCTGCTGGGCAACAGCCTGATCGGTGAGTTCCGCGGCATCAAGTCCGGTCACGATCTGAACAATAAGCTGCTGCGCAAGCTCAAGGCGGAAGAAGATGCCTGGGAAGTGGTTACCTTCGATGACGAGGCGACCGCGCCCATCTCTTATATGAAACCTGTGCTGGCGGCCCAGGGTTAAAGCAGGAGGCTTTAATCCCGGACGTGGCTTGCGAGTTTTTCGAGAACCTCGCGTAGTTTTTTATCCTTCGTGTGCCCGGCTTCTTCTTCGAGAAGCCGGGCATTTTCTTTGCTGAGCGGCATCTTTCTGAATGGCGCCTGCTCC
>CBIHLH010000215.1:0-4418 GCA_966210405.1 uncultured Marinobacter sp.
GTGGGTATGCCGGTGCTGCTGATTTTCCTCGGGGTCGGCATGATGATGGGGGAGGACGGTCCCGGCGGTATCGAGTTCGACAATTTCGAACTGGCCTTCCTGATTGCCAATCTCGCACTCGGGGTCATTCTGCTCGACGGCGGCATGCGCACCCGGGCGGATACTTTCCGGGTGGGTCTGCGGCCCGCGCTGGTGCTGGCCACGGTCGGGGTTTTCCTGACCGCTGCCGGGGCTGCGGTGGTGGCCTGGTGGGTGTTTGACCTGCATTGGCTGATGGCTCTGCTGGTCGGTGCAATCATCTCCTCCACGGACGCGGCAGTCGTTTTTTCGCTGCTGCAGGGCCGGGGGCTCCATCTGAATGAGCGAGTGAGTGCCACCCTGGAAATCGAATCCGGCAGCAACGACCCGATGGCGATTTTCCTGACCCTGATGCTGGTGACGCTGATCGGCACCCCGGGCGAAGGCGCAACCTGGTCGGTGTTGCTGATGCTGGTGCAGCAGTTCGGCATCGGGGGCGTGGCCGGCATCGTTGGCGGCTTCCTGATCGTCGAGCTGGCCAACCGCATCCGGCTCACGCCATCGCTGTATCCACTGCTGGTCGCGGCGGCAGGGATGTCCGTGTTTGCTGCCACTAACGCCCTGGGCGGCAGTGGATTTCTGGCGATTTACCTGGCCGGCGTGGTGATCGGCAACCGCCCCGTGCGGATGATGCCGATGATCCTGCAGGTTCATGACGGCCTGTCGTGGCTGGCGCAACTAAGCCTGTTCCTGATACTCGGGCTGCTGGTGACCCCCTCCGATCTTCTGCCCCTGGCCGGCGGCGGTCTGATTCTGGCCCTGTCCCTGATTTTCATCATCCGGCCCGCCACCATCGTGCTGACGCTCTGGCCGTTCGGGTTTAACCGGCGGGAGCTGGGTTTTATCAGTTGGGTTGGCCTCCGGGGTGCGGTGCCGATTGTGCTGGCGCTGTTTCCGATCATTGCTGATTTACCCCAAGCCCAGTTGGTGTTTCACGTCGCCTTCTTCATCGTGCTGGTGTCGCTGGTGGTCCAGGGCACCACCATGGCGCCGCTGGCACGCTGGCTGCGGCTGGAAGTGCCGGCGGGGGAGGATCCGTACCGGCGCCTGCCGCTCGATGCGCCGGCGGCCGGCGACCACGAACTGATGCTGTTTTCTCTGCGAGGTGAAAACTGGCAGACGCCCAAGCCCCTGAGCCAGCTACGCTTCCCGGAAAACACCGCGGTGGCCGGCGTCTTCCGCAACCGGGTATGCCTGCAACCCAAGGGCGATCTGGAGGTGTCGAGTGGTGACGTGGTGGCCATGTTCGCCACCCCTGGCGTTCTGCCCGAGCTGGGCAAGGCCCTGAGTGGCCGCCATGCACCGAAATACCTGGCTGAACGCGCTTTCTTCGGTGACTTCGTGCTTAACGGCGACGCCCTGCTGGGGGATGTGGAGCAGGTGTACGGCATTGAATTTGACGATCTGCCCCCGGAACTGTCGCTGGCGGAATGCTTCGCCAGACGTACCAAGGGCCACCCGGTGGTGGGTGACACCGTGACGCTAGGCCCGGTGACGCTGGTGGCCCGGGCAACCAGTGCCGACCAGGTCACCAAAGTTGGCCTGAAGATGGACAGTTCACAAAATGGCTGAAAAATGCACAGGATAGCCAAAAAAGTTAACAAAACCTCTTAACAGTATGCTGGCGGGCTATGCTATAAACGGGCCTGTGCAAAGATTAATCATTGGTAAGTTAAGACTATGCGTTGCTCTCGATTATTAACCCGGACCCTGCTGGCGCTTGCGCTGCTCATGCCCCTGGCCAGCCAGGCCACCGAGGTATTGGCCAGGGCGGACAGCCGCATGCCCTCGGCCCACCCGGTCCCGGAGTCCGCCAGCGAGATTACCCGGGTGCTGGTCAAAAAGAGCGAACGGCGCCTGTACCTGATGAGCGGCGAGCAGGTGATCCGGAGCTTCCGAATTTCCCTGGGTGACAGCCCCAAGGGGCACAAACTCTACGAAGGCGACGAGCGTACCCCGGAAGGCAATTACACCCTGGACTGGCGCAACGCCGAAAGCGACTTCTACAAGTCCATCCACATCTCCTATCCCAGCGCCCGGGATCTGGAGCTGGCCTCCGCCTGGGGACTCGACCCGGGCGGCAGCATCATGATTCACGGCCTGCCGAACGAAGCCGGCGACATGGCCTTCGCTTATGCCGGCCTGGACTGGACCGACGGCTGCATCGCGGTATCCAATGAAGCCATGGATGAGATCTGGCAACAGGTGGCCAACGGCACGCCCATCAGCATCCGCCCCTGACTGCTCCATGACACCATTATTAAGTTGTTGTCATACCCTAAGAAAATTTACGTATCCTTAGTTAACATTTCGTCTCAGAGTGTTTTACACTGTTTAACGACTCCGGTAGTCAACGCCTACTGGGCACAAGTTGACAGGAAGTCGTCTATACTGACTTTCGGATCACAGGAAATAACTCGACCAATAAGGGGATTTACAATGCGTAAACTGACGATCGCAGGGTTTGCACTGGCGACTGCTCTGACTGCAGGTTGTGCCACTACCGATCAGGGTGCTGTTGACGAAGCGACGGCAACCGCCAACTCTGCCGAGCAGACCGCTGAGAACGCACTGAACACCGCAAACAGCGCTGCCAGCACTGCCCGCAGTGCCGAGCAGACTGCTGAAGAAGCCCTGGCAGCAGCCAAGGCAGCTCAGCAAGCGGCCGAAGAAGCAAACGAGCGTGCCAAGCGCATGCTGCAGCGCGCCAGCCAGAAGTAAGGCTGAAGCGTAGCGAAAAAAGGCCGGGCTCCCCGGCCTTTTTTTATACCTCCGGTTCCGGTTTCTTCGGCGACGGTGGCTTGTTTTCCTTCAGGAAGGTGGTCATCAGCTCCATCGGTAACGGGAACACAATGGTTGACGCATTGGTGTTACTCATGTCCGCCAGGGTCTGCAGGTAACGCAGCTGCATGGAGCCGGAATTGGAGGACATCACATCGGCTGCCTCCACCAGTTTTTTCGAGGCCTGCAGTTCGCCCTCGGCGTGAATGACCTTGGCCCGGCGCTCCCGCTCGGCTTCCGCCTGCCGCGCAATCGCCCGGATCATGGATTCGTTCAGGTCCACGTGTTTGATTTCCACGTTGGCCACCTTGATGCCCCATTCCTCCGTCTGGGTATCGATGATTTCCTGAATATCCGCATTCAGCTTGTCCCGTTCCGACAGCATTTCATCAAGATCATGCTTGCCCAGAACCGAACGCAGGGTGGTCTGTGCCAACTGGCTGGTGGCCGAGTTGTAGTCTTCAACGCGGATGATGGCCCGCTCCGGATCCACCACCCGGAAATACAGCACCGCATTCACCCGGACCGTGACGTTGTCCTTTGAGATCACATCCTGACTGGGCACGTCCAGGGTGATCACCCGAAGGTCCACCCGCACGATCTGCTGGATTACCGGAATCACAATAATCAGACCCGGCCCCTTCACGCCCTGAAACCGGCCCAGGAAAAACACCACACCCCGCTCATACTCGGGCAGAATCTTGATCGCTGATCCGAGGATCAGCAATAACACCACCGTAGGTGCCACATAGGGAATCAGATCACCAATCATACTGCCTCCTGGTCTTGCCGTTGCCTTGCGTTCGTCGGGTCATCCGGAGGTCCGGACTGGCTCGACGGCTAATGTCAGCCCCTGAATCCGGATGACCCTGACCTGATCATCCTCATGCACCGGATGTTCACTGACCGCCTGCCAGCGTTCACCACTGGCCTGCACATGCCCCCGGTACTGGCCACCCTGTTCGTGAAATTCCTCCAGCGCAAGCCCGGTCTCACGGATCATGTGCTCGGCGCCACTGACTGGCGGTCGTTTACGCAAGCCGACAAAGCGCACCACGGTCCACAGGATGAAACCGGCCGCCACCAGTGCCGTACCGCCAATGGTGGGCAGGGAAATCGCCTGGTGGCTGCCATCCATCAGAATCACCGAGCCGGTTACAAAGGCCACAATCCCCCCGAGCCCCAGTATCCCGAAGCTGGGCATGAAGGCCTCGGCCACAATAAAGGCCAGCCCGAGGATAATCAGCGCCAGCCCGGCGTAATTCACCGACAGCACCTGGAAGGCGAAAAGCGCCAGCACCAGACAGATGGCACCGACCACCCCGGGCACCACGGCGCCGGGATTGGCGAGCTCGAAAATAATGCCGTAGAAGCCGATGATCATCAGGAAATAAGCGACGTTGGGGTTGGTGATCACCGAGAGCAAACGGGTGCGCCAGTCCGGCTCGGAGCGGACAATCTCCAGGTCGGCCGTCGCCAGGGTAATCTTACCCGAGGCCATCTGCACGGAGCGGCCATCAATCTGCGTCAACAGGTCTGGCAGGCTGTTGTCAACAACA
>CBIHLH010000216.1:0-4380 GCA_966210405.1 uncultured Marinobacter sp.
CCAAAGACGAGCGCCTCAGCTTCCTTGAAGAGATGAAGGACGTCCGACGGATCCGCAAACCCAACCGGGCCAATGTCGAGACGCCCAGGGAGCTGACACCGGGACACCTGGAACGCCAGCGGGCCGCGGTCGAGAAACCGATAAAGGACGCTAATCCGCTGACGTCTGACCATGTGGACCCGTTGACCGCCCACGATATCCTGTGCTGGCAGCGACCGGGTGTTCAGCACGGCGTATTCCGCAAGCTGCGCCTGGGCCAATACCCGATCGAAGCCAGGCTGGATTTGCACCGGATGACCATTGAACAGGCCCGCCGGGAAGTGTTTGCGTTTGTGGGTGACTGTGTCCGTTACGGGCTCCGGTCGGTCATCATTCTTCACGGCAAGGGTGAGCGAAACCCCGATGGCATCGCCCAATTGAAAAGTCATCTCGCCAAATGGTTGCCGGAGCTCGAGAGCGTACTGGCCTTTCATTCGGCCCGGAAGCACCATGGTGGCACTGGCGCAGTCTATGTCATGGTGAGAAAAGGTGGGCGCGACAAGCAGCGCAACCGAGAGATTTACGGCGGCCGCTGATAACCAGCGTCCGGGTATTATTGAGCAAAGCCGGAGTGATGGCTTAACGGAGGTGTGTGTGAAACAGATTTTATGGGTGATGTTGGCGACGATTGTATTGGCAGGCTGCAAGGATCGGGTCATCTGGAACGACAACGGCAAAGTCGAGGAAGCGACCGAAAACCGGGAAGTGTGGGATTCAAACGGAAAAATGCAGAACGGTGAACGGGAGATCTGGGTCAACAAGGACGGCGAAAAGGTCATCAAGTAAACCCGTGACACCGGTTGCCGGACACAATAATAAAGCCAGCTGTTAATGTCAGTGGCACCCAGGGGAGAGTAAAGGCATGGCATTGGGCCTGACGGTTAACGGTGAGTATCGCTCGCTGGATATAGAGGAAGATACCCCACTGCTGTGGGTACTCAGGGACGAGCTCGGGCTCAAGGGCACCAAGTTCGGATGCGGAGTCGGTTTGTGCGGAGCCTGTACCGTGCACCTCGATGGCCAGCCGGTTCGTTCCTGTTCCACGCCGGTATCTCTGGTTGCTGGCCGGAAGGTGACCACCATCGAAGGCCTGGGCGGTGGTGACGACCTGCACAACCTGCAGCAAGCCTGGATTGACCATGGTGTGCCCCAATGCGGGTATTGCCAGTCGGGCCAGATCATGAGTGCCGCGCACCTGTTGGCTACCATCCCGTCCCCGAACCGGAACGATATCGTGGCGGCCATGACCGGCAACCTTTGCCGCTGTGGTACCTACAACCGCATTATCGACGCGGTGGAATCCGTGGCACAATCCCGCCCGACTGCGGACGGGGACGCCTGACATGCCAATGAACCGACGCGAATTCATGAAAATCAGTGCCGGTGCCTCCGGTGGCCTGGTTCTGTCCCTGAGCTTACCGGGCTGCGCGGGCGTGCAGACCGGTTTCCGACCGGAGTCGGGCGCGTGGAAGCCGGATGCCTGGCTGGAAATTACCCGGCAGAACGAGATTCTGTTCACGCTGGCGCGGGTGGAAATGGGCCAGGGTACCTATACCGGCCTGACCACCCTCGTTGCCGAAGAGCTGGAGGTTCGCCCGGAAGCCATCACACTGCGGTTTGCCCCGGTTGCACCGGCATATCGTAACCCGCTTTACGGGCTTCAGTTGACCGGGGGCAGCACCAGTCTTGCCTCCAGTTGGGAACCGCTGCGTGTTGCCGGCGCCTCCGCCCGGCAGATGCTGGTGATGGCTGCGGCCCGGGTCTGGAAGGTGGGGGCGGACGAGTGTTCGGCCCGGGAAGGCCGGGTTGTGCATCCTAACGGCATTGACTCCCTGCCGTACGGCGACCTGGTTGAACTGGCGGCGAGCGAGGTGATCCGCGGCGATGTCGCTCTGAAGCCCCGTTCCCAATGGAACTACATTGGTCAGTCCCGGGGCCGGCTGGATGCCCGGGCCAAGTCTACCGGTGCGGCGGTATACGGAATTGACGTGGAATTGCCTGGCATGGTGTACGCGGTCATCAGTCGCCCACCTCGCCATGGCGGTAAAGTCCGGGCATTCAACGGCAATGAGGTGCGGGCATTGCCCGGAGTTCAGGCGGTGCTTGAGATAGACCGGGGCGTGGCGGTGGTGGCCGACAAATACTGGCGTGCCCGGAAGGCCCAGGACGCCCTGCGCATCGAATGGGACTTCTCGGAGGCCCTGGCATTGTCCGATGCCGATGTCTTCGAGAGCTATCGGCGTGCTGCCGACAATGACGACGGCGAATCCGAGCGTGATGAGGGGGATATCACGGCGGCCCTGGCCAAGGCTGGCCGGGTGGTTGAGGCCGAATATACCCAGCCCTATCTGGCCCACGCAACGCTGGAACCGATGAACGCGACCGCCTGGTATCGTGGCGATCGCATGGAGGTCTGGGCGCCAACGCAGGCGCCCGACCTGGGCCGGATCGGGGTAGCCCGGGTGACCGACCTGGCGCCTGACGACGTGACCATCAACACCACATTTCTGGGTGGTGGGTTTGGTCGTCGTTTGACCCAGGATTACATTGAGGAAGCCGCTGCTGTGGCATTCCGCGTCCGTCCCTCGGTGCCCGTAAAAGTGATCTGGACCCGTGAAGAGGACACCCGGCACGATTTTTACCGCCCTGCCATGTTGCATCGGATGAGAGCCGGTCTGACTGAGGGGAAGCTGGAGGCGTGGCATCATCAGATTGTCGGCCCGCAGATTCTGGACTGGTACGTGCGTAATGCGGCGCCTGCCCAGTATCCCTGGGCGCCCCGGTTCCTCTACGATACTCTCGGAAAAGTTGGCTTGTTGGCGGAGGGGATCGCCACACCCAAGGACATGTCCGCCATTGAAGGTGCGGTCGATTACCCTTATGGGGTGGGCAATATCGAGGTTCGTCATACCCACACAGACCCCGGTGTACCGATTACCTGGTGGCGTTCGGTAGGCTATTCCCACAATGGCTTCGCGGTTGAAACCTTCATGGATGAGCTGGCCCAAGAAGCCGGTGAGGATCCCTACCGGTTTCGCCGCAACCTGCTCACGGATCAGCCGAGGCACCAAGAAGTCCTCGACCGGGCGGCCCGGCTCGCCGGCTGGGACAAACCACCGCCCGAGGGCCGTGCCCGGGGCATCGCAGTGTTCCGCAGTTTCGGAACCTACGTTGCCCAGGTGGTGGAGGCAGGTGTCGAGAACGGCGTTATCCGCGCCTACAAAGTGGCCTGTGCGGTGGATTGTGGCCAGGTCGTCAATCCGCGCATCGTGAAGGATCAGATCGAGGGCGGTATCCTGTTCGGGTTGACCGCTGCGCTTTACGGCGAAATCACCTTTGAAAACGGGGAAGTACAGCAGAGCAATTTCCACGATTACCCGCTGATCCGCCAGTACGGGTGTCCGGAGGTGGTCGTCGATATTGTGGGCAGTTCTGCTGCCCCGACCGGTGTCGGAGAACCGGGTGTGCCACCGGTCATTCCGGCACTCGGCAATGCCCTGTTCGCGTTAACGGGTAAGCGTCAGCGCAGCCTGCCGCTGAGAGCCGATGTCTGAGGTGGAGCCAATGAAGTCAATGAGCACCGCCCATGCCGCTGTTATTCGTGATGTTCTGGCCTGGCTGGACCGCGGAGAACGGGCTTGGCTGTGTACCATTGTGGACACCTGGGGCTCGTCGCCGCGGCCGCGAGGTTCGTGGCTGGCCGTGAGTGATACGGGCAACTGGAGCGGCTCGGTCTCCGGTGGTTGCCTGGAGGAGGACCTTCTCCGCCGGGCCGCCAGTAGCGGTCCGAGCCAGCCGGTTCTGGTGGATTATGGCATTACCGACGGTGACCGGGACCAGTTCCGGTTACCCTGCGGTGGCCACCTGCGATTGCTGGTGGAGCCCCTTCATGACGCCAGGGCTCGGATGCATGTCTCAGACTTGCTGAGGCGCCTTGACGACCGGACTCCGGTCGCCCGGCGGGTGAACCTGCAGGGTGATGCCTCGCTGGAGGTGCCGGCTTCGGATACCCGCTCGTCGGTGGCGTTTGATGGCCGGCAACTGATCCACAGTTTTCAGCCGGAGTGCCGGCTGCTACTGATTGGCGCCGGTGACGTGGCGCGCCATGTGGCGGAGTTTGCCACAGCCGCTGATTTTTCGGTGAGTCTGTGTGAGCCCCGGGAAGCCTTTGCCAGGGGGTGGGGGCACCGCCATATTCCCCTGGATCGACGGCTTCCGGATGATCTCGTAAACCAGTCGTTTCACGACGCCTGGTGCGGTGTGCTGGCCCTGGCCCATGACCCCCGGGTGGATGATATGGGATTGCTGGCGGCCCTGCAGTCCCGGGCATTCTATATCGGT
>CBIHLH010000217.1:0-4360 GCA_966210405.1 uncultured Marinobacter sp.
CTACTGGCGTGGTGCAGCAGGCGTTCGTAGGTTTCCCTGGAGACGGACCGGCTCAAATTACCCCCGGAAAATTGAAAGAATGATACCCACGCCACAAAAACGGCATTGTCGGTTCCGGAAGGCCGCTGATCTAATACCCCTTGGAGTTTTAAAGGCCGGCCGCACTGAATCCGGAGCATTATTCTAACCGAGATGCGCCGGCTGCGTGGACATCAATCACAATAAAACGGGAACAAACACCATGAAGTTCAGCCCTCGCTCAAACCTTTGTGCCGTCTTTCTCGCGGGCATGGTCCTGTCCCTTTCCGGACACGTTGCTGCGGAGGAGAAGACGTTGGAACTTAAAATCCCTGAGAACAGCGTGATTTCGGATGGCACGCTGACCCCGGAAGAAATGGCCCAGTACGTGGTTGTTGCCAAGGAACAGCTTACACACCTGACCGCCAAGGCGACCGAAGATTACGCCCCCAGGGTGACGGCCGAGGGCAGCGCCATGCCTGCCGCCTGGATGTTGATGGATGACGGTGTAACCGTGAAGGAACTCACCTTGGACAAGGCCGCAGAGGGCGCCCCGGCCTCCATCCGGGTAGTGATGTTTCGCGCGGCGCTGAAGTCCATAGCCCGCCGGGGCAAGATCAATGCGGCCGTCATTCTCTACGCGGGGCAATTGTCCGAAGAGAACACCCAGCGGGCCCTGGTGGTGGAGCATGAGCACCGGCTGGGTATTTCGGCCACCAAAATTGTTCCTTTTGTCATTGAGCAGGGGGCGGTCAAATACGCACAGTCGGTCACCCGGGATAAGCCGTTCCAGCTGTTCTATGACAGCAAGGCGGATGCCCCTGGCGCAGCGTCATAAGACCGCTAACCCTTGAAGTTGAGATGTGCAGCACGTTTGTTTCAGGTTGTTAACGATGGGTAAGGATTTGTGAATGCAGTCACGGACTCGGACTGTAAAACAATCTTAAATGGATTTGTGGAGCAACGAACTCCACACCCAAAATCAAAAACTCGCATAAGAACAACGTAGAGTTTTATAAGGAGATAAGAATGAAAGGCCTGAAGAAACTTGCTCTTGCAACCGCGGTTGCCGCTGCACCTTTCGCAGCACAAGCTGAACTGAAAGCCATGGACGACAGTGCAATGGGTAATGTCACCGGTCAGGCCGGTGTCACCATTGAGCTGGAAACCAAGGTCAGCATTGGCCAGTTCAAGTACACCGACGAAGGCTCCTTCGCGGTCAACGACATCGTTCTGGGTGGTGCCGGTGTTGTGGCTGATGCTGCCGTTGATAACGACGGTGATGGCGTGGCTGACAATACCCTGTTGGATCAGTTGAAGATCGATATCGACATCAATGACGAGGGTGATGCCATCATCCACGTTGGTTCCCTGCAAACCGATCCGACCTCTGGCGCACCGGTTCCCATCGACTGGGGTATGACTGCAGGCTCAATGGAGTTGCTGGCAGGCGGTACTGGCAGTGACAGCACCACGCTGATCTCCAACCTGTCCATGCACGGTGACCTCGCCGCCCTGGACCTGAGCGTTGACACTGCCACTGATCACCTGAACGTGGCCGTTGCCTTTGACATCGACGACATGGACTTTGACGTTGACTTCCTGGGCATTGGTATCCGTGACATGGTTGTGACCGGTGCTGGCGACAACTTTGACTACGACGGCGACGGAAACACCGTTGCTGGTGGTACCGAAGCTGAAGAAGGTGGTTTCGACCTGACTACCCCGACTGGCCAGCTGGCTTACGGCAAGCTGAGCAAGTACGCCAACGTGAATCTCGATGTGTACAAAGGTGCTGGCCTGGGTGATTCCACCGCGACCGACGTTCTGCGCATCGACGTCAACAACGTGTACATGGACATGTCCATCGGCGCGATCGAAATCGGTGGTACCTCCATCGGTTCCGTTGCCATGGATAACGTGGCCGTTACCAACACCAAGCTGGCTGTATACGGTCACTAATCTGACCTGACACCTGAGTTGGTGAAACGCCCCGCCCCGCGGGGCGTTTTTCGTTCCCGGCAGACAATTTGCCCATAAAAAACGGCGACTCGAAAGTCGCCGTTTTTCGTCTATGGGTATTTTATTGGTCAGGAACGGCAATCGACAGATCGAAACCGCCACCCGGTCTGGGGGTGAGGGAAATAGGCCCTTCGTTAATGGCCCGGGGAATCTGGATCTGATCGATGCCCGGTGGGTTACCGATGGAGAAGTTGAGGTTCTGGCCATCAAAGCCAATGCCCAGTTGGTCATTGAGAAACGTTTGCTGAAACGGCTGGTCCGGAATCTGGGCCTGCTGGCCAAAAACCAGCGGTGGAATCGTGGGGGTAAATTCCGCCGGCGGCTGGGCCCGTGCCAGTTCTTCCTGGGGAAGCAGCAGGGCGCGCCTGAGAAACTCCTGCTCGGCGCTTTCGAGTGCGTCGGCCTTGCCTTCTTTGACGTAGCGGGCCAGGGCCTCGCGGTAGGCTTCTTCCTCCGCTTCACTGATCTCCGGTTCCGCCGGGGAGATGGTCAGCGCACGGATAACCCGCTGGCGGTCTGCCTCGGACTTCTGTTGCTCCCGGGGAACGACGATGACCGCCGAATCCTTCACATAGGTCTCGACCATTTCAGCGGAGGTGAGCGCCTGCACGCCGCCAAAGGCAGGCACTGAAAGCGCGGCACCGGTGAGTGATAAGATGAGCAGAACAGGGCGTTTCATAACGGAGGCCTCTTGCCGATAATCGCAGTAGTGAGGCGTTTCTGAGGTAACTGCAGTCAGTACGCTTCCGGTGTTCAGTATTCGGTTTGTCAGACAGGAATTCAAGCGGGAGGACGCCAGAGTGTGATCGAAATCCGTGATTGTCCGGTAAGGTTATAAAAACAACCAGAATCATGGTTAGATAGTGTGGAACCTTTCGTCCGATGACCGGCCTCAGGAGCACCATGGTCAATCTACTCCGTCGCCGTTGGCAGCGGTGGGTGAATCGCCGCATTCCCCGGTCCGATGTCCAGTTGTTCAGTCAGAAGAATATCTTCATCCTGCCGACCGGCGCCGGCGTGGTGTTTGGGTTATTGCTGGTGATCATGCTGATTACCGGCATCAATTATCAGAACAGCCTGATTTACCTCATTACGTTTATGTTGGGTGCGATATTCGTTGCGGCGATGCATCAGACCCATCGCAATCTGTCTGGCCTTGAACTGACGCTGGTGCAGCCTGGTGAGGGCATAGCCGGTGAAGATATCCCGTTCCGGTTCCGGGCCACCGCTGGCAACGCCGACGCTATTGCCGTCCGGCTCAGTTGCGAGGACTCGGAACTGCCGGCGATCCATATACTGGCCGGCCAGGCCGCTGATATCTCACTGCCGGTACCGTCCGCCTTTCGTGGTTATCTCAGGCCGGAACGGGTTCGTATTGAAACGCGCTTTCCTTTCGGTTTGTTGAAAGCCTGGTCCTGGATGAGGCCGGCCTCGTCGGCGGTTGTCTTCCCGAGGCCCGTGCCGGCACCGGAGGCCGTCAGTTCCGTTGACGAGGGCGACGAGCACTCGCAGTTACTCGCGCCCGAGGGTAACGACCATGCGGATCTCCGACCCTGGCGGGAAGGCGATCTCAGCCAGCGTGTGATGTGGAAGCGATTTGCCCGCAGTGGCCAGATGGTGGTCGCGGACTGGGAGGGGGAGCAGGGCAGCCCGCACTGGCTGGATTTTAACGCCTATCCGGGCACCGACCATGAACTCCGACTGGGCTACCTGGCGTGGTTGGTGGTTGAGCGAGGTAAGAGCGGGGCCCGCCTTGGCCTGAATCTGCCCGGCGAGAAGATCGAGCCCGACAGCGGCCCGGTCCACGTTACCCGTTGTTTGCGAGCCTTGGCCGTCTGGGGAGAAGAACCTCCCAGGGAGCCCATACCAGAGCGATATGGCACCCGTCGGCCCCGGCGCCCGGCGACCAGTGGTATGGAAACCTCAAGGAACATCTCTTAATGGGTCTGCCATCACGTGCCCTGGTCTGGCTGGTCGCCAGTTTCGCGCTGTTACTGGCCCCACAATGGGATCGTTTGCCGGTGTGGCTGATGGCTGCCTGTGGGGTGCTGGCGGCCTGGCGGTTCCTGGCCCAGGTTGGTCGGGTCCGGTTGCCCGGCCGCTGGTTACGAACCGGAATCATGCTGATACTGGTGGCCGTGTATATCGCCACCGTCCAGGGTCGGTTTACCGTGGATACGGCAGCCTCGTTCTTTGTGCTTGCCGTCGGGTTAAAATGGCTGGAAACCCGGACGCCCCGGGACTTTTACGTGTTGTTTTTTATCCTGGTCTATCTGGCGACAGTGAATTTCCTGTTTCATCAGGACATTCACTGGGCTGT
>CBIHLH010000218.1:0-4334 GCA_966210405.1 uncultured Marinobacter sp.
CCCACACTCTGACTCGCAATCAGCCAGGAAAAAGCCACATCATCGATGATGTGGCAAAGGGGGTGTCCAGCCAGCGTCAGAGGTTATTTGTCAGCGTCCAGCACACCGCGCCGGATCTGATCCCGTTCAATCGATTCGAAGAGAGCCTTGAAATTCCCCTCCCCGAACCCGTCATCCCCCTTACGCTGGATAAACTCAAAAAATACCGGGCCCAACTGCGGCTTGGAGAAAATCTGTACCAACAGGCGCTTGTTTCCATCCGTTGTTCCGTCCAACAGCAAACCCCGGGCCTTAAGCTCTTCAACGGGCTCGCCATGGTCAGGCAGGCGTTCATCAAGCATCTCGTAGTAGGTGTCGGGCGGCGGGTCCATGAAGGGCACCCCCAGAGCCTTCAACTTGTCCCATGTCGCAATCAGGTCGTCGCTCAGGAAGGCAATGTGCTGAATTCCCTCGCCCTGGAACGCCAACAGAAATTCCTCAATCTGGCCTGCGCCCCTGGAGGACTCTTCATTGAGAGGGATTCGGATCTTGCCGTCAGGGGCCGTCATCGCTTTTGAGGTCAGGCCGGTATACTCACCCTTGATGTCGAAAAAGCGGATCTCGC
Organism: uncultured Marinobacter sp.; assembly: GCA_966210405.1. GTDB lineage: Bacteria > Pseudomonadota > Gammaproteobacteria > Pseudomonadales > Oleiphilaceae > Marinobacter. Next base: position 605 of record CBIHLH010000218.1, read on the forward strand.
GGAAATTGAACAGGCGCTCGTAGAAATTAGCCCAGTAGGTCATGCGACCGCGGTAGACATTGTGCGTCAGGTGATCAACAAGCTTAAGGCCAGCGCCTTCGGGATAACGATCCTCGACCAGGTATTCAAAGTCGATGTCGTAGATTGAACCTTTTTCGCCGTAACGATCGATCAGATAGAGCGGTGCACCGCCGATTCCTTTGATCGCGGGCAGGCGCAACTCCATTGGCCCGGTGGGCATCTCGACAGGCTCGGCGCCAAGCTCAAGAGCCCTGTTATAGGCTTGATGGGCATCCCGCACCCGAAAGGCCATGCCGCTCGCCGATGGCCCGTGCTCTCTGGCAAAGTATGCCGCCGGCCCCTTTGGTTCGCGATTAATAATGATATTGATACCGTTCTGGCGATACAGGAGCACATCTTTTGAGCGGTGCCGGGCCACCTTGACGAAGCCCATGGATTCAAAAATTGGCTCCAGTACATTCGGCGTTGGTGACGCAAACTCGACAAACTCGAAGCCATCAAGACCCATCGGATTTTCGAAAACATCAGTCATAGCAAGATCTCCGGAAATAAAATCGTTGGTTGGTCTCGCGGATTTCGATGCCAGGTGGCAGACAGCGCGCCTGAATCACCGTAGCACCAGTGATCACCTCAGGCTACACTGCCATTCATGAACTCCATTGATGCATTGAACCTGGACTTCCGCTCCCTGAGTACGTTCCTGTCGGTACTCGACGAAGGCAGCGTTTCCCGTGCCGCAGTAAGGCTGGGCGTGACTCAGTCCGCCGTGAGCCACACCCTTGAGCGCCTGCGCCAGGCCCTCGGCGACCCGCTGTTCGTCAAATCCGGGCGGGGTATCGTTCCCACCCGCTACGCGCTCCAGGCCGGCCCCCATGTGCGCCAGATTCTGGACGACCTGCAGTCCCTGTCCGCCGGCCCGCCGTTCAGCCCGGCCACGGCCGAGTTCACCTTCACCGTGGCCGCCAACGATTACCAGCGCGACCTGCTGTTACCGGGCCTTTTGCGAACCCTGCGCCGGGAGGCTCCGGGTATTAACCTGCAGGTGATTCCCTCCGGCATCCCTCGGGCGGACATGCTCCGAAAAGATGTGTGTGACCTGATCATCTCCCCGCACGCCCCGGAGGCCACGGACATCATGCAACGCGGCCTGACAGCAGACCGCATGGTGGTGTTCTATGACCCGGCCCACCGGGAGCCACCAGCGAATCTGGCGGACTACCTGAAAGCCGATCACATTGCCCTGCTGTTCGCCACCGGCGAGAAGCCGACGCTTGAGACATCACTGAATACCCGGGGTCTGAACCGGCGCAACGTTGTCACAGTCTCAAACTTCTCCGGACTGCCCGAGTTCCTGCGGGGCTCGGATATGCTGGCCACGGCTCCGGAGGGCATGAGCAAACACTTACTCCGCGACTTCGCCTGGGTGCCCCTGCCGTTTGATTTCAAACCGTTTACCCTGCTGATGCTGTGGCACCGCCGCAACCAGAATGATCCCGCCCATAAGTGGCTGCGCAATCAGGTAAACGCCGTTGCAGCAATTCTCAATAGTTTAGACAGTTAATCAATTACTTTTGTTCATGCATTGTATGAGTACGCAGGTCGTTATCTTTTGCACTGGTTGTCTCTAGACTGACCTCCAAAGCCTGAAAGCGACGGCGAGGGAGGCTTTCCAAAACTGTGCGGAGCCATGGATGGCGGAGCCCAAGCGTCACATGGACGTGCCGCAAGGAGCGTGTTTTGGAAAGCCTCCCTCGCCGTTGCTTACCCCCTAGCTATGGATACCACATGCTTACTTTAACCAGTGCCTGGACAACCATACTTCTTGCTGCCGCCGTTGCCCTCGGGCCGCTGGCAACGGATATGTACCTGCCGGCACTGCCGCAGATCGGTTCGGACTTTGGTACTGGCACTGATCAAGTACAACTGACTCTGAGCCTGTATATGGTCGGCTTTGCCATAGCGCAGCTGATTTGCGGGCCGCTGGCAGACCGGTTCGGACGTAAACCCATCATGGTGGGCGGCTTTGTGCTCTTCGCCATCGCCAGTATTGGCTGCGCACTGGCCACCAATATCGAAACGCTGATTCTGTGCCGATTCCTGCAAGCGCTGGGTGGCTCGGCAGGCCCGGTTTTAGGCCGTGCTGCCATTCGGGATATTTATACCCCTCGTGAAGCCGCAAAAATCCTCGCTATCCTGGCCAGCATCATGGCCCTGGCGCCTGCGGTTGCACCAACCATTGGCGGGTTAATGACGGCCAGCCTGGGCTGGTCATCCGTATTCCTGGCACTGGGTGGCTATGCCCTGGTGATGGCCGTCGTTGTCGCTTTCGGCATTCCCGAACCCATGCGCCCTGAGCACCGCCAATCCCTGAAACCCGGCAGTCTGCTCCGGAACTATCTCTCGATCGCACGGGACATCAGCTTCCTGGGCTACGCCCTGACCAACGCCCTGATTTTCTCCGGCCTGTTTGCCTTCCTGTCCGGCTCGTCATTCGTACTCATCGACTTTTTGGGCGTACCAACGGAACAGTTCGGCCTCTACTTCGCCTGCATGGTTGCCGGCTATATTGTCGGCAACCTGTCTGCTGTTCGCCTGGGCAGCAAGCTGCTGCCGGACCAGATCCTGGTTCGCGGACTGTTGATTGCCCTGGCCGGCGGCGGCCTGATGGCCGGCCTGGCACTGAGTGAGGTTTACAGTGTCTGGGCCGTCATCCTGCCCCAGGCCCTGTTCATGGCCGGCACCGGCATGGTCCTGCCCCAGACCATGGCCGGCGCCATGGCCAACTTCCCCACCATGGCCGGCTCCGCTTCCGCGCTGTTTGGCTTTACCCAGATGGCCGTCGCTGCTATCGCTGGCATGCTCGTCGGCCACCTGCACGACGGTACCTCCCTGGTCATGGCCACCATCATCGCTGCCTGCGCCGCCTTGGCCATGGGCTGTTATCTGCTGCTGGTTCAGCGTTATCCTGCAAAAGGTTTCGAGCCACAACGCGCAACCGGCAGTTAAGGAAAAATCATCCAAAGTGGTCTACACAGAGTACGTAAGACTCTAAACCAGACGACAAGGAGCACCCTATGAGTAACGTAAACCTGGACGGCAATCCCATTGACGTGAGCGGCAAATTTCTCGAGACAGGCGACAACGCCCCACCCTTCACGCTGACCAACAGCGGCCTGGAAGAAGTGACACTCGATAACTGGGCCGGCAAACGCAAAATCCTGAACATCATTCCCAGCATCGACACCGGTGTCTGCGCCGCCTCCACCCGGAAATTCAACGAAAAAGCCGGCAGCCTGGACAACACCGTGGTACTCGTGGTTTCCGCCGACCTCCCCTTCGCCGCCGCGCGGTTCTGCGGCGCCGAAGGCCTGAAAAACGTCGAAACCCTCTCCACCTTCCGGAACTACAGCTTCCAGCAGGACTACGGCGTCGCCATCCAGGACGGCCCCCTCGCCGGTCTCTGCGCCCGGGCGGTGGTTGTGCTGGATGAGAACAACAAGGTTCTGCACAGCCAACTGGTCGACGAGATCAAGAACGAACCGGATTACGACGCAGCGCTTAGCGCGCTTTAAAACACTCGATCAGTAATCAGGCGCTGGCCGTAACGCCTGAGCTCGGGCGAAGCTGCTGGCGCGGCTTTCCAGGACTGTGCATTGCCAGGGATGGCAATGCCAAGCCCCCATGGATGGGTTCACGGCGTGTCCTGGAA
>CBIHLH010000219.1:0-4296 GCA_966210405.1 uncultured Marinobacter sp.
GATGAGCCAGGTCATCCGTGCCGGGCGATTCCCGGGGCAAAAATTCACAATCACAATTTATTAGTTCGGCGAAAATCGGGATAATTGCCACCACATTCAGACCGGAAGCAGACGGCGGCGTCGTTTACCTCGCGCCCGACCGGCTTCCGACAGGCCTCCCTGCTGATCGTGGGGTGGTACACAGGCTCAAAAGCAAGCTAGGGTGAAAATCAATGGCCGTTAGACAGGCAGATGTAGTGCTGGTCGGAGGTGGTGTCATGAGCGCCACTCTCGGCATGATGCTCAGGCAGTTGGATCCGTCCCTGGACATCGTCATGGTGGAGCGACTCGACCACGTTGCCCATGAAAGCACCGACGGGTGGAACAATGCAGGCACCGGCCATGCCGGCTACTGCGAACTCAATTACACTCCGGAAACCGGGGATGGCGATGTTTCCATCGACCGGGCCCTGAAAATCAATGCCCAGTTCGAGGTGTCCCTGCAGTTCTGGTCGTATCTGGTGGAGCAGGGCATATTGCCTGAGCCCGCCAGTTTCATTAATCGCACGCCGCACCAGAGTTTTGTCTGGGGCGAAAAGGACGTAGCGTTCCTGAAGCGCCGGCATGAGCGGCTCAGCAGTCACCACCTGTTCCGGGAGATGGAATTCACCGAGTCTCCTCACGATCTGGAAGCGTGGATGCCGCTGGTGATCAATCACCGGGATCCCATGCAGCCGGTGGCCGCGACCCGGATCCGGCATGGCTCCGATGTGGACTTCGGGTCGTTGACCCGCAGCATGGTGGCGTACCTGGAAACCCAGCCCAACTTCGAGCTGATGCTGAGCAGCCCCGTGCATTACATTGACCAGCGCGACAATGGCCGCTGGAAGATCCGGGTGAAGAACCAGAAAACCGGTGAGCTGACCAAACTGGAGACCGGGTTTGTCTTCCTCGGCGCTGGTGGCGGTGCGTTGCCCCTGCTGCAGAAATCAGGCATCGAAGAAGCGCGGGGTTATGGCGGCTTTCCCGTGAGCGGCCAGTGGCTGGTGTGTCGCAAGCCCGATATCGTGGAGCAACATCATTCAAAAGTGTATGGCAAAGCGCCCATTGGCGCGCCGCCCATGTCTGTTCCGCACCTGGATACCCGGATTATCAACGGTGAGCCGGCCCTGCTGTTCGGCCCGTTTGCGGGCTTTACCACCCGCTTCCTGAAACAGGGATCACTGTTCGATCTGTTTGGCTCGGTGAAGCCCACCAACCTTCGTCCGATGCTCTCCGTGAGCAAAAGCAATATGGACCTCACCCGCTATCTGATCGGGGAAGTGTTCCAGTCTCACAGTGACCGCGTGGCTGCCCTGCGCAACTTCTATCCGGACGCTCACGAGGAAGACTGGGAGCTGAAGATGGCGGGCCAGCGTGTGCAGATCATCAAACAGGTTGAAGACGGCGGTGGCAAGCTTGAGTTTGGTACCGAGATTGTGGCTGCCCAGGATGGCACGCTGGCGGCACTGCTGGGTGCCTCACCCGGGGCTTCGACGGCGGCGAACGCCATGCTTGATGTTCTTGAGCGCTGCTTCCCCGAGAAGTTAAAAACAGAGCAATGGCAGGCTCGTCTGAGGGAGCTGGTGACTTCCTATGGCCGGTCGCTGGTTGACGATGAGGCCCTGTTGACGGAGGTTCGGCAAAGGACGCTGGCAACTCTCGGTTTACGCTGATATTCCCAAATGATCTAAAAACTCTCAACGTACTGTGGCTATTGGTTTTATCCGCCGATAGCCAGAGTGCTTTTTTATCTCTCCGGGGCGTTGAAGTTGCCATTTGCATCGGTCAGCGTAGGCTAATAAAGAAACCCTGAACCAAGGAGAGAGCTTATGACAGAGCAAAACTACAATCCTGAGAAGGGGTACATCGCGCTGCTCGGCTGGAGCCTGAACGCCATTGAGGCCGCCGATAAATTTGACCGCCGTTATGTTGTTGTCGCTCCCGACTGGGCCGAGCCCTACTGCAAAGAGCACGATATCCCCTACGTGCCCTGGAATTTCGAACGCCTGAACGACCGCTCCGTGGAAATTGCGCAAACCCTCAAGGACATGGGGGTGGATGTTGCCATACCGCTGTTCGAGGAAACGGTAGAGTGGGCCGGCGCCATCAACTCGGTACTGATGGACAACCCGCGACTGTTCGGCCAGGCCATGCTGCTGCGTGACAAGGCGCTGATGAAGCGTCGCGCCCAGTTGGGCGGGATCCGCGTGGGCATCTTCGAGGAAGCCCATGACCGGGAAGACGTGATTCGTTTCCTGAAGCGGGTAAACCAGACGCTGCTCAAGCTCGACGGCGACCCCAACGACCCCATACACCTCAAGGCCTTCGACAAGGCCGGTTGCCTTGGCCACCGGGTGATCCGGACACCGGATGAAGTGGATACCATTCCCGATGAGGAGTTTCCGGTGCTGATGGAGTCCCACCTGGACGGCTGGGAGTTCGCGGTTGAAGCCTGGATCCATAACGGCAAGATCCGGTTCCTGAATATTTCCGAGTACGTCACCCTCGGTTACTCGGTGTTTGTGCCGGCCACGCCGGACCTGGAACGATACCGGGCCCAGATTACCTCGGAAATCGAAAAACTGATCAAGACATTCGATATCGATTTCGGTTTCGTGCATCCGGAGTATTTCGTGACCAGCGATGGCACCATGTACTTTGGCGAAGTGGCCTACCGTCCGCCGGGCTTCAAGGTGTTCGAACTGCTGGAGCGCTCCTATGGCTTCAACGCCTACCAGGGGATGATCCTGGCGTTCGACCCGAAAACCACGGACGAGGAAATCACCGCATTCTTCCCGAAAGAAGTGGTGGATGCCAAGGGCTACGCCGGTTGCTTCGGTGTATACCCCCGTCGCCGTGTGGTCAGCCGTCTGGAGATACCGGAGGAGACCGAGAACCACGAGTACTTCGAGTCGCACGAGCTGACACCGCCCGTGGAGGAAACCGTCACCAAGCGCACCGCATTCGGTACGCATTGGGGGCTTATCTATTTCTTCGGTGAGGACCCCTACACCATGCGAGACCTGCTCAAACATCAGGAAGAGCTCGATTTCTATGTATAATCAGCGCACGCATTAATTCATATGGGTTTGATGCAGGCCCTGAGGAAGTGCAATTGAGTGATCATCAACCGGGCGGCGCACCGGCTGTCAACATGGACAAGCTGGTGCAGAATCTCGACGATGCCCTTGCGGCGGTTGCGGAGAGCCGGCCGTTTGCCAAGGTGGGCAAGCTCCCGCGTCTGCTTGATAACGCCCGCCGGGTGCTGTTGCAGCCCGGCGGGTGTGGCGTGATCGAGGCCCGGGCGCAACGCCTGGAAGAAGCCGGCGTGTTTTCTGGCACGGACTGGGCTGAGCCCGGCAACCTGCTGCCGTCGCTGACCACCTTTGCCCTGCAAAGCACCAACGCCGACACCGTCGTGATTGAGGCACTCAGTGAACTCCGGTTACTGGCGGTGGCGCGCGACCAATATCTGCATCCCAGTGTCTCGGCCGAGCAGGCCCATCATTACCTGACCCAGGTGCTGGCGATCAACCTGGGCCTGTTGTTCGGCATGACCGGGGAGGCGGAGCGTGAGCAGGGCAAGCTGGCCCTGATCAGTCAGGCCGTGGTTCAGCATGTGGCCACCCATATTGGCTACGAACACGTCATCGACAGCCTGATCGAAGAAATCTGGAGGATTCTGGAGCAGCGACCGATCCAGGTGGCCGACGTACGCCGGATGATTACCCAGATCGCCATCTGCCGGGCGGACCCGGAGGCGGATCTGGGTGGTGCCGGTCGTGGCGCGGACCGTTTGATTTCAAGCCTGTATGGCCCGACGCGAGGCTGCAGCGAAGACCCTGGCACCGCCATCTACCAGCAGCGGCTGGAATCCATGGATGGCGTGGCGCTGCAGAACGAAGCGACCGGGTTTGCCCGTTCCATGCATGATACCGGGCTGGTTTCCCCCTACCACGCCACCTTTGTCCGCTTTATTGTCGGTGACCACGATACTCTGTTGAGTGAAGCCCTGGGTTTGTCGAGTACCGGACGTGACTGCCTGCTGTGTTACCGGGAGTTGGTGCACGCCCTGATCCGGGAATCGGTCCATCCGGAGACGGCCCAGGGGCTTTACGGGCTGGCGCTCACGCTTGAACGTGGCATCCTCTACCAGCCACCGGTGGCACCGGCGCTATGGCGTCAGGTTCGGCTGGCCCTGTGCCCAAAAGCCCGGGAGCGTTTGCAGTTGGCGTACGGGTACCAGCCATCACCGGGGGCCTGGCTGATCCAGGG
>CBIHLH010000220.1:0-4292 GCA_966210405.1 uncultured Marinobacter sp.
CGGCGATTTTCAACCCAGTTGTCCAAATGACCGCGTTTAAGCGGCCAGTTTATTGTGCTCAACTTCCTGCAACTTGCCAGGGTTGAGCGATACCGGTCCGGTCACTTCCCAGTTTCGGGTATTACCAGACCAGCGCCGTGGATTCCGGCGCTTTGCTCTTTCATAAACCGTTTTCCGATGCGCCAGGCGTTCGTGATCAACACCACGATGCCGGTCTGCGGGTGTCACGAACCGGATGCCGCTGTGCAAGTGTCGCTCGTTGTAGGCATACTCGAACGCCAGCATCCAGTCGCGGACCGCCGTGAGTGATGCAAAGCCTTTTGAGGGCCACTCCGGGCAGTATTTGACGGTCCGGAACAACGACTCCGAATAAGGGTTGTCGTTGCTGACTCTTGGGCGGCTGTGAGACATCAGCATACCCAGGTCTGCCAACCGGGCCCTGAGCGTGTAGGAGGTCATCGGCGCGCCATTGTCGGAGTGCAGTACCGGCGGATTGTGCCAGCAGCCCTCGCGCAGCAATGCACGCTCAACCAGCCTCCTGGCCAGTTCCCCGGATTCAGCCTCATGGATTTCCCAGGCAACGATCTTGCGGCTGTAGATGTCCATGATCAGATACAGATACCAATGTTGACCACGCACCGCTGACGGGCAGAAACTAATGTCCCAGCTCCACACCTGGTTCGGGCCTGTCGCGGTGAAGCTGGTCGGCTCCGGCACCTTGCGGGGCGGCTTCATGCGACCCCGATAGTTCTGTTGTTGGTGCTTTTTCAGAACCCGGTAGAACGAGGATTCCGAGGCCAGATAAACGCCTTTATCAGCCAGTGAAGGCACGATCTGTGACGGTGGCGAACTCCGGTACTGAGGTTGATTACATGCGCTCAGAATGGCCAACTCCTCGGCCTGTGTGAGTTTATGAGGCTGTTCGACCGGCTCTGCCTCAGGGCGCTGGTCTTGGCCAATTTGGCCATCAGAGCCTTGCCAGCGCTTCAATGTGCGTTCGCTGATGTCGATTAGCTCCGCCGCTTTGTATCGGGCGGCACCACCGGCAATCGCTTCATCAAACAGCTCCAGAAGCCTTGCACGTTCCTCCAGCGGCGTCAGTCGTCCTCGCTGCTGTCCGGATCCTCGCCGTACAAGGCTTCGAGCTTTTTTGACAACACCAGAAGCGAGGTAGTCTCAGCCAGAGCTTTGTCTTTACGACGGACTTCCGCTTTCAGCTTTTTGATGGTTTTCCGGGACTCTCGTTTCTGTTTCTGAGCCGCTTTATCCCGGTCTTCCTGCATGCCAGCGCCCTGTAGGCAGGCTTCCTTCCAGCGCTGCACTTGCTCCGGATACAGGCCTTTCTCGCGACAGTAGGCACTGAGTTCGGCTTCGGACATAGAGGCCGTTTCCACGACAACGGCCAGCTTGGCTTCAGGGGACCAATCTTCCCCGGTATTACGATTACCTGGCACGGGCATTCCTTGTTCTCGACACTGTTTTAACCAACTATACAGAGTCACATCGGATATGCCTTCCTCTGCTGCCACCGACACGACACTTCGATTCTGCGGAGGTAACAGCTTCTTCAGCACTGCAGCTTTACGTTCTTCGGAATAGCGTGGCATGAATGCTCCCATGCCGCCCCCGACTAGTGAAATTCAGGCGAAATCGCCAACTGGACAACTAGTCTGACAGAGGGGGGGATGAAACACCGACAGGTTCAGCTTGTGCTCGATCAGGTAGTGCACCGCGTGTTCAAAGGTGCCGGGCTGCAGCTGGTCCTGGTAATTGATCACGACCATCGCATCCTGGTCGTAGTTGTAGTGCTTGAAGCGGGGCATAGGACGGGTCCTTGTCGGCGTGCGATACCTTGATGCTACCAGAGCCAATTCGGCGATTCTGGGACTTTTTCTACAGCCTCAACGCTTTTGTTCAGCGGCGACCTTTTTGCAGCGAAGCGGAGAAAAGGGCGTCCGGTGGAGGGCCTTCAGGCCCGGAACGAACTGGAACTATTGGTTAGCTTTGATGCTTGGCGTAACTACGATTGGCTTATCTTTGTACGAAACCGTGATATGAATTTCCGGTTTCCCATGTTCCATCATTCGATACAAGTCATCCATTTCGAGCCGACAACTCCACAACTGCCCTGGCCCAATAAATAGCGGCAATGTCTCGGGCGAGTGACTCTGAAACCGCTGGGAGCTAGATGAGAGTCTGCCGTTTCCGCTGTCTGCGTGAGTCGCCTCAATGTTGGTTACGGTTGCTGGAAGCTTCCCAGTATTCGTAATTTCTATATGGCAATATGACGCCAACACCCTTGATTCACCGTGTTCATCTTTTTCGGTGGAAATTACTCGAGCGTCTGGATACGAGGTATTGGGCCTGAGTTTAACCTTCAATCTTGGGGAATTGGTGAGGGTATTATAAATGTTCCAGCCAAACGCAAGGGTCGCCAGAACCGCCCCCCACCACTTTACAAAATCAAGGTCTTCCATCTTGCTCCTTAGGTGATCTAATCAAGCTAACGCTTGGCTTTGCGGCGTGACGGAGCGCAGCGTAGGCACGTCCGACAACAGCCACTTGTTAGCTGCTTTTTATTACGTTGAAAAAAGAGCATGGCATGTCAGGCCCCAGAAAAGTTAGAGGATTTTTGGGGCCAAGTACATATTCAGGCCACTCCTCAGACAATTTTTGTACCGCTTGATCATCACTATTGATAGGTCGATGAAGTGTCATTGAATTTTCAACAATAATGATCAGGCCATCAATTATTTCACAAACTTTATCCCTACCAAGTATCGCTGGAATAGTTACTCGAACCGTGTTTGAAAATGTGTCTAGGCAGATATGAATTAATTCTGCCTTATACTTACTTGCTGTCGCTAAAAACTTGGAGTAATCGAACTGTCTACTATCTCGTAAATGAATGTTAACGTCGTATATATAGCCTGACGTTCCATCAATCACTACCGATTTTTCGGCCCATCTCCGTCTCAGTGAAGAGATAGATAAAATGTACCTCAAGTCTCGGGGAGCCGATCCGATTTGTGCCCATTCGTTAGGAGCAACTTCTTTGAATGAAAATGGATCCAGATCAACATATTTTTTTGCAACTGCATCCCTATCAGGAGGTAGTATTGGCTGAAAATCATTATAATCAGTGCAAAACTTCCAGAATCCGTTATCAATATCCCTCATGAGTTGTAATAATCGTTCAATGTCATCCGTGTGGCCACTTCTGAAATGAGCAACTCGGTTCCTTATGTGTACAATCTCATCTAGCTTAACTTCCCATATGTTCTTCGGAGGCAAGTATTCCGAGAATAGATCCCAATTATTCTGAATGAGTTTAACGAGCTCAGTAAATGTGGTAAAACTTAACGGATTATCATCAGCTGTTGGTATGTGAGTAACGGCTTTATCTGACTCATAGGTTTTTTTAGTTTTATTAAAATTGAACCAGTTTCTACCTTTCTTCGTTTTTAATTCAACATACACCATTTCCCTCAGCCATTTTTCAAGTTGCCGAAGGCGTGCGTATAAAATGAGGGCGCTTTCATCAACCTCTGAAATTTTTTCCAATTCTGAGAACATGGCTCCTCACCTTGATTGGCAGCTAACGCCGTGCTTTGCGGCAAGTTTGGAGCGCTAGCGGAAAACTTGTCCGACAACAGCACCTTGTTAGCATCTGTTTTCTCATTTCACCACTGAAACCCGCTCTTCGAAATTGAATGCTACAGCCCCATGACGTATGAGTTCCTGAACACTACACAAAAGGATTCGACCGGCTACATTGTTACATTCGATTGTGCGGCCAAATACGTTATCCACGAGGGGGTCCCATCTTTCATTCGCCATTGGGTGACAAATCGAGCCCCCTCCGTGCGCGAAACTATTTCTGACATTGTAGAATTCCCGAAGCTGCTTCTTGATCGATGCCTGCTGTTTATTATCTAAGCTAAAAAGTGCTGAAATTCTCCTGTTCAGCAATTGAAAGGAACCTCCGGGTGACGTTTCATACATCGCTTCTAAAGCTCTTGCTAGCCATAGAGTTGCTTCCGGCTCTAAAAAGGACGTTCGGCCCAAGTGAAGGAGTGTGAAGACTGCCTTCTCAGCAGTTTCTTTAGCGACTTGTTTAAAACCGATTTGAAGCCCTCTATACCAATTTAATACATCGGCGAATGGCAAGAATTCTAATTTAAGCATCGAAATTTCTTGTGAGTCGTGCCATGCAATCTCAAAAAAATATTCACTAATTCCCATCTCGGTCTGAGCAAAAGGGTCTTTGTCTAAGTTGACTCCCTTTGCTC
>CBIHLH010000221.1:0-4233 GCA_966210405.1 uncultured Marinobacter sp.
GTAAAAAGACCAGACACCGAATGTTGCCTGGTCCTGGTGAAGTGCGGAACCCGGGGGAAGCGGAGCGTCCTGGCGTTGCCGGGCTTTATTGGGCGCTCCTGACGGCGTCCCGGTGTTGCCGGATTTCTTCGTTGTCCGGTGCTTGCGACAGCGCCTTTTCGATGTGGTTCAGGGCCAACGTATGCTCACCATTCAGGTGAAGCAGCCACCCGTAGGTATCGCGCACGTTAGGGTTTTCCGGGGCAAGTTCAACGGCCCGTGAGGCCAGCTCCAGGGCCCGTGCTGTATTGGCGTCGCGTAGTGCCCAGGCGAGATTGTTCAGTGCGGTCAGGTGGTTTTGGTCCTGCTCGAGAACACGCTCGTAGTGGGCGACGGCGCCGACCTCGTCCTGTTGGGCGAGCAGGGCGTTCGCGCGTGCGAGATTGGCGGCGGCACTGGTCGGTGAGGCCTCCACCCATTGTCGGGTGAAATCAGCCATCTTTCCCGGTTCCAGTTCGCTGGCCAGTCTCAGCAGATTTGGCATCAGCCCGGTCTGGCCGCTGGCGGCCCACTGTTGCTCCAGGTAACGGAGGGCCCCGGCTTTGTCGCCTCGGGCCTCCATAATCGCCGCCCGGCTTTCAATGACGGGCAAGCGGGCGCCGTGCTGCTCTTCAATAGTGTCCAGTAAGGCGGATGCCTGATCGGTGTTGCCTTCGAGTATCCTGACCTGAACCGGAACCAGGCGAATTGTCAGGTCGTCCGGCGCCAGGGCCACCGCCTGCCGGGCACTGTTAAGCGCTTTCTCCCATTGTCCGGAATTGGCCAGTTCCCGTGCTTCGGCAACCAGAAGCAGGGCTTCCGCACGCTGGATGGACGGGGACGTTGGCTCACTGGCGGTCTTCAGGGAGCGTCTGGCCTCCACCAGCTGGCCATTATCGATATACCAGAGAATACGGAGGGCGTGGGCCTCGTTGCCGAGTGCCGGGTAGTCGGAGGGGATCTTCTTTGTCCAGTCCAGGAAGGCTCCCTGTGCCTCATTGACCCGGTTATAAATCCTTGCAGCCAGCATCATCGTGGGGAGGCGCTCTTGCTGTTGGCTGGCCGCCGCCAGTAGCGTACTGATCGCTTTCGCCGGCTGGCCGGTCTGCAGGTAAAGGGACGAGAGGACACGGTTTACCTGCAGGTTTTCCGGGGCGTCCTTGTTGAGACTTTCCAGGCTTGCAATGGCCTGCTCTCGTTCACCGAGGGCAGCGCGCGCAATGGCGCTCAGAAGCCGGGCTGGCGTTTGTTCCGGATAGCCATTGTCCAGCGATTCACGGAGCTCCGCCAATTCGCTGTCCTGATTCTGCGCAATCAGGAGCGACACATAAGCCGATGTGGTGGGCCAGTCTGCCGGGTTGGTGGCGAACGCCACTCTCATCTGCCCCAGGGCCTGCTCGGGCAGGTTTTCCGAAACGTAGTATCTGGCCAGTGCCAGCCGCAGTCTGACATTATCGGGTTTGAGGGCGATGGCGCGACTGAGGCTGGTAACCCCCTCGGTTTTTGATCCTTCCAGGCTGAGCGCCACCAGGCCATGCATGGCCAGAAGTTCGGGGTCATCAGGCCGGGCCTCGACCGCACGGCTCAGGGTGTCCAGCGCCTGTTGCCGCTCGCCTTTGTCAATTCTCGCCATGGTGGTCAGGCGGATGTAGCGGGTGGGCGAGGTTTCCGGATCAATGTTCTCCTCAAGCAGGTTCAGGCCTTCATCGAGCTTGCCCTGCTGGAGGTTTAACGCGCCCAGCGTCAACGCCACACGCTCGTTGTCGGGGTTTAGCGCCAACAGGTCGTTCAGGGTGGCCGAGGCCTCCTCGAACCGGCCTTCCTGGATGGCGCGAACGGCCGCCTGGGCCTGTTGCTCCATGTCCGAGTCCGTGTTTTCCTCCAGCACTTTATTGTAGATCTGGGCTTCGGTGATTCGTCCCTGTTCGGTCAGTGCCTTGGAGAGGAACGTGAGTGTCTGGCGGCGCTGGGGCAGGAAAATGTCTGACGGCGGCAAAGCCGACACCGCTTCTGTCAGCGTTTCAATCGCAGGTTCAATCCGGTTGGCCTGATATTGGGCCAGGCCTTTGAGCAGCAGGACCTCGGCGTTAATCGTTTCCCTGACGATGGCCTGGTCGGCGAGGGCGATGGCCTGGGTGGTATTGTTCAGGTTCAGGTAGGTTTTGATGCTGCCTGCGACCGCCTCCGCATTGCCCGGATTTTCCTCGGCGATGTCAGAAAAAACCGAGAGTGCGCCGGTGTAATCACCCGACAGCCTCAGTGCTTCGCCCTTAAGCAGAGCGGCCCGCGTTTTTTCCTCGGCGGATGTCGGCGCTGCCTTTGCCAGGGTCTCGAGCGCGGATAAATGCTTTTGCTGGCCAGTGTAGGCCTCCGCTAGAGGGAGCGAAACGGCGTTGCTATGTTCCGCCATCCAGGGCGAGAGCAACTGGGCTGCATCACGATAGGCTCCGATGTCGAGAAAGAGCTCCCCGAGGCGAGTGACGTACTCGACGTTTGTGGGGTCCTGCTGGATGGCGTTTTTCACTTCCAGAATAGCGGAGCGGTACTGGCCCTGGCTGGCGTAGGTTTCGCTGCGGGTAATGTGAGTGACTGAATCGTCTTCGCTGGAGGTGCCGCCGCACCCGGATAACACCAGCAGCAGGGTTAACCCAACCCAACGCAACGAATACCGGGAGCTGTCAATCATTCCTTGTTCCTTCTAGATGTCGCAGACTGGCAGGCATGGGGTCTTCGGATGTCTCGATGTTGTATTTGTCGGTCAGGCTGTAAATCGTGGGGCGCGTTATGCCAAGCAGTCGGGCCGCTTTTGCCATGTTGAACCCGCTGGCCTGAAGCGCCTGATTGATGGCATGTCGTTCAGCGGATTCGCGTATTTGCCGAAGGTTCAGGCTGTTTTGCAATGGCGCAATGCCGGGGTCCAGGGAGAGATCGGCGGCGCTCACACGTTTTCCTTCCGCCATGATGATGGCGCGCTTCAGTTTGTTGATGATTTCCCGAACGTTACCAGGCCAGGCGTAGTGAGTGATGGCGTTAATGGCGTCTTCCGTGAACGTAAGGTTTGGCCGGTCCATCTGTTTTCCCAGGGACTTGAGCAATGACTGGGCGATCACCAGCGCATCGCCATCCCGGTTCCGAACGGCGGGAACCTCAAGCGTGATCTCACTGATTCGATAGTACAGGTCTTCCCGGAAGGTGCCGCTGTCAATGAGTTGCCGAACATCCCGGTGGGTTGCGCACACCACCCGGACATCCACCGGTACCGGTTTAACGGAGCCCACCCTGTCGACCACCCGTTCCTGCAGAAAGCGTAATAGCTTGGCCTGCAGCGACATTGGCATATCACCGATCTCATCCAGGAACAGGGTGCCACCGTTGGCGCTCTCGATTTTCCCCTTTTTACTCTGGGTTGCACCGGTGAATGAGCCCTTTTCGAAGCCGAACAGTTCACTCTCCAGAAGATTTTCCGGAATGGCGGCGCAGTTGATGGCAGCGAAAGGTTTGCAGGCCCGGCTGCTCAAATCGTGAAGCGCCTGGGCGAGAAGTTCCTTGCCGGTGCCGGTTTCCCCGGTGATGAGTGTGGTGACGTCGGACGGCGCCACTTTTTCCAGTGTCCGGCAGATGGCCAGCATCTGAGGGCTGGCCGCAACAATGCCTTTGATATTGGCGCTGTTGCGATGGCGGGCAAGTTCCCGGTTTTCCCGTTCCAGTTCGGCGATGCGAAAGGCACGGTTAACGACAAAGGCCAGAATGTCGGCGTCCAGGGGTTTCTGGTAGAAGTCGCAGGCCCCCATGCCAATGGCCCTGACGGCGTTTTCCTTGTCTTCACGGCCGGTGACGACAATCACTTTGGTCATCGGAGACAGCCGCAGTATCTCCTCAAGCACACCGAACCCCTCGGAGGCTCCGCCAGGGTCCGGCGGCAAACCAAGATCCAGGGTGACCACTTCCGGCTCAATGCGCCGCAGGGCCGTGAGCGCCGAATCCCGGTCAGACGCCACCGCCACGTCCAGGTCCTGACTGAAGCACCAACGCATCTGGCTCTGCAGGCCGGGATCATCCTCAATGATTAACAGTCGTCTATTCACAACAGCAACAAGTCCTTTGTTATGTAGTCTGTCATTCCTGATTCTTAACTGAACATTGACACTTTGCAATGATCGATTGCCTTAAATCTGAAAACCGCCATTCAATTGACGCTTTGCCTCGGGTCAGGTG
>CBIHLH010000222.1:0-4068 GCA_966210405.1 uncultured Marinobacter sp.
AATTCCAATAGCATCCAATCATGGTAGCCTTAATGCCAACTACCTGACTGAAACAAGGCAACACCAATGCGAAAAAACATTCTGATTACCGGCGCCAGCACCGGTCTCGGGGAAGGCATGGCGCGAGCATGGGCCGCCAAAGGCTGTAATCTGGCCCTTTGTGCGCGCAGGGCCGATAAGCTGGAGGCGCTGCAGCGGGAGCTTCAGCAGGCCAACCCCAACATTCGGGTTCTGGTTCGAGGCCTGGACGTGTGCGACTACGATCAGGTGTTTGAGGTGTTCCGGGGCTTCCGGGAGGAGCTGGGCAGTCTTGACCGCGTAGTGGTTAACGCCGGTATCGGCAGTTCCCAGCCGATAGGCCGGGGGCACTTTGCCGCCAACCGCCACACCGCCGAAACCAATTTTGTGGCTGCCATCGCCCAGAGCGAGGCGGCCATGGAGATTTTCCGGGAACAGAACAGCGGCCATCTGGTGCTGATGTCTTCCGTCAGCGGTGTGCGTGGTTTCCGTGGCCCCCTGAACGTCTATGCCGCCACCAAAGCCGCCGTGGCGTCACTGGCTGAAGGCCTGCAACTGGATACCAAGGGCAAGCCGATCAACGTCAGCAACATTCTGCCCGGCTACATTCTCACGGATATTAACCGGGATACGAAAAACGCACCCTTCCGTGTGGACCTGGAAACCGGCGTAAAGGCGCTGGTTAAGGCCATCGAATCCGAAAAACGTCGCGCCTATGTGCCCTGGTGGCCCTGGACACCATTGAGTTACGTGTTGAAGTCCCTGCCCTTCGGAATTTTCTCGAGAGCCATGTAACCCGCTTGCGTCCAGGGACTTCCCCAACCCGCGCAAAGCCTGAAACGGCTTTTAGCGCACTTTTGAGAGGAACTTCTGGGTGAGCGGGTTCTGCGGATCGGTAATAACCTGCTTGGCCTCACCAATCTCGGCAATCACGCCCTGGTGGAAATAGGCAACACGATCGGAGACGTCCCGTGCAAATCCCATCTCATGGGTTACGCAGATCATGGTCATGCCCTCTTCCGCCAACAGGCGCAGGGTGTCCAGAACCTCGCCGACCAGTTCGGGGTCAAGCGCAGAGGTCACCTCATCCAGCAGCATGTAGTCAGGCTTCATGGCCAGCGCACGGGCAATCGCCAAACGCTGCTGTTGGCCGCCAGACATTTTGGTGGGGTAAACGTCCAGTTTATCGCCCAGGCCAACATGCTCCAGTTCCTTTTTGGCGATTTCAATCGCCTCTTCCTTGCTCATTTTCTTCACGATTCTGGGGGCCAGCGCCG
Organism: uncultured Marinobacter sp.; assembly: GCA_966210405.1. GTDB lineage: Bacteria > Pseudomonadota > Gammaproteobacteria > Pseudomonadales > Oleiphilaceae > Marinobacter. The sequence goes on from CBIHLH010000222.1 coordinate 1,296, forward strand.
CGTTCTCCAGCACCGTCATGTGAGGAAAGGAATTCCATTGCTGGAAGACCATGCCCAGTTTCTGGCGCAACCTGTCCTTGTTGGTCTCTTTGGCATGGACATCCACATCATCAACAAGGATTTTGCCCTTGTTGATCCTCTCGATAGCGTTAATGCAGTAAAGAAGGGTCGACTTGCCACTGCCGGAGCCCCCGATAACGCTAACGACTTCGCCTTTCTTCACATCCAGGCTGACGCCTTTCAGTACTTCAAGATCGCCAAAGGATTTATGGACATTCTGGACGCTGATCATATCGCCATTTTCCTCTCAACATACCGGCCGTAGTGGGACAGCGGGTATGAAATAATGAAGTAAAAGATACCAACACCTATCAGGATCTCGAGCGGTTGCTGGGTTCTTGAAATCAGTTGTTCCGACGTGCGCAGCAATTCCATGTAACCGATGACCGAGACCAGGGCCGAATCCTTGATCACGCTCAGTGAAACCCCCAGCCACGAGGGAAACACGGCGCGCATGCCTATGGGTAACCGGATATGGTAGAGGGTCTGCCATTTGGTCATACCCAGTGAGCGCGCTGCTGTCTGCATCGAGGGACTCACGCTCTCAAAGCCGCCACGGAACACTTCGCTCATGAAGGCCATGGTGTAGAGTGAAAGCACGATGGAACCGGCGACAAACGGCGCCAGCGGGTGACCCATGGCCCCTATGAAGGTGGAGAACAGAATAAGCTGAATGATCAGCGGAACGCTTCTGAGCACATCCAACACGCTGCCGAACAGTACGTTGACCATCCGGCTGCTCTCAGCACGGGCAAAACCCACGATAAGACCGAGAACGGTGCCCACGATAATAGCGACAACGGAAATGATGATCGTATTCCATACGCCGGTCAGGATTAAACCGCTATCGCTCCAGGAAAGGGGGGTGAATAACGAGTTCATCAGATTTCCCCCTTGAAGAGTCTGCGGGCAAGGAGCGATGACGCAAACAACACCAGTTTGGTGATAATAAAGTACATAACAGCCGCCACGATGAAGAATTCAAGCGTTCGGAACGACAGCGACTGCAGCCTCTGTGTGGTGCCAGACAACTCACTCATGCCCACCAGAATCCCCAATGAGCTCATCAGGATGGACCAGACAAACTGGTTGGTCATCGGGTGGTAAATGCGTCTCAGCATCTGCGGGAGGATGATGTACCGGTAAGCCTGGATGCTGTTCATGCCGAGAGATTTGGACGCGCTGTACTGGGTACTCGGGATCGACTGGAATCCACCCCGAAAGGTTTCAGTAAGGTAGCCCGCGTTGATAAACACCAAGGCACTCAGCACGGCAACGTAGGGGCTCAGGTGTATACCAAACGCTCCGAGGCCAAAATAGGCCATGTAGATCTGAAACAGCGCCGGCGTGTTCCGGGCAACCTCTACCCAGACCGTTGCAATATGGCAGAAGGGCTTGCTGTTGTTCATTTTGGCAATCGCCAGCAGTATGGCGATGATAACGCCCAGGAGCATAGCCAATACTGAAACGTGCAGGGTGACGAAAGCGCCATTCAATAACTCGGGCATATTCTGGAACACAACGTTCCAGTGAAATTCGTAGTCCATACCTTGGCCATTTTCTTGGAATGGAAGGAAGTTCGATCAACGCTGACGGATAGCCGTGATCAGAATTCTAAGCCAGGGCGCAGGGGAGCCAGCGCCCGGCCCGTAGACGTACCGTGGCGGCTGCCTGCCCGGCGGCCGCCCAGTCGGCGCTTACTTGTTGTCTCTCAGGGATTGGATCAGATCGGCAGGCGCATCCACACCAAAATGCTTGTTGTAGGCTGCATTCATGTTGCCATCGCGAATCTGGTGCACCAGGAACAGGTTCAGGTAGTTGATCCAGGCGAGTTCATCTCTTTTGGCAATGATGCCGACAACATCATCGTAGTTTGGAACGTAGGGCCCGGCGACAAAGTCTTCGAATTCTTCGCTCCGCAACTTGGTAGCGATGTTCGTGTTGGTTGAAATGATTGCGTCAACTTTGCCCTGGTAAAGACCAAGGTAGGCATCGTTTTCAGATTTGAAGGAAGTGTAGTTGTCCCGGCCCCAGCCCTGCTGATCGGCATAAGCCAGATATTCGGTTTCGTAGGTGGTTCCGAGAGCCGCACCCACTTTCAGGTTCTTCAGGTCTTCAAAAGACTTGATGTTTTTGTCCTTGTGGGAAATCACCTGGAACTTGAAAACGAAGTACGGATAGGTGAAGCCAACGGTCTTGGCGCGCTCGAGGGTGTCAGAAGTGGAACCGATAACGACGTCTGTCTTACCGGAAATCAGGGAGGGAATCCGGTCACCCCAGGTGAGGTTGAGAACTTTGACGTCTACGCCGAGCACTTCGCCCAGGTCGTTGCAGTAATCGACGTCGAAACCGGCCGGTTCGTTATTCTCGTCAAAATATCCCATCGGTGGGAAATCGAGAACCACACCACAGTTCAATGTGCCACGTTGAATCACGGTATCCAGCTGGTCGGCTGTTGCGCTCACGGAAGTGAACGCAGCGCAAGCAAATACCAGCGTTGCAATTTTGCGAATCATAGTCATTCTCTCTTTTTTTTGTGGGCCATAAATTGCGCAGTCCATATGCCTACACAGCGCGCGTTGTGTGTATAAAGCATACGTTGGAAATACTACCGTAGATGTTTTAGTGAAATTCCTTGAAACGTGTCAATTGACAGGACATTTTCCTAAATTTTGAAAATCAAACCGGACTTTATATGTAGAAAACCGGAGTT
>CBIHLH010000223.1:0-4046 GCA_966210405.1 uncultured Marinobacter sp.
CTTCAGTTCATCACCACCGGCGGCACCGGAAGCAGGCTGACCCTGCGCAGGCGCCGCGTCAGTGGCGTCCACCGTACGCCTGGGAGACTGGAACTCCTGATTCTGTTGACTGACCACCTGAATTGCTTCAGCCCGGGTGCGGCTCTGAATCTGTTCGAGGGACGGCAGGCGAAGGACTTCACCCCGCTTGAGCCGATTGATATTTCCGTCAATAAAGGCATCCGGGTTCAGGTCCTGAATGGCCAGCATGACCTGCTGCATGGACACCTGATTGCCGGGGCGCGTCCGGGAGGCAATCGTCCACAGGGTGTCCGAAGGGCCGGTCGGCCCAACGGTATTCGCCTGATAGCCACGCTCAAGGGACCGTTCCGCGCGGGTCTGGCGGCGAAGTGACTCCTGCTCCCGTGACGACGACTCCTGCCCGATTGCGGTCGTCGTGGGCGCACTGACACGCTGATCCACGCCGGATTCCTCCGCATACACCGGTGGGTCCACCAGCACAGCGTATTCCCGCATCAGGCGACCGTTGGGCCAGGTCAGTTCGATAAGGAAGTTCAGATACGGCTCACGGAAGGGCTCGCGGGACGATACGTTCACCGCCAGCCGGCCGTCACTGTGGGTAACAACCTCGAACCGGAGTTTGCTGAGGAACTGATTCCGCTGCAGGCCTACCCGTTCGTACGCCGATTCGGGGGCGATGTTGACGAAGACATCGCCCGGACTGACGCCACGGCTTTGGGGAAGAAAAATCTCCGCGTCCAGTGGCACGTTCAAATAGGACTGAAGTTCAATCTCACCCAGTCCGAGGGCCTGTGCGACGCTGGATCCAAGCCCTCCCGCCAGAGCCAGGGCAACCGCAAGCTTGCGTACCTTCATGCTTTTTCCTTTCCAGTCTCCGTTATTCGTTACTGCTTGTTTCAAACAGAATCGGACGAGGTTGGATGACTTCCGTCTGGATAATTCTCGTTATTATGTCGTGTTTTTAATATTCAGTCCGGCAAGTATTGTTGATAAAACCTCTTTTATCAATCAATCAGCCGCAATCCTTGTACCGTTTTTTTACCAATCACACGGAACTGCCTAGCAATCCTGAAAATAACAGGGGCGGAGCCTGAAATCAGCCTCCGCCCCCTCACCGGCTTTCGGAAACCGGACACAGTTGGCATTAAATGCCCCCGCGTAACATTTCTTAACGTTCCTGCAGTATCCGCAGCATGCGGCGCAGGGGTTCCGCGGCGCCCCAAAGCAGCTGGTCACCCACGGTAAACGCGGAGATATACTCCGGCCCCATGGCCAGTTTACGGATACGCCCGATGGGCACACTCAACGTGCCGGTCACCCTGGCTGGCGTCAGTTCCGCGATCGTGGCATCACGTTCGTTGGGAATGACCTTCACCCAATCGTTGGCTTTGGCAAGGATGGCCTCGATTTCGGACACCGGCAGGTCCTTTTTCAGCTTGATGGTCAGCGCCTGACTGTGAGACCGCATGGCACCGATACGGACGCAAATACCATCAATGGGAATCGGGTTCCCGGAGCGTCCGAGGATCTTGTTGGTTTCCACGCCGGCCTTCCACTCTTCCTTGCTCATGCCGTTATCAAGCTGCTTGTCGATAAACGGAATCAGGCTTCCGGCCAGGGGCACCTCGAAGTGCTCGGTCGGGAAGCCTTCTGCACGCATGGTGTCAGTGACCTTGCGATCAATCTCGAGAATCGCCGACGACGGGTCTTCCAGCTCATCACGGACACTGCTGTTGAGGGCGCCCATCTGGTTCAGGAGCTCACGCATGTTCTGGGCTCCGGAACCCGAGGCGGCCTGATAGGTCATGGGGGACACCCACTCGATCAGATCCTGCTCCAGCAGCCCTCCAAGAGCCAGCATCATCAGACTGACGGTGCAATTACCGCCGATATAGTCCTTGACGCCCTTATCCAGGGCCGAGTCAATCACGTTGCGATTCACCGGATCCAGCACGATCACGGAATGATCCGCCATGCGCAAAGTCGAGGCGGCATCAATCCAATAGCCCTGCCACCCGGCATCCCGCAGTTTTTGATAAACCGCACCGGTATAATCGCCGCCCTGGCAGGTAACAATAACATCCAGGGACTTCAGAATATCGATATCAAACGCATCCTGAAGCGCGGGCACACCTTCCTTCCCGACATCGGGCGCCGGTTTACCAGCCTGGGACGTGGTGAAAAACACCGGTTCGATATCGGCAAAATCGTTTTCTTCACGCATACGCTGCATGAGGACCGAGCCCACCATGCCGCGCCAACCTACAAGTCCAACTCGCTTCATGCGACCCTTGAACCTCGTTTTATGCCCGCCCGGGCCGGTATCGCTGGCAGGGACGGGATGGATGATCCCGCAACAACAGCATCGCGTTGTCGTCGGGTCTGAATGTTGATTGGATCCGAAGCTGGCCCTTACAGTTGCGCCAGAACCGCCTCGCCCATCTCACGGGTGGAGACCTTCTTCGCGCCTTCAGACATAATGTCTGCCGTTCGCAACCCCTGATCCAGAACCTTGCTGACCGCCGCTTCAATCGCTTCAGCGGCTTTTTCCTCGTTCAGACTGTACCGCAGCATCATGGCGGCACTGAGAATAGTGGCCAGCGGGTTGGCAATGCCCCGACCCGCAATATCGGGCGCCGAGCCGTGGCACGGCTCGTACATACCCTGTTTTTCAGAGTTTAACGAGGCCGAAGGCAGCATCCCGATCGAGCCGGTGAGCATAGCCGCTTCGTCAGAGAGAATATCACCAAACATGTTGCCAGTCACAATCACATCGAACTGTTTGGGCGCACGCACCAGTTGCATGGCGGCGTTATCGACGTACATGTGCGACAACTCCACCTCCGGGTATTCCCGGCGCAGATCGTTCATGACTTCACGCCACAGCACCGTCACTTCCAGAACATTGGCCTTATCAACGGAGCACAGCTTCCCACCCCGCTGCTGCGCTGCCTCGAACGCCACCCGGCCGATACGGCGAATTTCCGACTCTGTGTAGGCGTAGGTGTTGTAGCCCTGGCGTTCGCCACTTTCCAGCTCCCGCACACCACGGGGCTGGCCGAAGTAAATGCCGCCGGTCAACTCACGAACGATCATGATATCCAGCCCGGAAACCACCTCAGGCTTGAGAGACGACGCGGAGGCCAGTTGCGGGTACAGAATGGCCGGGCGCAGGTTGGCAAACAGCTCGAGATTCGAACGCAACCCCAGCAGCCCTTTTTCGGGACGCTTCGCCATCGGCAGGCTGTCCCACCGGGGGCCACCAACGGCACCCAGCATAATGGCATCTGCTTTGGTGGCCTTTTCCAGAGTCTCATCCGGCAAGGGAGTGTCGGTGGCGTCAATCGCGGCACCGCCCACCAGGCCGGACTCAAAACTCAGACCGAGACTGAACTGGTCATTGATCTTGTGGAGGACCTTCTCTGCTTCCGCTACGATTTCCGGGCCGATGCCGTCGCCGGGGAGCATTAAAACTGTTCTGGACATACATTTTTCCTGTTCAATTCCGGTTTGTCGGATTACGCCTTTGGCTAATCCGACCTACATTTACCGATTATATTTTCACTGTTCGTGTAGGTCGGATCAGCGCAAGCGTAATCCGACACCCAATCAACCGCCGGCACCAAACAGCCAGGGCGCGGTGTTACGACGACTGTCTTCGTACGATTTGATGGCATCCGCATCTTCCAGCGTCACCCCGATATCGTCGAGGCCATTGAGCAGGCAGTGACGACGAAAATCATCAACCTCAAAGGCAAAGGATTCACCCGAAGGCGTCGTGACCGTTTTCGCCTCAAGATCCACCGCCAGTTGATAGCCTTCTTCCGCGTCCGCTTCCTGGAAGAGCTGGTCAACAATATTTTCTGATAAAACAATAGGTAACAATCCATTCTTGAAGCAATTATTATAGAAAATATCCGCAAAGCTTGGCGCAATGATCACCCGGAAACCATAGTCCTCCAGAGCCCACGGCGCGTGCTCCCGGCTGGAACCACAACCGAAATTCGACCGGGCCAGGAGGACGC
>CBIHLH010000224.1:0-3957 GCA_966210405.1 uncultured Marinobacter sp.
AGGGTCGTCGGCGTTACCACAATAATCTTCCGTTCAAAGGCTTCCGCGAAAAGGTTTTCATCCTGCTGAAACGCCGCCACAAATGCCGGTTCTATGGGCATGAACAACAACACAAAATCCGGCGAGTGCAGGCCATGAAGCTGGCTGTAGTCCTTCTCACTCAGGGTTCGGATGTGATTCCGTACCGCCTCAACGTGCTGTTTCAGGGCCTCATCCCGAGCCGCCTCGTCCTCTTCCGTAACCCAACGCTGATAAGCCTGCAGCGATACCTTGGAGTCCACCACCAGGTTGCGGCTGTCTGGCAGGTGCACAATCACGTCCGGGCGCAGGAGCTGGTTATCGCCATCCCGGTAGCTGCCCTGAGTGTCGTACTCCACCCCCTTCCGGAGCCCGGATTTCTCCAGCACCCGCTCCAGAATCAACTCGCCCCAGTTGCCCTGAATTTTCTTGTCGCCTTTCAGGGCCCGGGTGAGGTTGGACGCTTCCTCGGTGATCTGCCGGTTCAGGTCCTGCAGTGATTTGATCTCACTGCGCAACGCCTGCCGATCCCGGGTTTCCGTGGTATACACATCCTCCACACGCTTGCGGAAATCCTGCAACTGGTCCCGGAACGGATTCAGCAGGGTATCGAGGCTGGTGCGGGTTTGCTGGCTGAAGCGCTCGCTCTTCTGCTCAAAAATCTTGTTGGCCAGATTCTCGAATTCCTGTTTCAGTGCGTCACGGTTGCGTTCAAGGAGCTCCAGTTTCTCAGTGGTTGAGCGCCGCTCCTTGTCCAGGGTGACTTCCTGCTCCCGCAGGGCCACCCGGGCCTCACCCAGTTCCCGCGACAGCTCATCCGCCCTCGCCTGCTGGTTGCGGCGCTCTGCTTCCAGCTCCTCAACACGCCGTTTCCGGCCCTCGACATCCGATTCCAGGCCAGCCACCCGGTTTTCCAGGCCGGCCGCCCGTTGCCGCCATCGTTCGATGTCCTGCTCCAGCAGGGCGACCCGCTCCCGCTGTTCGGTCAGGGTGCGCGCCAGTTGCTCCGACCGCTGCTCCGTCAACGCACCCTGATGCCCGACATCCGTCAGGCGAGCCTCCAGCTCCGCGTTGCCAGCACGAAGAGCCGCATTCTGTTGCGACGCCGCACGTTCACGGGCAGCGGAACGGGCCAGCAGAACCGCCAGCGCGCACACCAACACTATCAGCGACAACATCAACCCGGCCGTTAAATCCGGACGGGGCAACATCCACTCTGTCACAGCCTCGGGCACTGCGGTTCACTCCTGTCGGCATTGAAACTTGATCTGGGCGCGCAGATTCCTGTGTCTGTGACAGTCTAACCCATCACAGGAACCTTTTGCGCCGGACTGCGTCATGGGAACAGGAAGTCGGAACCAGACCAAAATGAGGATCGCGACTGTTTGGCAATTTCCCGATCACTGTGCATCCGGCTATGGACGCAAAACGTTTTATCCTTTAAAAGGATAGAATGCTCCCCGGAAACCGAGGTATTACGTTTTTTTAACGACGTCCCGGGCCGGCAACGACACGGAAACCAACTATGTTGAAAGAATTCTGGCGAAAACTCGGAGCGGACTTTTTACAGGCCGACTGTGTTGGCACAGAAGCCGGCCCTGGCGCACTCACAAGCCGTGAATTCAGGATTCTGCCGCATATCACCCACACCGGTGAGTTTCACCTGGAGCGACTGACGTCCCTGTTGAAGGGCCGGTACGGGAAAAGCGTCTGCATTCCCGGTGACGGCACCGCAAGCGATGAAGCCATACGTGAGCTGATCGGCTTCGCCTCCAGAATTCAGGACCAGGACGTACAGAGGGAGCTGTTGCTGTTCTACCTGAACTGCTCGCCGGTCATTCAGGAGTATCTCCGCTCCGAAAATGTGCTGGGCGAGGATCATTTCCTGTCACAATAGCCCCCTTAACCAACTGTAAAGTAACCACACAGGTTCAATGTTGTATACTCCTGCTCCGTAGATTTCCGGTCACCGTCCAATCAGGCATCATATTGGCGTTCACGCCGTGAGCGGCCTTCGACCCAGGGGTACTTCATGAGTAAAAAACAGTGGCACACCGGCACATTTTCGCGATTGGGAACGATAGCGTGTGTGGGTGTCCTGTTCGCCCTTGCGGGGTGTTCTTCAAACCGGTATTTCATGGTCCCCAAGAAGAACCTCAACGAGCTCAATGCCTCCGTTCAGAGCCAGCGTGCGACACTGGTCACCATGGAGGGCAACGCCGCTGCTCGTCACCAACAACGGATAACACAAACCAGTGAGTCCACTCAGACGATTCTGGAGGCCATCTCTACCCAGGTCGAGAAGCCCAGTTGCCCTCCGGTGTCTGTGCAGAAGGCGTGTCCCGCAAGCGACGCCTCACGGGGCCGGGCAGACCGCCTGAAAGGCAAGGTCATCGTGGGCGAGGTCGAAAAACTGTATCTGGCGGATCCGGAGCTGGTCTATACCGCCCGCATCGACAGTGGCGCGGAAACGTCATCTATATACGCGCGCAACATCACACGCTTTGAGCGCGACGGCAATAACTGGGTTCGCTTTGACGTGCCGGTACCCAATACCAGTGATTTTGTGACGCTCGAAAAGGAAATCTCCCGACGGGTCCGGATTATCCAGGCCAGCGCGGAGGACTCGGAACGTCGGGTGGTGGTCGAACTGCAATTTGCCATTGGCGATCACCAGCAGGTGGCCGAATTCACCCTGGCGGACCGTAGCAACCTCACCTATGAAGTACTGATTGGCCGGAACGTGCTGCAAGACGTGATGCTCATTGATGTGGGCAAGGAATTCGCGACCAGCCTTCCGGAAAAACTCCAGCCGGGCAACGGAACCAGACAGTGACAACACGCTCGCGACTTCCATTTTACATCGCCGTCCTTCTGCTCATTACTGCGGGCATTTCCCTCGCCGTGTGGCGTCACATCGAACTGGGCATTCCGTGGCTGACCGGTGAACAGCGGCCAATCTGGATGGTGGAGGCCCGTGTCGACTTCGATGCGACCAGTGGTCCGGTACTGGCCAGCCTGAATATACCAGAGCAACCACCCGGCTTTCAGATCCTGAGCGAGCAGGCCGCTTCACCGGGCTACGGCTTTTCGATCATCGAGAAATCCGGCAGCCGCCGGGCGGAATGGACCAAGCGTGAAGCTTCCGGCCCGCAGACTCTGTATTTCAAGGCCCAGTTCGTACCCGATAGCGATGCCCGGACCGCACGCGCCTCCAGGCCCCCTGCAGCCCGGCAGACGTTCTGGGAGGAACCCCAGGCCACCGCAGTCCGGGAAATACTGGACCAGGCCAAGGAGCGGTCCAGTACGCCAGAAAGTATGACACGGGAACTGATCCGGCTGATGCAGCCGGACACACGCACCCAGAACACCATCCTTCTGGTGGCCGATGAAAACTATCTCCGGCTGCTGGTGGACATGCTCAACCATGCCGGCATTCCCGCCCGCACTGCGGACGGCCTGAAACTGGAAGATGCCCGCCGCCGGCAGGCACTGACCTCATTTCTGCAGATTCACAACGGTGAGCGCTGGCTGACGTTCGACCCGAAAACAGCCCGACAGGGCGTACCGGAAAACCTGCTGCTGTGGCGCCAGGGTTCCAGTTCATTACTGGATGTCGTGGGTGGCGACAACTCAGCAGTGAGTTTCTCTATGCTCCGGCAAACAGTGCCCGCCCTGCAACTGGCGACCATGCGATCCGACACCAACGGGCTTGGTTTCCTGAGTTTTTACGAGCTCCCGATCGAAGAGCAAAGCATGTTTCGCATGCTTTTGCTCCTGCCTCTGGGGGCTTTAATGGTGGCCTTTATGCGGATTGTCATCGGCATCCGCACCTCGGGCACCTTCATGCCAGTGCTGATTGCCGTGGCCTTCGTGCAGACCCCGCTGCTGCCGGGACTGATTGCCTGCCTCTCGGTGGTCGCCATTGGCCTGCTGATG
>CBIHLH010000225.1:0-3954 GCA_966210405.1 uncultured Marinobacter sp.
CCCAAGCATAATGGCAGCTTTGTCTTCGGTGACCTCCTGTGTAGGCGTATCCCCCATTCGCCGAGCCTGAACCGAAATAATCTCATGCCCAACCAAATAGCGCATTAAATCAATAAAGTGACAGGCCTCGCCGATAATACGGCCGCCACCCACCTCCGGATCCTGAGTCCAGTGGTCTGCCGGGATCGCGCCGGCATTAACCGTCATCACCAGACTCTTTGGTTCAGCTACCTTGTCCAGAAGCGACTTCGTCGTCACCACATGAGGCGCAAAGCGGCGATTGAAGCCAACCATCAGCAATTGTTCCGGCCGCTCGGCTGCTTCTGCCTCAATCTCTGCCAGTTCCTCGAAGGTGAGGCAAAGCGGCTTTTCGCAAAAAATGTGTTTGCCTGCCCTCAGCGCGTCGAGTACCTGACGGGCATGACTATTATGGCGAGTAACAATAACCACGGTGTTAACAGATGCATCTTCCATTAACGCCTTGCCATCAGTAGAGGCCTGCCGGAAGCCGTGTTTCTTGCCGTAATGAACGGAACTCACTCCGCCACCGCTAACCACGGTATGCATATCAGCCCCCGCGGCCTTGAATGCAGGAATAAGCACGCGCCCCGAGTAATTTCCCGCACCCAGGAAACCGACCGTTGCTTTCCTGGCAGCCGACACGCGGTTCACCACCCTATCGTCACCGCCACTTTGCTCACCACCTGTCAGCGACACCACCCGGGGGCCCACGTCTTGCTGTTGCGGATATTTCAACAGAATTCCCAAAGACGCATCACCGGATGACAAGAGGTCATAGGCCTCTTCTGCCTGATCCAGGCCAAAGCGATGGCTGACCAGGGAATCTATATCCAGGGCACCTGAGGCCATCAAGTCCAAAACGGCTTCAAAATTGCGCTGCTCGGTCCACCTTACGAAGCCAACAGGATAATCCTGACCATGTTCCTCATAGGTGGGGTCATAACGGCCCGGCCCATAGGAGCAACTGACCTGAAAAGTGAGCTCCTTTTCATAAAAGTCCGCCCTGGAAAGCTCAAGCCCGGTTACGCCAACCAGTACGATACGGCCGCGCTTACGACACATGGTCGCTGCCTGACTTACAGGCTCGCTGCTCTTGGTGGACGCAGTAATGATCACCGCATCTACGCCACGCCCTCGGGAAAAGCCCGCAGCAGCAGCTAGCGCGTCCTCACCATTACCGGGATTTACGACCTCCGCACCAAATTTGCGGGCAAGTTCCAGGCGGGCAGAATCATAATCAATACCAAGCACCCGGCAGCCCTGCGCACGCAGCATCTGCACTGTAAGCAACCCGATCAGGCCAAGACCGGTTACCACGACACACTCACCAAGTGTCGGGTTTACCAACCGGATACCCTGGAGCCCTATAGCACCGAGAACCGTGAAACTGGCTTGCTCGTCAGTAACGCTGTCGGGAATTTTTGCAGTAAGATTTCTAGGCACACATACAACCTGCGCATGCCCACCATTACTGACAATGCGCTCGCCGGCAGCTATACCATCAACGCCTGTGCCAACCTCAGCCACAGTACCCACATTGCAGTACCCCAACGCCAAAGGCTGATCGAGCTTACTCTGTACAGCGTCTAGAGTAGTTGCCAGCCCATCGGTACGGACCTTGTCCAGCACCATGCGAACTTTATCTGGCTGCTGGCGAGCCTTGTCGATCCAGTTCGCCTTGCCGAAATCCACAAGCATCCGCTCCGTTCCGGCGGAAACGAGGGTATGAGAGGTGTTTACCACAATATGGCCGCGCCGAACCGACGGGGCAGGCACATCGGCGACCGTTGTTTCGCCGGTTTTCAGGCTCTGTAAAATCTGTTTCAAAATTCGAATCCTTGGGTCAGGCTAAATCTTCGTCCATCTGTATTTCTCGGCATCAGGAAAAAAACGCAGCTCCTGATCACCAGACAGCACCATATCTTTAATCTCCAGCATAAGAGCTGTAGACACTCTGATCTCATCAATATTTCGCCGGTATTCGTCCCGGTGCAGGTGCTGAAGTATGGCCTTTCCATGGCCGACATCCTTGGGCCTGTATTTTTCATGCAGGTAACGATGCCCCTTCCAGAAACGGGCTTCCCGAAAATCAGTTATCGTCGCGATCAAGTCATCCTGATTGAAAGAAACCGTTTCATTGATCCCCTCAAATGGTTCGGCCCGGGAAGTGAGAATAAGGTTGATCAGGTCGCCATTGCTAGACGTGATAGATACTGAGAGATTGTCGTCCGGAGCCTCCCGATCCGCCACGGAAAGCCGGATATCGAGAAACTCCGGAAGTGCCTTGGTGAACAGCAAGTGCACACTCAGGTCCAGCCAATGTCCCAAATTGCCACATACACGCGTGCCCTCAGCCGGGTCACGGTACCAGTGGCCACTTTCGATAAAATGCCCCACAACAAAACAACTAAGCGTGAATGACGAATCCACACCGACATTGAATCGCTTCAGTGTCTCGATCGCCTTGCTGAACGGACGGTTATACCCCACAAAGATCTCCGCCCTGTGCTCGGATATTGCCGATCCCAGCGCCGTGAACTGATCCCAGTTCACTGATATCGGTTTTTCCACATAGGCGGAGACACCATGACGAAGCGCTTGTACGGCGTACTCTGAATGGCTGGCATGATTCGATGCGATGTACACCACATCAAGATCCGAATATTCAAAATTGTCAGCAAGGCTCACAGCTGCGCCGACCCTGTAGAACTCACAAAAGGACTCAAGCGCCTTTCCATCCGGATCATAGGCCCTGGCAAAGCGATAGCGGCCGGACCTTCCCAGAAAGTAGCCAACCGTAGCAAAGGCAAACTGGCCACAGCCAATAACCCCCACATTGTACTTCTGCCCCCGAACTTTCCAGACTTTCAGGCCACTTATAAACCGGCCTAATCCCCTATACCTGCCAATCAGTTTGTAAAGTGTTCGTGCAAAACCATAAATCCGGTAAAACCTCCAGATCTTGAGCAGTTTTTGATACAAGGGTTAGCTCCTAGCTTTTACCAAGCACAGTTCGATAGGCGTTGAGGTGTTTTTCCGCGCAAACTTTAATATCCAGCTTATCGGCCACACTGGCCCTTGCTGCCTTACCAAGTCGCTCGCGCAGGGTTTCATCGCCCGCAAGCCGGCCCACGAAATCCGCCAATGCCTTGTGATCACCTACCGGGGCGATAAAGCCATTTTCACCCTCTTTTACATAGAGCGGAACATCGCCCACATCCGTGGATACGATTGGCAATTCCATCGCCATGGCTTCCCAAACTGAAATGGGTGAGGACTCTGCATTGGAACTGCAAACGTAAATATCGAACCGCTTCAGCAGAGCTCGGACATCTCCCCGCCCACCCACGAATTCAAGATTTGTAATTCCAAGTTCATCAACCAACTTTCGGAGCGCATCGTAATACTTCTGCTGATTGGTGAAAACGGGACCAGCAACCACGAACTGAAGGTTCTCAACTGACCGACTGGCTTCCGCCGCCATCCGGATAAAGGTTTCCAGCCCCTTCACTCTACTAATATTGCCAACCAGGCCGACGACGGTTTTCCCGGGCCAGCGGGCAAGGTCACCTTCAGCGTCGTGGAACTCAGCACGGGGACTAAAGTCGGATATGTTAACCGGGGCCGGGATTACAAACTGAAGCTTTGAGGGATCGACCAGTTCACCGTAATATTCTTTAGACCTTTCAGAAGCGAAAATATAACCATCGGCAAGACGGCTTAGTAACCTGAATATTATTCTGATGAAACCCGGCATAGATGTATCATTAATGTGCCACAGGATCTTTTTCCGTGTAAGCCAGCCCGCTATGACCCCCTTAAACTGCCAGCTTCCGCCGCTGACGTGAACTATCTGTGCCGAATGACTATGGAAATAGCTAACCAAATAAATAATTTCAATACTTGAAAAAAATACATAGCGAAGCGCTACTT
>CBIHLH010000226.1:0-3940 GCA_966210405.1 uncultured Marinobacter sp.
AAATCCAATGAAACGTACCCGGTGCTGGGCCAGTTTGAAACCGACCCGGACCGCCTGCAAAAACGATTCGACATAGAATTTTCCTCCAGTCACAGCCGCAACCTGCAACTGATCAAGGCGGACCGCCCGTCGGTGGCGGAGATCGCCATCGTCAGTCGTTCCTACCTGCAGCAACACCTGTCCAAGAACCCTGGTGACTGGGACAATCTGCTGATCTCGGACCAGCCAGACCAGGAATATGACCTGAGCATTATTACCCGCCAGGACGGCCCGGTGAACGCCGACGACATGATGACGCTTCTGGCACCCCTGGTGGCCAACGGCAGCTATCGGCTGCTGGTCGAGCGATGGGGGTTGCAGTTACCCCAGGGGTTTCTGACCAGTTTCAATGCACCCTGACACCAGTCAACGGACGTCCAGGGTGAACCCGACGATGATCTCTCCGCTGTCGCTGACATCGGCATTGCGGGAGGGGTCCAGCAAAAACAGCTGATCTGACGGAACCTCATGGGTTTCGCTCAACAGCCGCTGTACCGCCACGCCCCGCGCGGTTGCCAGGTTGGTGAGCGCTTCCGGCGGCAGCGACCGCTTGCCCGCCAGATACGCCTCCCGGGCGCGCTGCCATTCCTCGTCGGATAACTTGCCGTCGGCACTGGCGTTCAGTTCCTCACGCAACAGGGCGAGCCCGTCCGCCTCCGGGGCCACGCCACCACGGACGTTCAGCAACAGGTCCGGGCGCTCCCGCAAGGCATCAGCCAGGACTGCCAGCTTGGCAGCCTCGCCCTCGGCCAGTTGCACGCCACCGGGGATAAAATTCACTTTACCCAACTCCTCTCCACTCAGCCCGGCCAGATCGGCAATGGAGCCCAGCATGCTGAACGGCGACGCCGCAGCCTTCGCCAGCAGGTTCACGAAGGCCCGCATGACGACCTTGCCGACACTGAATTCCGGATTGGCGAGGTCACCGCTGATCGGCACATCCACCTTGATGACCCCGCTGCGGTCCCGCAACAAGGCCAACCCCAGCTTCACCGGGGCGTTGACCGCCTCCTCGCTGGCCACCGGCTGGCCCAAGGCCAGCCGATCCATCACTGCCAGGTTGGTGGCGTCAATACGGGTACCGGCAATCTGGTAATCCAGGTTGAGGTCCAGCTTTCCGCTGTCGACACCATAGCCCAGATAGCGGCCAAAATAGGGTGACAGCACCGGCAGGGACAAATCGTCCACCGTCAGTTTGAGATCACTGACGTCTTCGGTGCCCAGGGTGCCGATGGTGCCGCTGAAATCGAGATTGGCAACGCCGTCCACCCGGCCCCGGATCGAGACCTTGCCTTGCTGGGGTGAAATGTTGCTCAGCCCGGTCACCGAGCCGTTCAGTTCGTCAAACTCCGTGGTAAACGCCGGCGTCAGGGAGC
This sequence comes from uncultured Marinobacter sp., assembly GCA_966210405.1. Taxonomy (GTDB): domain Bacteria; phylum Pseudomonadota; class Gammaproteobacteria; order Pseudomonadales; family Oleiphilaceae; genus Marinobacter. The sequence goes on from CBIHLH010000226.1 coordinate 1,416, forward strand.
GGTCGGTGTAGGACAACGCGCCATTTTCCAGCAGCAACTGGCCGATCCGGAAAATGAACCCCGGTTCGTCACCCCCCGAATCATCCGTGCCCGGATCATCGCTGGCGGCTTCGGTGGATTGGGCTCCGGGCGCCGGCACAACGTTGGCAACGTTATGCTGGCCGTCCTCTCCGCGAACCACATTCACCACCGGTTTTGCCAGGGTTACCGTGCCAATCTCAAGCCGGGCCGGGTGGACGTTGTATTCGATCGGGTCAAGCCGCAGGCTCTGCCAGGACACCATGGGCTGGTTGCTGCCGGGTGTTCGCAGCACCAGATCCGCCACCTCGGCCGTGCCGCTGAAGGTGCCGGTCAGCGGCGACTGCTGGCTGTCCAGATCAAGGTGTCCATCGATGCCGAGGGTGCCTTTTGCCACCGCCAGGTTGGCCACGGTCTGCAGGTAGGGCTCAAACGCGGCCAGGGCAATATCGGAACCGGAAAGGGCGGCTTCCAGGGTGAACGGGCTGGGCGTCACCTGGCCGTTGACCGCCAGCTCACCGCCGCTGGCGAGGGACGCCTGTAACTGATACGGCACCGGCTCATCCATCTGCTGCGTCAGGCGCCCGATGGACAGGGACAGGTCCTGCAACACCAGTTGCACGACACTCTCCGGTTGCCGGTCTTCCCAGGCGACCCGGCTGTCCGAGACCTGGATACCCTCCACCGACCACCGGAACGGGGCCCCGGCCGGCGCCGACTCTCCGCTGTCGCCGGCAGCCGGGTCGTCCTTGCCTTCCGCCGGCAAGGGCGCCAACCAGTTCAGGGCGCCGGCATCACTGCGGGCCAGGGCGATATCCAGGGTCCCGACAGCCACCTGTCCGACGGCAAGCTCACGGCGGTTCAGGTCAAATTCGATACCGTCCACCGCCACCGACGCGGTGGTCAGTGCGGCCTGCTCACTCGAGGCGTTGATCGCAACCGCCAGATCCCTGACCGACACCGTCCCGTTGCGGGTGTTCAGAAACAGCGACTCGCCGGCCTGCAGTTCATAGTCGGAGCTCAGGCTGATGCTGCCACCACGCAAATGGTAGGGCAGGAAGGGACCGAGGAAATGCGCCAGGGTTTCGTAGCCGATATCGGCGATGCGCAGAGAGCCCCGGGAATACAGTGGGGTGACACTGAGATCCCCCTGCCACTCAATGGTCTGGTCACCCAGGGCGGCCTGCAGGGAGTAGTTGCTGTCACGACCTTCCCGACGCCAGGTGGCCAGATCGTTGAGAGTCAGATCCAGCGGGGTAATCCGGAACTCAGCCGGTTGCTGCTGGCTGAAATCCCGGAACAGCAATTCACCGCCGTCGACGATAATCTGCTGGAAATACATGGGGGGCGGGCCGGAAGGCTCCGGGGATGTCGGCTCAGCCGCCGCGGCTTGCGGGTTGGCCTTGCGCCAGTCCCTGGCAAAGTTGACGCTGTAGTCTTCAAGCAGGTCGACCCGAATGAACGGCTCTTCAAGCTGGATAGACTCAAACCCGACCACCCCCCGAAGCAACTGGAAAAGGCCGAGATTCACGTACAGCCGGTCAAAGGCCAGCACCTTTTCGCCGCCCGGACCCTGGGCGGACACCTCCAGGGCTTCGACACTCAGGGCAAACGGGTTGGTGTGAATGTCGGTGACCGACGCCTGCCAACCCATGCGCTGTTCGAGCTGGGCAGGCAACGCCCGCTCCAGCCACCAGGGCAGCAACAGGAAACCGGCCAGGGCGTACAGGACAACAAGCACGAGGAATCCGAACACCAGATTCCTCGGAAGACGACTGCGCTGATGGCTCTGGGCCACGGGCTTCTCCTCGTGAGCGGCTGAATACCTGGGCCCTTTCGGCCCCCTGTCTGCTCACAAGGATAGTCGTCCCGGGGGCGGTTTGTCAGCTTCCCCGGCTCGGGCACTGTTAAGCTATCCCTGAACCCGATATGCTCGGCCATCATATGATGTCCGGTGAGCACCAGAGGCAAGATTATGGATATCGGCGACATGCGTCGGGAATTTGAAAGCGAAGGCCTGGACCGGGAGGCGCTGGACGCTGACCCCGTGGCCCAGTTCCAGCACTGGTTCAATGACGCCCGGGAGGCGGGTATCCTGGAACCCAACGCCATGTCCCTGGCCAGCACCGGTGCTGATGGCATGCCGGATATCCGCACGGTACTGCTGAAATACTTCGACCATACCGGTTTCGTGTTTTACACCAATTACGGCAGCCGCAAGGCCCGGGAGCTGGACGAAAACCCCAGGGCCGCCCTGCTGTTTCCCTGGATCGGGCTGAATCGTCAGGTACGGATCCAGGGCCAGGTGGAAAAGGTCAGCAAGGCCGAATCACTGCGCTACTTTGCCTCCCGGCCCCGGGGCAGCCAGATTGGTGCCTGGGTGTCGGAACAGAGTAAAGCCATCACCTCCCGGGGCCTGCTGGAACAGAAAGTGGCGGAAATCAAACGCAAGTTCAGTGACGGGGAGGTACCGCTACCCGGCTTCTGGGGCGGGTACCGGGTGGTTC
>CBIHLH010000227.1:0-3933 GCA_966210405.1 uncultured Marinobacter sp.
CACTGGCACACTCGGGGGCGCCGACAAAATACAGTTTATCGCCCGGCTGAAGCATCCGGTCTGGTTCCACCGCTGTGATCAGCCGGCCACCCCGGTCGATTTCCGTCAGATACCCGTAACTCAGCGCCCGCAACCCGGCCTCGGCAATGGTCTTGCCCACGAGTGGCCCGGGGCTCACAACCTCAACCTCCACGCCATATTCCCGGACCTGGTCCAACTCCTCCGTAACACCACCGCGATCTGGCAATATCCGGGACGCAAACAGCACCAGAAACGTCCCGCCCACCAGCAGCAGCGGCACACCCACCCAGGCCACCTCGAACAAGCCGAGGTGGATCCCCAGCCGGCTCTGCAGCATGCCGTCCACCACCAGGTTGGTGCTGGTGCCTATTAGCGTGCAAGTGCCCCCCAGAATCGCGGCATAGCTCAGCGGCAGCAGCAACTTGGAGGCGGGCACCCCCAATCGCTGGGCCCAGTCCTGTATGGCGGGGATAAACATGGCAACCACCGCCGTGTTATTCATGAAGCCACTGAGAATGCCCGTCGGCACCACCATACGAAACTGGGCCCCCTTCTCGGTTTTCGGGTGCCCCAGCAGCAAGCGGGCAATCCACTGCACCGCCCCGGTTTCCTTCAGCCCGGCCGCCACCACATACAGTGTGGCAATGGTGATCACCCCGGGGTTACCAAAGCCCGCCAGCGCCTCGGCCGGGCCAAGAATCCCGGTAATCAGCAGAAATGCCAGCGCCGCCATAAGAATCAGATCCGCGGCAACCCGGGAAAGCACAAGCGCCGATAGCACCGAAAACAGCGTGACCAGCGTCAGAACACCTTGCCACTCCATGGAGTCAGTCCTTGCGGGCGATCAGCTGGCGCTCGAGTAAATAATCAATCAGTGACTCAACACATTCCTCCACGGAATGCCGGGAGGTATCGAGCCGGATTTCCGGGTGCGCCGGCACCTCGTATGGCGAATCAATACCGGTAAAGTGCGTGATCTGGCCGGCGCGGGCCTTCTGGTACAACCCCTTGGGATCCCGCGACTCGCAGGTTTCCAGCGGCGTATCCATGAACACCTCAATAAATTCACCCGCCGGAAACAGCTTGCGCACCATGCGCCGGTCGCTGGTAAACGGTGAAATGAAGGCGCTCATCACAATCAGGCCGGCGTCTGCAAACAGCTTGCACACTTCCCCCACCCGGCGAATGTTCTCCTCCCGGTCCTGGTCGGAAAAGCCCAGATCATTACACAGCCCGTGGCGAACGTTATCGCCGTCCAGCAAAAAGGTATGGTAGCCCCGCCGGTGCAGGGCGACATCCAGCGCATTGGCGATAGTGGATTTACCAGAGCCGCTGAGGCCGGTGAACCACAGCAGACAGGGCTTCTGGTTTTTGTTGGCGGAGCGCTCGGCGCGGGTGATTTTGTGGTCGTGCCAGATGATGTTGTTCAACTTTCTGGTTCCTTTGATTCTGGTGTTTACCGCTGGCAGAAGGTGGAAGATGGGGTCTGACCCCAAGGGGTCAGACCCCTTATTACAGGCCCCTTACTAGCCGGCTACACTGGTTTGCAGCCCCACTCCGGGTAATTCTCCCGGATAAACCGGTTCAGGTTCCGCTCCGCTTCCGTGTATTCACGCTCGGGCATGGCACCGGAACTGTCCAGCGCCTTATCAACCATACCGGCGGCCACCGTCACATTGGTCAGCTTGTCAATCAGGATAAAACTGCCCGTTCCCGGATGGCGCTGGTAATCCTCAACCACCACCGGCTCGGAAAGCTCCACATCACACAGGCCGATGGCATTCAGCTCAAGGCCGCCTTTTGCCTCCGGGTAGCGCTTCAGCGTGTTTACATCAATCTCTTCAAGCACTTCATTAACATAGCAGTTGGTCACCCGGGTGCCGATTTTAATGCCGTATTCGCGGCCAGGTTTCAGCGCATTTTCATTCATCCAGACAATATGGGCGGCAAACCGGTTACCCAGGGCCGGCCGGCTATTAGCGTGTACCAGCAAATCACCCCGGGAAATATCCACTTCGTCTTCCAGCGTCAGCGTAATGGCATCTCCTGGCCAGGATCTGTCAATCTCGCCTTCATAATTGTAAATGCCCTTCACCCGGGAGGTTTTACCAGACGGCAACACCGCCACTTCATCGCCCTTATGAACCACACCACTGGCGATCGTGCCGCAATAACCCCGGAAATCGAGATTCGGGCGGTTTACATACTGCACCGGAAAGCGCAGATCGGTTACGTTCTGGTCTTCCAGAACCTCCACCTGCTCCAGAAGGTTCATCAGGGTCTCGCCGTGGTACCAAGGCGTCTGCTCGCTCCGATTCACCACGTTATCGCCGTTCAGGGCGGAGATTGGCACGTAATGCACGTCTTCCAGCCCGAGCTGGGCCGCCAGCTTCTGGTATTCCTCGCGGATGTTGTTGAACACCTCCTCCGAGAAATCCACCAGGTCCATCTTGTTGATGGCCACCACCACATGCTTGAGACCCAGCAGGCTGACAATAAAGCTGTGCCGCCGGGATTGAGTAAGTACTCCCTTACGAGCATCAATCATCACCACCGCCAGATCACAGGTGGAGGCGCCGGTCGCCATATTACGGGTGTACTGCTCATGGCCCGGGCAGTCGGCAATAATGAACTTGCGCTTATCGGTGGAGAAATACCGGTACGCCACATCAATGGTAATGCCCTGCTCCCGTTCGGAGGCCAGGCCATCCACCAGCAGCGCCAGGTCCAGCGCCTCACCGGCATTGCCCTGGCGCGCGCTGTCCTTGTGGAGCGTTGCCAAGTGGTCTTCAAAGATCAGTTTGGAATCGAACAGCAGACGGCCAATCAGGGTGGACTTGCCGTCATCAACGCTGCCACAAGTCAAAAAGCGCAGCAGGTCCTTGTTTTCGTGCTGGTCCAGGTACGCGAGGATATCGGACTCAATTAGTTCAGAGGCGTGAGACATTAAAAATACCCTTCCCGTTTCTTCTGTTCCATGGACGCAGCCGAGTCATGGTCGATCACACGGCCCTGGCGCTCCGATGTCTTGGTCAACAGCATTTCCTGGATAATCTCCGGCAGCGTCGCCGCAGTAGACTCAACGGCCCCGGTCAACGGATAACACCCCAGCGTACGGAACCGCACCATCTTCATCTCGGGCTTCTCCCCGGGCTCCAGTGGCATGCGATCGTCGTCCACCATAATCAGCGTGCCGTCCCGCTCCACCACCGGGCGCTCAGCAGCGTAATACAGGGGCACAATGTCGATGTTTTCCAGGTAGATGTACTGCCAGATATCCAGCTCCGTCCAGTTGGAGAGCGGGAACACGCGAATGCTCTCGCCCTTGTTCACCTTGCCGTTATACAGGTTCCACAGCTCCGGGCGCTGGTTTTTGGGGTCCCAGCGGTGAAATTTGTCCCGGAACGAATACACCCGTTCCTTGGCCCGGGACTTCTCCTCATCCCGGCGGGCACCGCCGAACGCGGCATCGAAGCCGTACTTGTCCAGCGCTTGCTTCAGGGCCTGGGTTTTCATCACATCGGTGTGCTTGGCACTACCATGGGTAAACGGCCCGATGCCCTGAGCCACACCTTCCTGATTGGTGTGCACAATCAGTTTCAGGCCCAGCCGCTGGGCCAGCTCGTCCCGGAATTTGATCATCTCCCGGAACTTCCAGGTGGTGTCTACGTGCATCAGCGGGAATGGCGGCTTGCCCGGCGCAAACGCCTTCATCGCCAGATGCAGCATGACGGCGGAATCCTTGCCAATGGAATACAGCATCACGGGGTTATCAAACTCAGCCGCCACCTCGCGGATGATATGGATGGATTCGGCCTCAAGCTGTTTGAGGTGGGTTTTCTTGGGGGGAGTTAACGCCATTTCAGTATCCGTACGGTAGATCAAAATTCGAAGGCTACAAAGGGGCAGCCC
>CBIHLH010000228.1:0-3911 GCA_966210405.1 uncultured Marinobacter sp.
CAGCAACGGAGGATGGCAAGACCTTTTCCTTTCTCGGGCAAACGGAACGTCTCGACAGGGACTGGAACGATCCCGCCTTTCCTAAACTGTGGCTCTATAACCTGCATTATCAGGACGATCTCAATGCCAGGGGCGCGGAGCTGAAACCTGAGCTTTGTGGGCAGATGGTTGACGCCTGGATTGTTGGGAACCCACCCCTGCAAGGCAATGGCTGGGAGCCTTATTGCCTGTCTTTACGCTTGGTCAATTGGGTAAAGTGGTTCAGTCGGTTGGAAGCAGGGCAGATAAAACCTGAGTGGTTACACTCACTCGCATGCCAGGCAGATGCACTGGAACAGCAGCTTGAGTTTCATATACTGGCTAATCATCTGTTTGCAAATGCCAAAGCCCTGGTATTTGTGGGCACGTTTTTAGGTGGAGAACAGGGCGACCGCTGCCTGGAGCGAGGGTTGAAACTGCTGGATAAGCAGGTCCAAGAGCAGTTTCTGGCCGATGGAGCGCATTTTGAGCGTTCGCCCATGTACCATGCCATTTTGCTTTGGGATATGGCGGATTTACTCACCTTGCAGAAAGCCAGTGAGCTGGCTCCCCTGATGCAGCGAGCCGATTTATGGGAAACTCGTTTTGTTAAAGGGCTTGAGTGGTTGCGGGCTATGACCCATCCAGATAGGGGCGTTGCCTTTTTTAATGATGCAACGTTAGGAATTGCGCCTTCCCTCAGTGAATTGCTTGACTATGGGGAAAAGCTCGGCATTACCGTCCCCGTTCCCGCTACGACCAATCAGTTGACGGGCTGCAGGCTGGGCTCGAGTGGTTATGCCGTTTTCGATTGGCCCGGTGGCCACCGGTTGCTTGCAGATGTCGCCTGTGTTGGGCCGGACTATCAGCCCGGCCATGCCCATGCGGACACACTCAGTTGTGAGTTGAGTCTGTTTGGCCAGAGAGTCCTGGTTAACTCCGGTATATCCCAATATGGTGAGGGTGCGGAGCGGCACCGCCAACGCTCCACGGCTGCGCACAATACGGTAGAAGTGGAAAGTGCGAACTCCTCAGAGGTCTGGGCGGGTTTCCGCGTGGCCAGGAGGGCAAATCCTTTTGATGTGGATTTGCAGGAAAGCAAGGGCCAGGTTCGCCTGCAGGCCAGCCACGATGGGTATAAACGCCTGCCAGGCAAGGTGGTCCACAGCCGATACTGGGTGGCGACAGGTGGCTGCCTGGAAGTCAAGGACGAGCTGCATGGTCGGTTTCACCATGCTGTTGGCCACTGGCACTTTCACCCCGAGATGATTGTTGAGGCAGAGGGCGACTCCCGTTTTAAGGCCCACTTGCCTGACGGCCATGTAGTGACTGTAGAGGTTTCCGGGGGCACTGCACACTTGGTGAAAAGCTCTTGGCATCCAGCTTTTGGAGTTTCGATTGCCAATCAAAAGTTGTTGCTCGAATTCACCGGCTCACAACTGACTACCCGTATTTATTGGAGCGCCGTTTGAAAGTCTTGCTGCTGAGTTTTTATTTCGAGCCTGATCTATCGGCGGGCTCGTTTCGCAATACTGCGTTCGTTGAATCGCTGTTGAAGGTTTTGCCTGCAGGCGGCGAGATTCATGTTGTCACAACACTGCCTAACCGCTATTCCGGGTTCAATGCAGTAGCCCCGAAAGAAGAAGTGAGGCCGGATTTGACCGTAAAACGGGTACGGTTGCCGGCGCACGAGAGTGGCATGGTCGATCAGTCACGGGCTTTTCTGTCGTATGCCCTAGAGGTGAGAAAATTTACCAGGGGCAAGGACTACGACGTCGTTTGTGCCAGTTCCTCCCGGCTGATGACGGCCGCCCTGGGTGCTTGGGTCGCCCGCAGACTGGACGCACCACTTTACCTCGACATTCGGGATATCTTCGTCGATACGATTAAAGACGTCTTGCCGCGAAAAATGACTTGGTTGATGAAACCCTTTTTTGGTGCCGTGGAGCGCTGGACCGTATCCGGGGCCGACCGGCTGAATGTGGTTTCGGCGGGTTTTCTGCCTTATTTTGAGCAGAGGTACCCAAAGATTCCCAAGGTCGTGTTCACCAATGGCATTGATGATGAGTTTTTGCGCGCGGCGCCTGTACAAGAGCCGGGAGGGGAAGTGGTGCGAGGTGAGGCAAGTGGCGCTGAAGCGTGGAATGACGGGATTGTTGAGGTGCTATACGCCGGCAACATGGGTGAAGGTCAGGGGTTGCACAATATTGTTCCCGAGTTGGCAAAGAAACTGGAAGGCCGTGTCAGGTTCCGTCTTATTGGCGGAGGGGGGCGACTGAAGAAGTTGGAAGAAGGACTAGCGAAAGCCGGTTGCAGGAATGTGGTATTGGAATCACCAATATCCCGCGCTGAGTTGATTCAGGCCTACCAACAAGCTGACGTCCTGTTTCTCCATCTGAACGATTATGATGCCTTCCGGAAGGTGCTGCCCTCCAAGCTGTTCGAATACGGCGCGCTTGGTAAGCCGATATGGGCTGGCGTAGCTGGTTATTCAGCCAGTTTTATAACGGAGAATCTTTATAATGCAGCGGTGTTCTCACCCTGTGACGTAGCGGGCGCCGTGGAAGCCTTTGAGAAGCTGCGTATTGTCGATGAGCCCAGGGAACAGTTTATCGCCCGGTTTTCCCGTAAGGCGATCATGGATGAGATGGCCAGGGATTTGGTAACGCTTTGGGAGCTGCGCACGTGAAAAAAGTGCTGGTTACCGGAGGCACAGGATTCGTTGGCTCGCGTCTTGTTCGGCGGCTTGCCGAAGAGGTTTTTCATGTGGTCGCTCCAGTGCGGTCAAACGCAGGCTCAGTACCGTTGCCCGCTGATTTGCCCTTGGTGGGTGATATTGATGGAGATACCCATTGGAAAGCGGCTCTGGGGCAGGTAGATGTCGTTGTGCATGCCGCCGCTCGCGCCCATATCATGAAAGATGAAGTGCCTGACCCACTTGCGGAATACCGCAAAGTTAATGTGGAGGGAACACTCAATCTTGCCCGCCGGGCAGCGGAGGCCGGTGTAAGGCGCTTCGTTTATATCAGTTCGATCAAAGTAAACGGTGAACAAACCTCGCTGGGGGCACCGTTCTCCGAGGACGATGTGTCCTCGCCGGAAGACCCCTATGGCGTTTCCAAGATGGAAGCCGAACTGGGGCTGAAACGCTTGGCTGAAGAAACTGGCCTGGAAGTCGTAATTATCCGTCCGCCCCTGGTGTATGGTCCAGGGGTAAAGGGCAATTTTGCCAGTATGATCAAACTGGTCGATAAAGGAATACCTTTACCCCTTGGCGCCGTCCATAACAAACGTTCTCTGGTGGCGCTGGATAATCTGGTTGATCTGATTACTGTCTGTATTGACCACCCCGCAGCTGCCAATGAGACATTTCTGGTAGCGGATGGGAGAGATGTCTCGACTACGGAGTTGTTGCAGGGTATTGCCAAGGCAATCGGTAGGTCCTCCAAGTTGATTCCGGTCCCCACAAGGATGCTTATGCTCGTGGCTACTTCCATGGGCAAGAAATCTGTTGCACAGCGTTTGCTGGGTTCTTTACAGGTAGATATTTCCAAAGCCCGCAAGGTGCTGGGATGGGCCCCCCCACTGTCTGTGGATGAGGGGCTAAAGCGCTGCTTTATAAATAATCAGGATAAGTAATTTGATTCGTTTATTGGACATTGTTTTTTCTTTAGCTGGCTTCGTTATAGGTTTTCCCGTACTGGCCGTGCTGTATGTGTTGGGCCTGTTTGATACGGGCTCTCCTTTATTTCGTCAGGAGCGGGTTGGTCGCAATAAAAAACCGTTTACGCTGGTGAAGTTCCGCACTATGAAGGTGGAAACGGCCTCGGTCGCCAGCCACCTGGCCAGCACTACCTCTATTACAAAATTCGGCCATTTACTCCGCCGCACCA
>CBIHLH010000229.1:0-3874 GCA_966210405.1 uncultured Marinobacter sp.
TTACTTGAAAGGTAATTTAGACCTAATAGGAGTGACTCAAAACCAGGCTCTAGAACTTTCCAGTACCGGCCACCATCGGCAAAAGACTGATATATAGAAACATAAGAATCATAATCAGTTCCAGAACCAACTCTGAAACCAGAAACAAGAAACAAAATAATAAAAAGAAAGCCAAACAAAAAATTATAAGTTATATTTCTTAAATTCACCGAATAGCCTTATTGGTGGCGCATTAAGGATATAAAATAAATGAGACCCTAACCGTAAATTACACAAAAACTGAAATTAAAACCCTTACGATGGAGCATGGAAAACTTTAAATCTTTATAATAGATGCTCTCTCATGAGGGAAATATTTCAAGCCGCAACATTCAAACTTAAAACCTATCAACACCTGATTTCTCAGAGCCATAATTAGCATTTTAATCAGTCTTTATCCTCTTTATCGCCAGGCCAATAACGCTGGTCTCGGTTATAGGCCGGTTTATCTAGCAGGCTTGCATTACCTAGAAACGCGATAACCTCCGGCACCGAAAGCGATGGCTCATTCTGAGATAAATAGGCGTTATTGACACTTTTATTCAAGAGGCTTTTATAACCATAAGCAATTTCTTTGTATATACCACGGAATGCAGGCAAGACTGAAAAATATTGAGCTAATTCGACAGACCGTCTGGTTTCCTCGTCACTCATCAATTCTTCATAAAGTTTCTCGCCCGGTTTAGTCCCAATTTCTTGAATTTCAATCCGCCCAGGGTCGTAACCGTAATACGGTCCCAATTCTTTAATCATAGCCTTTGCCAAGTCTTCAATGCGAACTACGGGCATCTTAGTAATGAATACTTCCCCGCCTTCTGCAAGCTCTGCAGAATCGATAACGAGGCTAACGGCGTCTTGAATGCTCATCACAAACCGCGTCATTTCCTTGTCAGTCAGAGTTACAGGGCCACCCTTGGCAATCTGATTATGGAAAATGGGGATGACAGAACCACTGGAACCCAATACATTACCAAAACGGGTTGAAGCGAAGATGGGGCCTTCTCCTCGCTTATGACTATTGGCCGCCGTCATCAGCCGCTCCCCCATCAGTTTGGAAGTGCCCATAACATTGGTCGGGTTCACCGCCTTGTCGGAGCTGGTAAAGATTACGCGCTCCACCTTGTTTTCTGTCGCCGCCGCAATGACATTCTGCACCCCCAGGATATTGGTCTGGACGGCCTGGTCGGGAGATCGCTCGCAGAGGATGACATGCTTGTAGGCGGCCGCATGAAACACAACATCGATACCGTTCATGCGACGGCACAGTTCATCCTTGTCACGAATATCTGCCACGAAGAAGCGAGCTCTGGGCTCCTCCAGCCAGGTCTGGTCGAGGAAAAACAACTGGCTTTCGTTATTGTCTATGCCAATCACTTCTTCAGCGCTGTACTGGTCACTCACCAGTAACTGGCGAATCAATTCTGATCCCACTGTTCCACAGGCACCGGTAACCAGAATACGCTTGTTGTTAAGTACTGAAGTCATGCAGTTGTCCCTTGTTTCAGGAAGTAGTCCACCGTAGCGGTCAGACCCTCGGTCAGGGTCATTTCAGGCTGCCATTTGAGCCTGGTGCGTGCCTTGGTGGTGTCTGAATAATTTCGTTTTACGTCCCCAACGCGGGTTTCGCCATTAGTGATGTTGATATTTTCAACACCTTTCTGCCGAAGGATGTCCACCAGTTGGTGGGTCATTTCGCCGACGGTGGTCTCCCGGTTGCTGGCAATCTGGAAGGTTTCGCCCCCAATACCCTGTTCGATTGCCGCCAGGGTAATGGCTTTTGTCAGATCTTCTATGTAAATGAAATCTCTTGTTTGAGTACCGTCCCCGTATATCTCCAGAGTCCGCCCCTCCAGGGCCTCCCGAATAAACTTGGCTACCACACTGCTTTTGTGGACAGAGCCAGGCCCATACACGTTGCCAAATCGCAGTGCGACGGTGTCTATTCCAAAACTGCGTTTATAGGCAGAACAGTAACCCTCGCCGGCCAACTTGCTGGCACCGTATGGTGAAACCGGGTGCGGGGGCAGCTCCTCATGGATCGGCGGTTCCACTTCACCGGCCGGGGCGCCACTGGAAGCAAATATAAAGCGACTGACCTGATTGTGCCTGGCGGCCTCCAACATGTTGAACGTGCCCAGTACATTGGCCATACAATCCTTGCGCGGGTCTTCCACCGAGGGGCCTACGCCGGTGTTGGCGGCAAGGTGGACGATGACATCAACATTACTGGCAACGGCCTGGGTCATGGTTTCGTCCAGAATATCGCCCACCACCAACTCCACTTGCCCCGCCATTTCAGTTAGCCCGGCTGTGCTCTTTTCGGCAAAATCCGCCACCAGAGACAGATCTGCCCGGGTGCCGGTGCTCAGGTTGTCCAGCACGCGAATATAATGGCCTCCCTGCGCCTGCAGGATGCGGATCAGGCTGGAGCCAATAAAACCACAACCCCCGGTTATCAACCATTTCATCCCCATTTCACCCCCTTGAAGATAATGTCTTTGCGGATGTTGTCGCGGTATTTTTCCACCACTTCAAATAACCCGTGCATCACCTCTTCCGTCAGGTAATGTGGCTCTACGCCAATGTTCTGTAATCCCTGGTAGGTTGGGTTGTAATAATGCTCTTCTGCTTCACGCCGGGGGTTGGGGATGGACTTGACCTCTACCTTGTGATCCCTGGCATTGCCCACATTCCGGGTCAGCTCTGCCAGTTGATTGACGCTAAAGGTTTCCATAATCTGGTTGAAGATGCGCAGTTCACCCGTTTTCGCTGGCGTCTTCTCCGAAGCGTGGACGCATTGCAGCGTGTCTTTGATGTTCAGGTAACCCCGGGTTTGCCCGCCTTTGCCATAGACGGTCAGCGGATAACCCACCACGGCCTGGGTAACAAATCGGTTGACGATGGTGCCGAAAATCTCATCGTAGTTGAATAGGGTGCTGAGGCGGGAGTCGATAATGGATTCATCAGTTTCAGTACCGTATACCGGGCCCTGCATCAGATCGGTAACTTTGAGATCCCACATGCGCACGGCAAACCACATCAGATCCGTGTCCATCACCTTGGTGGTGTGGTACAGGCTTCCGGCGGCGCGGGGAAACAGGAAGGTCCCCTTGCGCCCCTTATGTTCAATCTCAAGCCAGCCCTCTTCAATGTCGATGTTTGGGGTTCCGTATTCGCCCATGGTACCCAGCTTGATGATGTGGGTGTCCCTGGAGAAGTCCCTCACCGCCCAAAGCAGATTGTTGGTTACCCGCAGGTTGTTAACCAGGGTAATGTCGGCATGCTTGTAATCCATCAACGAGTAGGGAGCCGAAGGTTGCTCCGCGTAATGGATAACAGTTTCAGGCAGTCCGGTGTATGTTTTGTCCACAGCCCACTGATAGGTCACTTGGCCATTAAATAATTGACGCATGATTTCAGGGTCTGCCAGATCACCGATTACTACCTTTATCTCGTGGCCGGTTTTTTCATGCCAGATCTTGGCACGCTCAATCAGGTTGGGCACGGGATAAAGCATGCCTGTATCGAGTTCTGTGCAGGCGTTTCGGCGGAAGTAGTTGTCTACCACCGTTACCTGATAACCACGATTGGAAAAATACATGGCAGTTGGCCAGCCCAGATAACCGTCGCCGCCGAGGATAAGAATATGGGACATTTTTTACTCCAGTTCAGAACGTTTACTTTATTTAACTTTAACAAACCCGGATATAAAACTATATTAAAGCCAAGCAAAATGTTAATCAATAAATCCTAAAACTTATAAAATTCCAAAAATATATTCTATGAAAACTGGCTTTTTTTATCTTTTAATTTATCCAAAAATCTTAAAAAAACA
>CBIHLH010000230.1:0-3857 GCA_966210405.1 uncultured Marinobacter sp.
TCGGAAGGGCATGCCTCGGTGATGCTGGAATTCGATGCCGGTTTTGATCCCGACAAGGCTTTGCAGGACGTGCGTGAGAAAGTGGATACCGCCCGTCGGGAACTGCCTGACGAGGCGGACGAGCCCACAGTCAACGAAATTAACGTGTCGCTGTTCCCGGTGATGTCGGTGGGTCTTTCCGGCCCGCTGTCGGAGCGGGAGCTGGTAACCATTGCCCGGCGATTGCAGGATGCCATCGAGGCCATTCCCGATGTGCTTGAGGTCGAGATCGCCGGAGATCGTGAGGATCTCCTGGAGGTGGTGGTCGATCCCCAGGTGCTGGAAAGCTACGGTATCGAGTTTGACCGGCTCGCCACGCTGGTGGCCCGCAACAACCAGCTAGTTGCCGCAGGCTCCCTGGACACCGGCCACGGCCGCATGGCCCTGAAGGTGCCCGGTGTTATCGAAACCGTGGAAGATGTGATGGCCATGCCGGTCAAGGTGGACGGGGATACCGTGGTCACTTTCGGTGATGTGGCGATGCTGCAGCGGACCTTCAAGGACCCGAGGGGCTTTGCCCGGATCAACGGTGAACCGGCCCTGGTGCTCGAAATTTCCAAGCGCACCGGTGCCAACATCATTGAAACCGTGGGCCAGGTGCGGGCCCTGATTGAGGGTGCCAAACCGCAACTGCCCGACAGCCTGGATATCCGGTACATCATGGACCAGTCCGATGAGGTCCGGGACATTCTCAGTGACCTGCTCAACAACGTGCTCACCGCCATCGTGCTGGTGATCATCGTGATCATTGCCGCCATGGGACTGCGGTCCGCGCTGCTCGTGGGGCTGACCATTCCCGGTGCTTTCCTGACCGGCATCCTGGTGATCTGGGGCATGGGCCTCACCCTCAACATTGTGGTGCTGTTCAGCCTGATTCTGGTGGCCGGCATGCTGGTGGACGGGGCGATCGTGGTGTCGGAACTGGCGGACCGGAATCTGTCTGACGGGCAGACGGTGAAGGCCGCCTGGGCGGAAGCCGCCAGCCGGATGGCCTGGCCCATCATCGCCTCCACGGCGACCACTCTGGCGGTGTTTATACCGCTGCTGTTCTGGCCCGGGGTGGTGGGTGAGTTCATGAAGTTCCTGCCGATGACGGTGATTATCTGTCTCGCGGCGTCCCTGGCCATGGCCCTGGTGTTTCTGCCGGTACTCGGTGGTGTCAGTGGTGGCCGGCGGGCCCGGGCCAGCGGCGACGACAATGCGATGGCGCGGGGCTACCGGCGCCTGCTGTCGGGCCTGCTGAGCCGACCGGGTATGACCTTGCTGGGTGTGCTGGGCCTGGTGGTGGTGATCTACCTGGCCTATGCCCGGTTCAATCACGGCGTGGAATTCTTCCCCAGTGTCGAGCCGGATTCCGCCCAGGTGCAGGTGCGCGCCCGGGGCGACCTGTCGGTCTGGGAACGGGATGCCATTGTCCGGGATGTGGAGCAGCGCCTGCGGGGCATGCCGGAGGTGAAGGCCCTTTACGCGCGCTCAATGGTCAGCGCCAGTAACCAGATG
Organism: uncultured Marinobacter sp.; assembly: GCA_966210405.1. GTDB lineage: Bacteria > Pseudomonadota > Gammaproteobacteria > Pseudomonadales > Oleiphilaceae > Marinobacter. Next base: position 1,540 of record CBIHLH010000230.1, read on the forward strand.
GCGCCCGATGTGATCGGGGTGTTGCAATTCCAGTTCACGGACTGGTTTACCCGGCGCCCGGCCAGCGCCATTCTGGAGGACTTCCGGGCCCGGACCGCCGATATCCCCGGGGTGAAACTGGAGTTCCGGAAGCAGGAAGGCGGGCCCGCCGAGGGCAAACCGGTGGAAATCCAGGTCAGCAGTACCGACAGCAGCAAGCTTGACGGTTATGTGCAGACCCTTGAAGCGCACATGCGCGCCCTCGGTGGCTTTGTGGATATCGAGGATGACCGCAGTTTGCCCGGTATCGAATGGCGCCTGCAGGTGGACCGGGAAGCCGCCGCCCGTTTCGGCACCGACGTGGTGGGTGTTGGCAGTGCCGTGCGGCTGGTGACCAATGGTCTGGTGTTGGCGACTTACCGGCCGGAAGACGTTCGGGATGAGGTGGATATCGCCGTACGGGTCCCCAACAACTGGCGGGAACTGGACCACCTGCAACGCCAGACCATCAGCACATCCCGGGGCCAGGTTGCCCTGTCGCAACTGGTGGAGCTACGGCCGGGCGACAAGACCGGCAGTATCGTGCGGGTCGACGGCCAGCGTACGCTGACCATCAAGGCCAACCTGGCCGAGGGCCGGCGGGTCGACGAACTGCTGCGGGCCCTGCAGGCGGATATGCCCGAACCACCGGAAGGTGTGTCGGTGGCCTTCGCCGGTGAAAACGAGGACCAACAGCAGGCGTCCAATTTCCTGACCACCGCGTTCCTGGTGGCCATCGGGCTGATGCTGCTGATTCTGGTGACCCAGTTCAATTCCCTGTACCAGACCTTCCTGATCCTATCAGCCATTGTGTTGTCCACCGCGGGGGTACTGCTTGGCCTGCTGCTCAACGGCCAGTCTTTCGGCATCGTGATGGTGGGCATGGGGATCATTGCCCTGGCGGGTATCGTGGTGAATAACAACATCATTCTGATCGACACCTACAACGAAATGAGGCGTGAGGGCAAAGAGGCCTATGAGGCGGCCCTGGAAACCGGCTGCCTGCGCCTGCGGCCCGTGTTGCTGACCGCAATCACCACGGTGTTGGGCCTGATGCCCATGGTGCTGGGGGTGAATGTGGACTTGCTGACGCCCTCCCTGGGCCTGGGTGCGCCTTCCACCCAGTGGTGGACCCAGCTATCCAGTGCCATTGCCGGCGGCCTGACCTTTGCCACCGTGCTGACGTTGTTGCTGACACCGGCGCTGTTGGTGCTGGGCGAACGGGCGGGACGGAAACTGCGGCGGCTTACTCGAACTCGTCCGGCATCGCGCTGAAGAACCGAGTTTGCAGCTCCCGGAAACGGTGATCGCTGGCACTGCTGTCCAATTTCGATTGCCATACAATTCGTGAAATTTGTTGGGTTTTGTAGCCTTTTTTATCGATTTGCGTCAAATGGTTGGAATCGCAGGCGTGCGACGCGGCGCGAGGCCATACTCGGGATCGTGTTCAAACAGTAACAGAGCGGAGACTGGCCGTGTTCCGACTGTGTTCGATAGTAACCTCTGTGTGCCTTGCAATGGCGGCGTCGCTGGCGTCTGCCACCCCGGCGCTGTGGGACGGTTCGGTCGACCAATTGGAACTGTCACGTTTTGTCGACTACTGGCAGGCGCCTCCGGAGCCTGTCGACTTTGACCAGGTAGTCCGGCTGCCATCGGATGCCTGGACGGAAAACACCAGCGACAGTATCAGCCTTGGCTACGGCGACGAGGTGTACTGGTTTCGGGTTGATTTGCAGAGCCGGCTCCTCCGTCCGGCGGAGCTATTTCTGGAAATAGGCTACCCGGTGCTTGATCGCATCGAGGTCTACACGATGAGGTCTGGCCAACTGGCGGACACGTGGGTTCTGGGGGACAAATATCCGTTCGGGGAGCGCCCCATACGGCACCGGAACTTTGTGATCCCGTTGGCGCTGATGCCGGACGTTCCGACCACCGTTTACCTGAGGGTGGCCACTACCAGTTCCATGCAGGTTCCCCTGACTCTCTGGACCCGCGAGGCGTTCTATGCCGCCGAGCAGTCCCGGACGATAGTCGAGGGCGTTTATTACGGCATTATTCTGGCCATGATCCTGTACAACCTGTTTGTCTATCGGGCTGTGGGCGAGCGCAGTTTTTTGCATTACGTCGGCTACATTACGACCATGCCGTTGTTTCTCGCCAGTCTCCATGGCGTGGCGTTCCAGTTCCTCTGGCCTGGTGCTACCTGGTGGAACGACCAGTCGATTATCGTATTCCTGAACCTCGCGGTGATGTTCGGGGGAACCTTCAGCATTCGATTTATCAACGTCACACGCCGGAAT
>CBIHLH010000231.1:0-3827 GCA_966210405.1 uncultured Marinobacter sp.
TCTTCAATACTTTCAAACAGTTGCCTTCCAATTCCGAACCCGCCTCAGCGGCGTTCCCCTCGAAAGAGATGCGCATTCTACAGACGTCAGAAAAACTGTCAACGGCTCCCTTTGATTTTTTTCAATAAGTTTCTTTTATTCCCCCAGGCTTCACCTGCGCGGGCCCTGAACATCACGTTCTTATCTAAGCCGCAGCAGGTTAAAACTCCACCTTTATCGCACTGGCCGCCTGCCGCGCCTTCTCCCGCGCCTCCGGAATTGACGCGCCTCTTGCCAGCGCCACGCCCATACGCCGGCGCCCTTTCAGTTCAGGCTTTCCAAACAGCCGCAATTGCGTATCTGGCTGGGCAAGTGCCAACTCCAAACCTGAATAGGCCACCTCGGCGGAATGCCCATCGGGGAGAATAACCGCCGAGGCGGATGGCCCCAACTGGCGAATTGCCGGAACCGGCAATCCCAGAATAGCCCGGGCATGCAATGCAAACTCCGACAGATCCTGGGATATCAGGGTAACGAGCCCAGTATCATGAGGCCGGGGGGACACCTCGGAGAACCAGACGTCATCCCCCTTCACAAACAGCTCAACGCCGTAGATGCCAAAGCCACCCAGATTCTCAACCACCGCATGGGCAATTTCAGTCGATCGCTTGAAGGCGCGTTGTGACATCGGCTGTGGCTGCCATGATTCCCGGTAGTCTCCGTCCTCCTGCCGATGTCCAATGGGGTCACAGAACGAGACGCCGTCCCGGTGCTTTATTGTCAGCAGGGTAATTTCGTAATCGAAGTCCACAAAGCCTTCAACAATCACTCGCCCCTTACCCGCACGGCCGCCCGACTGGGCGTATTCCCAGGCCACGTCAATATCGGCAACGGTTTTAACGGTACTCTGGCCTTTGCCGGAGGAGCTCATAACAGGCTTAACAACCAGCGGTAAGCCAACCTCCTCGACGGCCGCCAGGTATTCCTCCCGGCTAGCCGCGAACCGGTAAGGCGACGTGGCAAGGCCAAGCTCTTCAGCGGCAAGTCTTCGGATCCCCTCGCGATTCATGGTCAGATTGACCGCACGCGCCGTTGGAATTACCCGATAGCCTTCCTCCTCAAGCTTCACCAGTTCCGGGGTCGCAATGGCTTCAATCTCCGGCACGATCAGGTTCGGTTTTTCCTGTTCGATAATGCCTCTCAGGCTGGCGCCGTCCAGCATATCGACGACATAGCTGCGGTGCGCCACCTGCATAGCCGGCGCGTCAGCGTACCGGTCGACCGCGATCACTTCCACGCCATAGCGCTGGAGCTCTATGACAACTTCCTTGCCCAGCTCTCCGGAACCGCAAAATAAAACCCTGAACGCATTACCTTTAAGGGGTGTGCCAATCCTGACGGTCTCTGTCATGTCCTCGCCTGCTTTTAATGGATTCCTGTCGATCGACCCTGCAATGAGCAGGGCCAGGCACTGCCGTACGGGCGGCGTGCCGTCAGAGAAGGACTCGCCGCTCTCGCTCAGCCACTCTCAACAGCACTTCCCTGCGCTCGTCGTTGCTCATCTGCGTCCACTTCATAATTTCATCACCGGTACGCTGGCAGCCAACGCATACATCATGCTCATCAAGCGCACAAATGCTGACACAGGGTGAGCGCACCTTGTCCCGGACGCTCATCGGGTCGGCTCACAGGGGCGTAACCCTTCCCGATAACGGGCCGCGTTCTGGACGTAGTGACGGGCGCTCATTTCAAGCATTGTCCGCTGATTGTCCGTGAGCTCTTTTTTGATCTTGCCGGGAGAGCCAATCACCATGGATCCATCTGGCACTTCCATACCTTCCGGGATGAGGGTATTAGCTCCGATAAGGCAATGCTTGCCAATTTTTGCACCATTCAGAACCACCGCATTAATTCCGATCAGCGAAAAATCTCCGATCTGGCAGCCATGGAGCATGGCTTTATGGCCAACGGTGACGCCCCGCCCCAAAACAAGTGGAATACCCGGATCGGTGTGAAGCACGGAACCGTCCTGAACATTGCTTTCCGGGCCAATGGTTATCAGCTCGTTGTCTCCCCGGATCACCACGTTAAACCATACACTGGCACTCTCCATGAGACGAACCCGGCCAATCACGCTGGCGTTTTCAGCCACAAACTGACCCTCGCCATCCAGCTCCGGTCGATACTCATTCAGCTCATAAAACATGTCAGCCTCCCTCCGGCGGTTCCAGCAAATCGATGCCGGTATCGTACACAGCGTTCAGAAAATCGACCAGAACCACCGCCGACAATCCCCATATCTGATAACGCTGCCAACGGTAACAAGGTACGTAAAACGTATGGTTCAGGAAATTCAGTGCATCGGTTCTCTCCCGTCGGTCCTCCAGGAAAAAGGACAATGGCACCCGAAAGACACTCTCAATTTCCTCCGGGTTCGGGTTCAGCGGAAAATCTCCCGGAATCACCCCAACATACGGTGTTACCAGTATCCCGTAGCGAGACATAACCTGGCTGAGAGGCGCAATGACCTCAACCTGCTCCGGTGGCAAACCAATTTCTTCATGGGTTTCCCGAAGCGCTGTCGCGGCCAGCGAAGGATCACCGGGATCACGCTTTCCTCCCGGATACGCCACCTGCCCACGATGTGTGTTCAGATTTGCCGATCGTAATGTAAATATCATCTCGGGGTTGTCGCGATCATCCGTTACCGGCACCAGAATGCCGGCTTCCGGATAATCCAGAGCTAACTGCCGTGGCGCATAGCCGGCCAAACGCTCGGCAAGTAGATCACGCAATGTTGACTCCTGAGTCCATCTTGGTAACAAGTGAGACACACGCGGCCGGGATCGCTAAACTGATCGTCCAGCCAGGTTCAAAATTCCAGTATACGGGGAAAATCATGAAGTATTGCAGCACATGCGGCCATCCGGTTGAACAACGTATCCCCGAAGGCGACAACCGCCACCGCTATGTGTGTGTCAGTTGCGACACCATACATTACCAGAATCCGCGCATCGTCGCCGGCACCGTACCCGTATGGGGTGGCAAGATTTTGCTGTGCCGGCGTGCCATTGAACCCCGGTATGGGTATTGGACCTTGCCCGCGGGTTTCATGGAAAATGCCGAAACCACCGTTGAAGCGGCCGAGCGCGAAACCCTCGAAGAAGCACTCGCCGAAGTAACCATCGAAGGCCTCTACTCCATCATCGACGTGCCACACATCAATCAGGTACACATGTTTTACCGGGCAACACTGAAGGATGGCCAGTTCGGCGCCGGAGAGGAATCGCTGGAGTCCCGGCTCTTTGAGATCGATGAGATTCCATGGAGCGAGCTTTCCTTCCCCACCGTTCGCAAAACGCTGGAATTATTCATCGCCGACCTCAAGGCGGAGTCCTTTGGCGTCCACGTCAGCGATATCCGCAACCCGATGGCCAGAGCACACCATCAGGACTGATTAAAGGTCTTCCATGCGAAGGATTTCGTAGGCGGGTTCCTCATAGGGGTGTGATTGGCGAAGCGCTTTCAACACTGCAACAATCCACTGGTCCTCACAAACGAGCTCAACCTTGAACTCGTCAACCACCTCCAGGCTGCCACTCTGCCCCAGGTAAGGGTCACTACCCGGCAACGGACGAAACTGTCCCTGCCCCCGGCATTGCCATGCACAACAATCGTAATCACCGATACGCCCTGCCCCGGCATCGAACAAAGCCTGCTTGGTTTTCTCCAGGTGAGTTTCAGGCACGAAATAGCACATTTTGTACACGGGAAAACTCCTTGCCTTCGGATATTTTTTGTACAGATTAATGGTTTAGCTACTTACCCACAGAATCTGTGGATAACTC
>CBIHLH010000232.1:0-3815 GCA_966210405.1 uncultured Marinobacter sp.
CCTGATATGCGCCTCAAATCCATCAAGCTGGCCGGCTTCAAGTCCTTTGTCGATCCGACCACGGTACCTTTCCCCTCCAATATGACGGCGGTGGTGGGCCCCAACGGCTGTGGCAAATCCAACATTATCGATGCGGTTCGGTGGGTGATGGGCGAAAGCTCGGCCAAGTACCTTCGTGGCGAGTCCATGACCGACGTTATCTTCAACGGCTCCAGTGCCCGCAAACCTGTGGGCCAGGCCTCGATTGAGCTGGTGTTTGACAACAGCGACGGGTCGGCGCCGGGTGAGTTTGTCCGCTTCAATGAAATTTCCGTGCGTCGCCGGGTTTCCCGGGAAGGCCAGTCCGATTATTTCCTGAATGGCTCGAAGTGCCGGCGGCGGGATATCACCGATCTTTTTCTCGGTACCGGCCTGGGTCCCCGCAGCTACGCCATCATCGAGCAGGGGATGATTTCCAGGCTGATTGAGGCCAAACCGGAAGAGTTGCGGATCTACATCGAGGAAGCCGCCGGCATCTCCAAGTACAAGGAGCGTCGTCGCGAGACGGAAAACCGGATACGGCGCACCCATGAAAATCTCGAACGGCTGACCGATCTGCGGGATGAACTGGGCCGGCAATTGCAGCACCTTGAACGCCAGGCGGCGGCGGCTGAGAAGTACAAAGCCTACAAACAGGAAGAACGGCAGACCAAAGCCGAGCTGACGGTCCTGCGCTGGCAGGCCCTGGACAATGACTTGCAGGCTTCGCGCGGCAAGATCCGGGAGACCGAGCTGGAGCTGGAGAAGTATCTGACCGAGCGGGTCAGCCTGGAGACGTCCCTGGAGTCCCTGCGCGACAATCACCAGGAGCGCACCGAGCACTTCAACAAGGCTCAGGCTCGTTACTACGAAGCGGGTGCCGACATTGCCCGTATTGAGCAGAGCCTTGAGCACCAGCGTGAGCGCAGCCGGCAAACCGCCGCCGAGCTCGATCAGGCCATGGCCAACGAGCGTGAGCTGGCCCGTGAACTGGAGCAGGACGAGAGCAAGCTGGCGGGTATTCAGGAAGAGCTGGATATGATCGAGCCGGAGCAGGAAGCACTGGCCACTCGCGCCGAAGAGTCCGGGGAAAAGCTTCAGCAGGCAGAAGACGCCATGAGCGACTGGCAGCACCGCTGGGAGACATTCAGTACCCGCTCCGCCGACGCCCGGCGCCAGGCGGAGCTCGCGCAATCCCGTATCCGGTCCCTGGAAGAGGCCATCGAGCAACTCCGGAGCCGCCGGGAGCGACTGCAGGACGAACAGGCGTTGCTGGACGGGCAGATGGATCGGGCTGAGCTTGAGGATCTGCTTGAGCAGCAGGAAACCCTGTCGCTACAGCGTGAAGAGGCTGCGGAGCAAATTGAGGCAGCCCAGGAGACTCTTTATGAAGCGCGGCAACAGCAGCGTGATGGCGAGCAGGCGGTTGCCGATGAAAACCAGCGGGTGCAGAGCCTGAGGGCGGCCCTCGAGTCTCAGCAGGTGTTGCTGGATGAACAGATGGGCGGTCAGGACGATAACCTTCAGGCCTGGCTGTCGGAACACGCGTTGCAGGATGCGCCCCGGGTGGCAGGGGCATTGCGGATCGACGATGGCTGGGAATTTGCGGTGGAACAGGTGATTGGCCGGTTTACCCAAGGGCTGGCGTTGCCGGGTATCGACGCATTGTCCCAGGCCTTAACCGGCGCGCCAAAAGGGCTGGCCGTGGTGAATTCGAAAACCGGTGACTCGCCGGTAGCCGGTGGTCTGGCCGACAAGGTGTCCGGAGTGCACGCCGTTTCAGCGATGCTTGCCGGTATTGGTACCGCCGGCTCTCTCGATGAGGCGCTAGCCGGAAGGCCGACGCTCGCCGCCGGTGAAAGCATGATGACCCGGGACGGCGTCTGGGTCTCTCGGGACTGGGTGCTGATGCCCGATTCCGACGCCGGCCAGGTCGGTATCATTGAGCGCCAGAAGAAAGTCAGCGACCTGTCGGACCAGCTGATGCAGGCAGAAGCTGCGCTTGAGACGGTGAGTGCACGCCAGGATCAACTTCAGGAGCGAACCGAGCAGGCCGAGGCCGCGAGGGATGAAGCCCAGGTTCGTCTGGGCGAGGCCGAGCGGGAACTTGGGAACCTGTCTTCGAAAATCAGCGGCCTGCGCGCCCGGGCCGAGCAGATTGACGCCCGGCTGGCGAGAATCCGCGACGATAGTGATGACGTCGCGGTAAACCTGGACGAGCGCCAGGAGCACCTTCAGGTGGCTCGTGAAGAATGGCAGGAGGCCCTGGCGTCGTCGGAGAGCAGCGACGAGGAAAAAGAACGACTGCTGGCGCAGCGGGACGATCTGCGCGAGACCCTGGACCGGTTGCGCCAGGAGGCCCGGCACGATCGGGACCACGCTCACCAGTTGCAGTTACAGCTGCAGACCCTGAACAGCCAGCGGGACGGCCTGCGCCAGACCATCGATCGCATGCAATTGCAGAAAGAACGCCTTGAGGAGCGGCTGGAGATTCTCCGGGAGTCCCGGGAAAGTGCCGAGGAGCCGATTGAAGACCTTCAGATGCAGCTCGAAGGGTTGCTGGACCGCCGGCTTGCGGAAGAGGAAAAGCTGGGTGCGGCCCGCGACGCCCTGGAGGAAATCGATCGGGAGGTGCGCGAGAAAGAGCAGGGGCGCAGTGGTACGGACCATCGGATTCAGGACGTTCGCTCCCGGCTGGAAAAGCTCAAGATGGAATCCCAGGCCCTGGAAATCCGCTCCGGCAACCACGTTGAGCAACTTCAGGAACTGGATGTAAAGCTTCAGGATGTGCTGTCCCGGTTACCGGAGGAGGCTAACGAAAAGGACTGGGCCGAGTCACTGGAAAAGATCGGGAATCGCATTCAGCGGCTGGGGGCCATCAATCTGGCCGCCATTGAAGAGTACCAGGTACAGAGCGAACGCAAGACCTATCTGGACAGTCAGCACGAGGATCTGACCGAGGCGCTGGAAACGCTGGACAACGCCATTCGCAAGATTGACCGGGAAACGCGCCAGCGTTTCAAGGAAACCTTTGACCAGGTGAACGGTGGTTTGCAGGCGCTGTTTCCGAAAGTATTTGGCGGCGGTAATGCCTACCTGGAACTCACCGGCGAAGATCTGCTGGAAACCGGGGTGACCATCATGGCCCGCCCGCCCGGCAAAAAGAACAGCACCATCCATCTGTTGTCCGGCGGTGAAAAGGCGCTGACCGCCATTGCCCTGGTGTTTTCCATTTTCCAGCTCAATCCGGCGCCATTCTGTATGCTGGACGAGGTCGACGCCCCCCTGGATGATGCCAACGTGAGCCGGTACGCCAATATGGTGAAGGAAATGTCCAGCCAGGTTCAGTTCATCTACATCACTCACAACAAGATCGCCATGGAAATGGCGAACCAGTTGATGGGGGTGACCATGCATGAACCCGGATGTTCGCGCCTGGTGTCGGTGGATGTGGAAGCAGCAGCGGCGCTGGCAGAAGCATGACAAATAAGCCATCTGGCCCGGCTTTGCGTTGTATTCGTTACCCGGTTTTCTTAGAGTAGCAACGTTAAGGAACCTGCAAACAGGACAGCAGCACTATGTCACTTAGGGAATGGTTAATTGCCATCGGTACCCTGGTTATTATCGGCATCGTTATTGACGGTCTCCGCCGGATGCGCCGTGCCCGCAAGGAATCCATGGCGATTTCGTCGGGCATGGGGGCCGATGACCTGGACGAGTCGCCACTGGATGACGAGTTCAACCCCGAGCTGCCCAACGGTGGCGCCCGCACCATTTCACGAGACACCCTGGAAGAG
>CBIHLH010000233.1:0-3795 GCA_966210405.1 uncultured Marinobacter sp.
CAACCAACAGTCACTGGAGATCGACACTATGAAATACATGCTGATGCGCAAAGCCGACGCCGACACCGAAAACGGCGTATTGCCCTCCGAAGACCTCCTGCAGGCGATGGCCGACTACAATGAGCGGATGACTCAGGCCGGAGTATTTACCGATGGCGACGGCTTGCGGCCAACACGGGAAGGTTGCCGCATTCAATTCCGTAACGGTGAACCCACCGTTATCAATGGGCCCTTCAAGCAGACCAGCGAACTGCTGGCCGGCTACAGCGTGCTGGAGGTGGACTCCCTGGAAGACGCCATTGCCTGGGCGAAGCAGTGGCCCCAAGAGGACGCCGGCGGCAATGTCACCCTGGAGCTGCGCCGTTACTTCACTCTGGAAGATTTCGACCCCAGCCCTGCCCTTGAAAAGCACCGTTCCCGGGAGCGGCTACCCCGGGAAATGAATGTACATGTGGCCTTTGGCGGCAACTGCCGGGAAGCGATGGAGTTCTATGCGAAGGTCACCTCCGGCCACCTGGAAGCCATGATCACCTATGGAGAAACGCCAGCGGCGGCTGATGTCCCCCCGGTGATGCACGACCAGATCGTACATTCTTCCCTTAATCTCAGGGGGCGTCGGTTGATGGGGGCGGACATGGCAGGTGACTGCTATCAGCCGCCCCAGGGTACCCAGGTTCACCTTGATTACAACAATACAGAGCAGGCGGCTCGGGTTTTCGATGAGCTGTCGGAAGGGGGAACGATCATCATGCCGTTTGAGCAGACGTTCTGGGCTCACCGTTTCGGGATGGTCACGGATCGTTTTGGCGTTCAATGGATGATCAGCAGTGAGCTTGAGCAATGCCAGTGACGTGCAAATGGGGACTCTCCTGGCAGATCACGCCCATCGCGTTGACGGAAGCCATCGCCGACCCAGACCGCGCTGCCGCCAAGCGCGCGTTCGAGGCCATGATGCAGATGGGAAAGATCGACATAGCGGCCATTGAAGCTGCGCGCCGCGGATGATGGTGCGCCTCCCCTGTTGGTTGTTACGATAAACCCGGACACAACAGGGAGTTGAAGTTATGAGGCGCCAAAACGCAGACGCTGCAACCGGGCCGGCCTTGCAGCCGTTTGATGTGGCACGGGTACCCTAGTAATTTTCAGTTTTACCGGTGACCGGCGTGAACGGCTCGCCGGCCTCATTCCGCAGTTGATAATCGTACGCTGCTTGCAGGCCGGTACAGATGCCACGGACGAAGCCTGTGAGCGCGTGAGAACCATGCTCTGACACAACCCCACCGCGATGCGAGGAAAATGCGGCAATTACTGTTATTGTTGGCGCTGGCTTATGAGGATGATTTTATGAACGACGTACCCCAAAAGCAGACCGGAACCAGCGGCTACTCATGGAAACTGTCCGCTGTTGCTGCCGTGGCGTCCGTTATTGGTGCCGTGGTCAGCTTTGGAGAGGTTTCACCAATCATTACCGGGTTGATTCTTCTTACGGCCGTCGGCTGGGGGTTTACCGCCAGAGACAACCGGCGGGGAGCGGATCAGAAGCGCAACGGTTAATTCAGCACATCAGCTCCCCGTTGGCGTGATGCGAAATTCCAGCACCGAGTCCAGCGCCACCAACTGACTGGCCAGCACCCGGGCGCCGGTCCGGGCGGTTGTGCGAATACTCATGGTGTGGCGCAGAACCCGCCCGTCCTGATCCAGCCGGTAGCTCATATCTGCCACACCAAAGCCATGCTCACTCAACAGCGTTCGCAGATCGGCCTCAGACATTTCCGAGCCACGCTCAAACCGAATGTCGAAGCGGTAGTGGATCTGGCTGGGCACCAGCGCTTCCACCCAACGAAATAGCGCAAGCACCAAAACGGCCAGCACCACGGACATAGCCAGTGGAAAGTAGAAACCAACGCCCGCCAGGATGCCGATGGCGGCTGTGATCCAGATGGATGCGGCGGTGGTGAGCCCCCGCACAGAGAGCCCATCCTTCATGATGACCCCGGCACCCAGGAAGCCGATGCCGGTCATGATGCCCTGGGCCATCCGGGTGGGATCGAACTGGATCATGCCTGCCGCGGATTGCATCCAGTGCCCCTCGTACACGGCTACCAGCATCAGCAGGCTGGACGTCGTACACACCAGAGCGTGGGTGCGAAATCCGGCCGGGCGGCCATGGTAGGTGCGTTCGTAACCGATCAATGCTCCGGCTACCAGGGCGGCCAGCAGCCGAAGCACCATCTCCAGATAGTCCGCCATGATCGTTGATGACATTCTTGCTCTCCCGCGCTTATAGGCTTACAGATAAGTGTAATCGTCTTCGTCGGGCTTTTATTGCGAGCGGATATAAAAAAGCATCTCTCGCCATAGCAGCCGTTAACCTCCCCACAGAACGGCAGGCCACCTTGAAAACAGTAGCGCCGTCCCCAACTAGAGGGTAATCCGGTGTCGCCACTGGCAGGCTCGGCATCGCTCTCTTTTCATGCAACCACCACTAGGGCAGAACACTATGGGAATCCTTCACAAACCATTTCAACGGCGGACTGCCTGGCAGTTAACGTCGCTGATGGCACTGGTTCTGTTACTCAGCGGCTGCGGGATCAATAACATCCCCACCTACGATGAGAAAGTCACCGCTGCCTGGGCCCAGGTGGAAAACCAGTACCAGCGCCGCGCCGACCTGATTCCCAACCTGGTGGAAACCGTCAAGGGTTTCGCGGCCCAGGAGCAGGAAACCCTGACCGCAGTGATTGAGGCTCGTTCCAAAGCCACCTCCATTCAGGTGGACGAAAGCATTCTCAACAATCCCCAGAAGCTGAAGCAGTTCCAGCAGGTCCAGGGTGAGATCAGCAGTGCCTTGAGCCGGCTGATGGCAGTGTCCGAACGTTATCCGGACCTGAAATCGAACCAGAACTTCCTGGCCTTGCAAGCACAACTCGAGGGCACAGAGAACCGTATTGCCGTCGCGCGCCGGGATTTCATTCAGGCGGTGGCGCGCTACAACACCGAACTGCGCACCTTCCCGGGGAAAATCTGGCACAGCCTCCTGTATAGCGATCTGGAGCCCCGCGCCAATTTTGAAGCCACCACGGACAATGCAGACGAAGCGCCTGCGGTGGAATTCTGATGGCTGTCCTGTCCCGCAAAAGTATGATGTTGGCGTTACTGCTGTGGCTCCCGGCCGCCGGGTGGGCCCAGTCAACGCCGGAATTCCCCGAGCTGACGGGCCGGGTGGTCGACCGGGCGGAGATGCTCTCCCCGGATGTGGAGGCGCGCCTGAGCCAGATGCTTCAGGCCCACGAGCAGGCCAGCACAGAACAGGTTGTGGTGGTTACGCTACCGGACCTGCAAGGCTTTCCGATTGAGGATTATGGCTATCAGTTGGGGAGGCACTGGGGAATCGGCCAGAAGGGCAAGGACAACGGCGCTCTGCTGATCGTGGCAAAGGAAGAGCGCAAAGTGCGCATTGAGGTGGGCTACGGCCTTGAAGGCCGGCTCACCGATGCTGAATCCTCTGTCATCATCAATCGCCTGATGACTCCGGCTTTCCGTCAGGGAAATTTTCAGGCCGGTATTGTTAATGGTGCCGCCGCCATGATCCAGGTTCTCGGCGGTGAGCCCATGGCGATTCCCCAGGGCCTGCAGTCCCAGGCAGTCCAGGAAAAACCCCAGGCCGGTCTGGTGGCGCTGTTCTTCATCATCATGATGGCAATGGTGTTCTTCATCGGCAGCCGCGGTGGCCGTGGCGGACGCGGTGGCGCTGCGCTGTTGGGTGCGGCTTTACTGGGCGGCGCCATGGGCGGC
>CBIHLH010000234.1:0-3753 GCA_966210405.1 uncultured Marinobacter sp.
CAGTCAGCTATGCGGCGTTCCAGGCGGCGAACAACCGCTCGATCATGGCCCGTGGAATACGCGGCTGGTGTTGGCGCGAGGCCAGGGCATAGCCGATCAACAGGCCGTCGATGGGAAGCTGGCCGCTGTGATTGGCCACGATCAGCACCGGGCCTTCAGCGGGCACGTTCTCGACCCCCTGGGCATGGACCCGGAAATACTTCTCGTAAAGCTGTCGGGTCAGCGAAAAACCGACTTTGATCACCTCGTTGTTATAACCCCATGGATCGTAGCCGAGGGTGCCGATGGGTTTGCGAATCCGGTTAATGTGCTCGTCCAGCTCCGCCGGAACCAGTTTCGATTTCAGATACGATGCCAGGCCCATGGCCGCTCCCTAGTCATGAATTCTCGGATTCCCGGTTATTTGCGCCCGATCAGAACGCCTAACGTGTGGCTCTGGCCCTCATTAAGCACGCGATAGTCGCCGGCGGCATTGGCGGTTTCGACACACAGCATCGTCTGCCAGGCGGCGTCCGGGAAGTCAGAGAGGCGTGCGGCCTTGCCCGGCCCGGGGTTCCAGACCACGGTTGAATCGCTGCCGACTGCCGTCAGTTTGCGACTGCCCGCGGGCGTCACCACCGTCAGCGGCTCGCCACACTGGTAAATCCGGTCGGTTTCTCCGGCAAAGTACACAGGCCCTTCCTGAACGCAGTATTCCCAGTCTTTCAGGGTGTCGATGTAATCACTGGTACCCAGCCCGAGTACCCGGCTGCGCGATACGTCCGGGGTAGGGAGGTAGGTGTGAAGCGCCTGGCTGAACGCCAGTGGCTCGGTACTCAGGTTGGTGGTGGTCAGTGCCAGCTGGCAGCCGCGAATGGAAAAGTTGAACGTCATCAGTGCCAGGGCGTGGCCGTTCCAGTCGTCGGTAAAGTCCTCGTTGGCATCCAGTGACAGACAGATTTCCACCTCATGGGCACTTTCGCGGACATCCTCCAGCTTCCACAGGGCGGTTCGGGCGAAGCCGTGGGCGCTGGCGCTCCGGATGCGCTTGCGGACCTCGGGTGGATTTTTGTCAGGGTCACCGAACCAGGGCCAGCACACCGGAATACCACCGCGAATGGCCTTGCCAGGCTGATAACGGGCGGTGGGGCTGAGCCACAGCCAGTCCGGTTCATCCTTGGGGGCGAATCGCGTCAAATGCGCCCCCTGAAGAAAGAGCGTTGCCTCGAACAGCGGGTGGTGGACTTCAAGGGCTTCCAGTTGGCCAATGGTTTGCCAGCGAGTGAAGGACCATTGTCCCGGGGAGAGTGATAGCGGTGGCTTGTTACTGCTTTCCGACATGATGGCGTTCTGGTCTGTCAGGTTTAAGTGTATCTGCTTACCATGAGAGTAAATTAAAACTGCCGTCCGGGCGAGAATTGCGCCTAAAATACCATCGATTTTTCCGGGAGACTGCGCATGGAAAACCCCATGGCCATCAGTGATCCGCTCATTCACACGGACTCCGTTGCCGGAATCGTCGGTGCGCCGGACCGATGGCTGGATTCGGTGGCCATCGGGTTGAGTGAAAGCGGGTGGGTGACCGTGGATGCTGTTCCTCACCTGGGAGCGGATCTGCTCCAGGCGCTCCGCCATGAGATTCAGATACTCGACCGGACCGACGCCCTCAAAAAAGCGGGCATTGGTCGCGGCGCCGACCTTACCCGGGACCGTTCGGTGCGCCGGGACAAGATTTCCTGGCTGCAGGGGGTAACGCCACCCCAGGCAGCGCTGTTCCGCTTTCTGGAGTCGATCCGGACCGGGCTTAACGAGCGCCTGTTCCTGGGCCTGAAGCGATTCGAGGCCCACTACGCCACCTACCACGCCGGCGATTTCTACAAGCGCCACCTGGACAGCTTCCAGGGCCGGGCGTCGCGGGTGGTCAGCCTGGTTCTTTACCTGAATGACGGCTGGCAGCCGGAAGACGGTGGCGCCCTGCAGGTGTATAACCGTGACAGCAGCCACGAGGTGTGTGGCGTGGTGATGCCGGAGGCTGGCCGGCTGGCAATCTTCATGAGTGAGGAAGTGCCCCACGAGGTGATGCCGGCCTACCGTACGCGCTACAGTATTGCCTGCTGGTTTCGCCAGGATGTCATACCGCTGCCGTTGTAGCGCCGTCATGGAATCCCGGGGCGGGAATTCCCGTTGTAGTGCGTCAGGCCTTTTGTTACTATGCGCGCCGCTTTCAGGGAATTGTCCTGGAACGCCGTTATGGTGGCTCCATTGGTGCCTCCGCAACATGAAACCGTGAACCCGGTCAGGCCCGGAAGGGAGCAGCCGCAGCGGTGGAATTGTGTGCCGGGGTGTCGCTGATGGAGTCACCCCCAGATTTCCCTCCACGCTTCCCGTTCAATCCTCTGATTTTCCAGGGTTACTGCCACATTCCGGCGACTTTCGGCTGGCGAACTCTGCTTCTTATAGACGCAGGTCCGTGCTAAGGTTAAACCCGTTTTTCACTGCAGTTGACGGAACATGAGCTACCAGGTACTTGCCCGCAAATGGCGCCCCCGCACCTTCGAGGATATGGTGGGCCAGGAACATGTGCTTCAGGCATTGATTCATGCCCTGGAGAACCAGCGCCTGCACCATGCCTACCTTTTTACCGGCACCCGTGGCGTCGGCAAGACCACCATTGGCCGGTTGCTGGCCCGTTGCCTGAACTGCGAGACCGGCGTCACAGCCACCCCCTGTGGCCAGTGCGCCAGTTGCCAGGAAATTCAGGAAGGCCGATTTGTTGACCTGATCGAGATTGACGCGGCGTCCCGCACCGGCGTTGATGACATGCGGGAGCTGACGGACAACGTCCAGTACGCACCGAGCCGCGGGCGCTACAAGGTGTACCTTATCGATGAGGTGCACATGCTCACCAACCAGTCGTTCAACGCCTTTCTGAAAACCCTGGAAGAGCCGCCGGAGCACGTCAAATTCCTGTTGGCGACCACGGACCCCCAGAAACTGCCGGTGACGGTGCTGTCCCGATGCCTTCAGTTCAACCTGAAGCGGATGACCCCGGAACACATCGCCGGTCACCTGAAACATGTGCTGACGGCCGAGCAGATTCCCTTTGAGGAGCCAGCGTTGTGGCTGCTGGCTCGGGCGGCCGACGGCAGTATGCGTGACGCCCTGAGCCTGACCGACCAGGCCATCGCCTTTGGCAACCAGAAACTCGCCGCCAGCGATGTCAGCACGATGCTGGGAACCATCGACCAGCGGGATATCGAGCGACTTGTGGATACGCTGGTGGAGCGTGACGGGCCGGGATTGCTGGCCGAGGTCAGTCGTATATCCGATTTCGCGCCGGACTACGGCGTCATCCTTGCCGACCTGCTGTCGCTGTTCCATCGGGTGACCATGGAACAGGTGGTGCCGGGCAGCGCTGACAATGCCCTGGGCGATGCGGCCCAGGTGCAGGCGCTGGCGCGGAAACTCAGCGCCGAGGATGCCCAACTGTTCTATCAGGCTGCGCTGATGGGCCGGAAAGATCTTACCATTACCCCGGACGCCCGGATGGGGTTCGAAATGACCCTGCTGAGAATGCTGGCGTTCCGCCCCGGGGCAGACAGGCGGGAGCCGCCGGAGATAGGCTCCGGAAGTCCTTCCAAAACCCCGGAACCACGGGATGAGCCTGACCCGGCACCGTCACCAGTAACCGCGGAACCTTCATTGTCGCCGCCAACACCACCAGCGGATGAGGCACCGGCTCCGCCGATCGACACAATGTCTCCAGAGCCAGAG
>CBIHLH010000235.1:0-3743 GCA_966210405.1 uncultured Marinobacter sp.
CCGCGACCCCCGGCGTGACAGGCCGGTATTCTAACCAGCTGAACTACCGCTCCGCATCAATCCGGCCCGTAGGCCTGAACCTGAAACCGGATGGGGTTATCCGGTGATGCGCTTTGAAAGTGGTGGGTGGTACTGGGATCGAACCAGTGACCCTCGCCTTGTAAGGGCGATGCTCTCCCAGCTGAGCTAACCACCCGGGAAATCTGAAAAATGGCGGAGCGGACGGGACTCGAACCCGCGACCCCCGGCGTGACAGGCCGGTATTCTAACCAGCTGAACTACCGCTCCGCATCAATCCGGCCCGTAGGCCTGAACCTGAAACCGGATGGGGTTATCCGGTGATGCGCTTTGAAAGTGGTGGGTGGTACTGGGATCGAACCAGTGACCCTCGCCTTGTAAGGGCGATGCTCTCCCAGCTGAGCTAACCACCCACTTTCATGCCTTCCAAAGGCTGCCACTTGAATCGCCGGAACCCGCTTCGGATCCAGACGACCGAGCCAGCGTTGCTGTCCCGACCAAGTGAGAGGCGCATTTTAAGCATTTGGCTGACGGTGTCAAATGTTTTCAGGAAATTTTCCCGGGAAACCCGCAAGCCCTTAAAAAAGAGACACTTTTAACCCGGCTTACTGGTTTTTCGAAGTCCGCCGGCGGCGGCGCACCACCCGAAGCGCCGCTTCCTGGCCAGCCTGCTCGGCTTTCTGCCGCAACGACAATTCACTGACCCGGGAGCGCCGGTCTTCCGGCACTGCCCGGTTGGCCAGCGAGCAGTTCAACGCATCCAGGCGACGTTGCACATCGCCCCAGCGTTCAAGCAGCCGGGGCGTCATCTCGTCGGTCAGCGTCTCCAGCCTTGTCCACAACGAGTCCTTCAGCGACATGATCTCGGGTTCCTGCGTGGTTCACCTGTCAACAGTGTAGTCAACCCGATCCGGCTTCGACAATGGTGACGTCCGCGGCACCCCGCGTCGTTTCAGCCACCGCCTCAATGCCCCCTCAGAAAATCCACCAGCCATCGCCGGAGGCCGCCTCTTCACGGCGTTCCCGCTCCCGCTCAAGCCGGGCGTACTCGGCTTCCAGTTGCTCAATTTTCCGGTCCGCGTCCAGGGGCACCGTCGGCCCGCCCCCGAAGGGCCAGAACCAGGAGGTCGACGGGTATTTTCCGGCGGCCTTCAGGCGCTCCAGCTCCAGCGCCCGCTCCTCCTCCAGCCTCTCCAGACGGCGCTCATAATCCAGGTCTTCGTTCACCTCTACAATCGAGGTAGCGGCGTGGTTGGGGGCCAGCAGGTCACTGTTCAGAAACCGGGTGGAGACTATTTCGTCCGCCTGCATGGCGTAGTCACGGGTCACCAGCTGCAGCTCCCCCTGCGCGAGCGGATGCTCCGGATCAAGGTCGGGGTGAGCCTGCTCGGGCTCAGACAGCTCATTGTAGCGCAGGTAATAGATGCGCCCGGGCTCGACCTGCAGCGTGGCATCCGCAATCAGGCTGAGACTGAAGGAATTCAGCCCCTCCAGCCCCAGCAGCGGCCGCCGCATGGCAATGTGGCGCTCACCCGGGCTCACCTCCAGCCAGGTGAAGCTGTCGTTACGGATATTGAAATAGTGGGTATCGTCGATATACACACTGGGCGCTTCGATTTCGTCAGCGGCCCACTGGGAGTGCGGCCGGTAAAAATAGAGCAGCGCGTTATCGCGGTTCCAGCGATCATCGGCAATATGGACAAAATCGTGACCAGACACCGGATGCAGGAACGAGCCAACGCTCTTGCCTACGGACTGGTACACCGTACAGCCCGATACCACCAGCAACAGCGACATCGCAACCAGCGGCCGAAGCAGAGCCTGAACAGAGGGCACTCGGGTTTTCATGGCGGTTCACTCTTTATCCTTTTGCGAGTGGCCCGATAATACCAACTGGCCATCCGCAGAAATGAGAGCTACCGCAAGGGAATGACTACAAACCGTTACAAACCCCGAACCCGGCCAGCCGCTACTGCCCGGACACCCGTGAACGAAGCTGGTTCACCTCTTCCGAAAGCCGGATCAGACGCGACGTGAGCTGGGAACGGGACGCATCAATGGACTCCACCGTCTGCTTCAGACTGGCCAGTTCACCCTGCAACGCCCGGAGACGACCGTCGCCCGCCAGCGAATCAGTCTCCTTCTCCAGCGCAGACACCCGGCTTTCCAGGCCATCAATACCCAGTTTCTGCTCCTGCTCAAACCGGCGAATCCGGCTTTCCACCACCTGATCCACCTCAGCCATCTTCTGAGTCAGCCGGGTCAACTGCCCCGTCGCCTCACTATTGGCTGCCTGCAACGCTGAAATCGACGTCTCGGTTTGCCCTTTCAGCGCTTCCAGATCGGTCGACAGCGTCGAGCGTGCCTTCTCTACCGACGCCTCCAGGGCCGCCAGCGCCTTGTCATCCTCCGCCAGCCCGGCCTCAACCGCCGCGATCCGTTCCTGATGCTGATCCAGCCGCTGCTTGTTACGCTCATTGGCAATCGCCCACAGCTTGCGGATCTCACTGTTCGCGGTCTCCAGCAACTGCTTCTGTTCCGCCAGCTGGTCCGACAGGGACGCCCCCCGCTCCTGCAGATTTTCCCCGGTCTCGGACAGCTCCCCCTGAAAACGCGCCAGCGCCAGCTTGCTCTGCCTGGCCCAGTAATCCGCCTCCTCCAACTGACTCTCCAGGGCCTGGATCTGCCGGTGCTGGGAATACCAGCCCACCGCTGCGGCAACCGCCACTGCAATCACCAGCAACCAGAGCACCGCACCACCACGACCATTCCCGCCCCCGGCACGCCCTTTCTCCTTTCCAGGCGCCGCCGGCCTGCCACCCCCGGCCGACGTCGCTTTAGGCGCCCTGGCCGCCGCCTTCGCCGGTTCAGCACTGCCGGTGGGTCGCTCGGCTCTGAGTTCATCTTCATCTGGGCGGATGGGTTCCATTACAGCTCCTGACTATGGACGGTTTGGATAATAGCGACCGATAATACCTTTACTTGCAACCAGGGTGAAATGCCTGCCTTTTTCATACGACTGCACAACAGTACGGGGCACGGCTGGGAACCCCAACCGTGCCATACACCAGGCGTTGTTGCATGGTAAGTAGCCAAAACATACAATGGCCGGCTTTCCAATTATCACAGGACAGTTGCCTATGCAGCCGCTTGTTGGACTCATCATGGGCTCCAAATCCGACTGGCCCACCATGGAACACGCCGCCGACATGCTCGACAAACTCGGCGTACCGTACGAAACGCGGGTGGTCTCCGCCCACCGCACTCCCGATCTGCTGTTCGACTACGCCAAAACCGCCTCAGAGCGCGGCCTGAAGGTCATCATCGCCGGTGCCGGCGGTGCCGCCCACCTGCCAGGCATGGTCGCCTCCCAGACCGCCCTGCCCGTACTCGGCGTACCGGTCCAGTCCAAGGCCCTGAACGGCCTCGACTCCCTGCTGTCCATCGTCCAGATGCCGGGCGGTATCGCCGTGGGCACACTGGCCATCGGGAAAGCCGGAGCCACCAACGCGGGCCTGCTGGCGGCACAGATTATCGGCACGTTCGACGACAATGTCCGGAACGCCGTGGAAGCGTTTCGTTCGACTCAGACGCAAACGGTACTGGATAATTCCAATCCTCGGGACCAGTAAGTAAACATAGGAGTATGGAGCCTTCGGAAGTAGCCTTTCCAAAACACGCTACGAGCACATCCATGTGCGCTTGTTTCGGGCCGTCCATGGCCC
>CBIHLH010000236.1:0-3686 GCA_966210405.1 uncultured Marinobacter sp.
GCATGGGGGTGATACTGGCCCCTGCACTGGGGCCAGTGCTCGGGGGTTTTCTGGTGGATCAGCTGGACTGGCGCTACGTGATGTTTGCACCAGCGCCGGTGACCCTGATCGGCGTTGTCATGGCCTGGCGTTTTCTGCCATTGCCGGTATCCCGGCCAGCGCCCTATCGTTTCGATCTGCCTGGCCTGCTCTTGCTCGGTACGGTCATCGGTCTGTCTCTGGATACCCTGAACCGGTTGCAGTTGCTGGCGGGCCAGGAAGTCCGCATTGCTGCGCAGGCATTGCTGGTGATCGTTTGCCTGGCGCTGTTTGTGGTCCGCGAGCGGCGTGCCCGGCACCCGCTGGTCAATGTAGCGCTGCTGCGCAAACCGGTGTTCCTGTACGCCAATCTGGGCGCCATGGCCCTCGGGCTCGCCCTGTTCGGCTCCACCTATCTGGTACCGCTGTTTGTCCAGACCGCGCTGGGGTTCAGTGCGACCCAGGCGGGTCTGCTCATGTTGCCAGCCGGTATCGTGCTCGGCATGACTTTCCCTCTGGCCGGGCGGCTTGCGGATGGCCACAGCGCCCGCAAACTCGTGGTCTTCGGCATCGCCCTGTTCGCCACGTCTGCGGTGCTGTTTGCGTCGTCTGACCTGGAACTGGCGTTTGGCTGGCTGGCTCTCTGGACCGTAATCGGCCGTATCGGCATTGGTTTCATGTTGCCGGCCCTGTCCACCGGGGCACTGAACCCGTTGGCGCCGGAAGAGCTGGGTGCCGGTTCCAGCACCATCAATTTTACGCGGCAGCTGGGTGGGGCGTTTGGCGTCAACATGGTTGCCCTGACCATTGAGTTCGGTGAGCACGCCAATGGGCTGCCGACCATCAGCGCATTTCATTCCGCCTGGTGGCTGGTGGCGGCATTTGTGGCGATGGCTGCGATTCCGGTCTGGCGCATGCGGGTATAAATGCCCGGTTGCCCGGACCGGATAAATTGTCTATAGTGCCGGCACTCTTCAGGGGAGTAGCCTCCGCGCCGGGCATTCATGCTCACGGGCGGACGGTAGTCAACATACTTGGAGCTCAATCTCCGTGGCTACCGTGTTTCACCACTGCACCGGTGATATTGGCAAGACCTGAGGCGGTTTCACCTCCAGTGGGCGGAAGGTGGGCTGTCTCATGTCTGACGATCCGCCCCGGAGTTTTTCATGGACGCTTTTCTCGCTTCGACGGTTGCCGTGGCTATTGCTGAAATCGGTGACAAAACCCAGCTGCTCTCGCTGTTTCTGGTGGCCCGTTACGCCAAACGTCTGCCTATCATACTCGGTATCTTCCTCGCCACGATTCTGAACCACGCGTTGTCCGCCTGGCTGGGGGCCTGGGTTGCCGAATGGCTGCCGGAGGCCTGGTTGCCCTGGATACTGGCAACCAGTTTTATCGCCATTGCCCTGTGGCTGCTGATTCCGGACAAGGACAACAGCGAGGACTCCCGGTTTCTGGGCATGGGGGCGTTCATGGCCACCACCATCATGTTTTTCCTGGCGGAAATCGGTGACAAGACCCAGGTGGCGACGGTCGTGCTTGCAGCCCGGTTCGAAGCGACATTCTGGGTTATCATGGGCACTACACTAGGGATGTTGCTGGCCAATATACCGGTTATCATGGCAGGGCGCTGGTTGGTGGAGCGCCTGCCTCTGGCAACGGCGCGTGTTGCCGCCAGTATTCTGTTCGTGGTCCTGGCCGTGGTTACCGTTTGGGCCACGATTATGAACTCCTGACCACGCGGGCGGTCTGTAGATACGAATATTCAGGGTTTGGACATGATGTTAATGGCGGTTAGACAGATTATCGCGTTGCTGATACTGGGTATCGGGCTGGCCTTTGTACCTGCGTCTGCGGAGCAGGCCGATAAGAACCCGGCCAATGGTACGCCGGCTTCCGGACAGGCAGCGCCGGATCGTAGCCCACGGGTTCCCACCTTTGAGATTAAGGGCGATCTGGCCGGCCGGTTGGGGGTATATACCACCAGTTATGAAGAGACATTCGCCGGTATTGGCAACCGGCTTGCGCTGGGCTATCTGGAGTTGGTCAAGGCCAACCCGGGCGTGGATCCCTGGTTGCCGGGTGAAGGCACGACCATCACTCTGCCTCGCCAGTACGTCATGCCGGATGCCCGCCGTGAGGGCATCGTGATCAACCTGGCTGAGTACCGGCTGTATTACTTCACCGGCGGTGGTGTGCAGGTCTATCCCGTGGGCGTGGGCACCGCTGAAAACCCGTCGCCCCTGACCAGTGCCAAAGTGACCATGCCGCTGGAATCCCCGGCCTGGTACCCCCCTGCCAGCATTCGTGCCGAGTACAAAGCCTCCGGTGATTACCTGCCCAGGATGATTCCGCCGGGCCCCAATAACCCGTTGGGCAGTCATGCGCTGCTGCTCAGTGAAGAAGGCTACCTGATTCACGGCACGAACAAGCAGTTTGGGGTGGGTATGCCGGTGAGCCATGGCTGTTTCCGGATGTACAACGAGGATATCTCCCGGTTCGTGTATCAGGTGGAAAAGGGCACGCCGGTGCAGATTGTGCACGACCCGGTCAAGATCGGTATTTCCGGTGGTGAGGTCTGGCTGGAGGTGCATCGGCCCCATGAGAGCTATACTCAGGAAGACCGCAACCGATTGTGGCGCGAAGTGTTCGCCGAAGTTGAGGTGTTCCGGGCGTCACACCCCGGTGTGGTGGTGAAGCGTCGCAACATCGAACTGGCGGTGGTTCAGGCGGATGGCATCCCGACCATGATCGGAGAACAGTTGACCCGGGTGGCTTCCGACAAGACCGCCGCTGACAAGGCACCGGCTGCACCGGCTGAGCCGGAACCGACCCTGTATTTCTAGGCCGGTAAAGTCCCGGGAGGGTGACCACCTGAGTGACCAGGTGGTGGTTCAGCCACTCCAGGGATCTGGGAGGTGTTATGCAGACAGACCATCCCGAGAGGTCTGGCCGAAACAACCGGCTCCGGTTCTGGGCCGCGGTGTTCTTCGCCGGACTCGTCCTGGCCCTTGGCTCCCTCAGCTTCCATGGGCTTGCCCGGCAGGCCGATAGCGGTACCGTCCGGGTATTGACCATTGAAGGCGTCATAGGCCCGGCGACCATGGACTACGTGGTCCGGGGCCTTGAGCAGGCGGAGGCGAACGGTGACCGCCTGGTGGTGCTGGAAATGGACACACCGGGTGGGTTGATGGATTCCATGCGTGAGATCATCAAAGCCATCCTGGCCTCCGAGGTGCCTGTTGCCACCTATGTTTCGCCCCAGGGCGCCCGGGCGGCCAGCGCGGGGACCTATATTCTTTACGGCAGCCATATTGCGGCCATGGCGCCCGCCACCCACCTGGGCTCCGCCACTCCCGTGCAAATGGGTGGTTTCCCCGGCAGCCCGGAACCTTCAGACAAGCCTGCCGACGACCCGTCCGGAAGTGACCCCGAGACGTCCGGTAACGAATCCCCGGATGCCAGCCGTGAGGACGCCGGCGGCGGTGACGATCCGCAGCGCGGGAGCACGGCGATGGAGCGCAAGGTGCTGGAAGATGCGGTGGCCTACATTCGTGGCCTGGCGGAACGTCACGGCCGGAACGCTGACTGGGCGGAGGCCGCGGTGCGGGACGCCGTCAATCTGGGCGCCACGGAGGCACTGGAGCGCAACGTGATCGATGTTGTTG
>CBIHLH010000237.1:0-3678 GCA_966210405.1 uncultured Marinobacter sp.
GTAGAGCCCCTGACGAAAATGGGCGCAGAGCACCCGTGTTGTCCGGTAGCGGGAACCCAGAAGGATCAGCAGCGAGAACAGGGCCAGCATGCCAACCACCATCAGGCCCGATGCGTAGGCGACCGTTGGCGCAACAAACCCCTCATGCACCGGCACTGCTGGCCCAACCAGCCCGTGAAGCAGCGCATACACCGGCACCAGAGACACCGCCATGGCCGCCAGCCGGAGTTTCACGGCCGCGGTCGCGCCTGCCGGTATACCCATGGCAGCAGCGGCCACCGCCAGCACCAGCAGCGCTCCAAAAACGACGTTATGCTCCACAATCCAGGGCGCCTGGAACAGAATGAGCGCCGCAACCAGGCTCGTTGAACCGGCCCAGAACAGCCGGCTGGCAACCGGCGCCTCGGGAAAACCACCCGCCGCCGAGACCGTCACGGTGCGTCCGGACGCCAGGAAGGAATGAGCCTTATACAGCGAGTGGGCCAGCAGGTGCAGCAGTGCCAGGGTGTAGGCGCCCATCCCGATCTCAAACAGCATGAATCCCATCTGGGCGCAGGTAGACCAGGCCAGGGCGTGCTTCACCGAGTGTTGGGTCATCATGGTAAGCACGGCGACCACCGCCGTCATGCCGCCCATAACCAGCAGCACCAGGTGCCCGGCGGTGAATCCATCGAACACCGGGAACAGTCGCAGCCACAAGAACCCGCCAAGGTTGATTACCCCGGCATGAAGCAGTGCGGAAACCGGTGTCGGCGCTTCCATGACCCGGATAAGCCAGCCATGGAAGGGAATCTGCGCGCACTTGAGAATCGCCGCCAGTGCCAGGGCCACCGAGGCGACATCCAGTGCCAGCGAGCCGCCGGTAAGGGCCGCCTCGTTCGCGATCATGTCTGGCAGGTAGAAGGTGTCATAGTGCAGATACAGCAACACCACACCGGAAATCACCAGAGCATCCCCGGCACGGCTGACAATAAACTTCTGAACCGCCGCCATCCGGGCCTGGGACCGGTCCTGGTACAGGGTCAGAAGGTGGTGAAGCGCCAGACTCACACCGATCCAGGCACCCGCCAGGATCAGCAGATGGTTGGTGAATACCAGAACCAGGACCGACGCAATGGTGGCCAGGAACCAGGGAAGGAACCGGTCGCGGCCGGGATCCTGGTTCAGGTAGTTGTCGGCAAAACGCAGGATTACCCATCCCACGAATGCCACCATCAGAGCCATCCACACAGCGATACCGGTCGGGTACAGGCCAAGAGAGCGCCCCAGGGTCGCCAGCGTGGCGCTGTCTCCTCCCAGCCGGGGCTGGATAACCAGCAACAGCGCCACCACCAGGGAGGCACCCATCGAAAGCACCATCAGCCAGCCGGCGATTCGCCAGCAGTGATTCAGTTTCAGGGGACTTTTCAGCCAGGTACTCAATCCGGCAAGGCCGAGCAGAGCGACCGGCAGCATCAGCCAGATGGCCAGTACCAGCAGTGAAAAATAGTCAGCAAAGGGACTCAAGGGGCAAACCTCCTGTGTGGCGGGATGTTTCGAGCGTAGTCTGCCGATGATCAACTAATATAAAAAATGGTTTATAATGATCACTTCATTCTGTTTTTGAGAACATTTGGCAATGAAGCTGAATTATCATCATCTGTTTTACTTCTGGAAGGTTGCCAGTACCGGCCATCTCACCCGGGCGGCGGATGCATTGCATATTTCCCAGTCCGCCCTCTCCGGCCAGATCCGGAAACTCGAGGAAAGCCTCGGCCATGACCTGTTCATCCGGGAAGGCCGCCGGCTCAAGCTGTCAGAAGCGGGTCGTATGGCGTTTTCCTATGCCGAAGAGATCTTCCGGCAGGGCGAGGAGCTGTCGGCACTGTTTGCCTCCGGCGCGCAACCGAACCGGGAGATTCTCAGGATTGGTGCCGTTGCCACCCTCTCCCGGAATTTCCAGGAGGGATTCCTGCAGCCCCTGCTGAACCGGGAGGATCTGGAGCTGAGCCTGCAAAGCAGCCACATCGATGAGTTGCTGCGGCGCCTCTCCGCCCACCGCCTGGACCTGATACTGTCCAACCAGTCGGTTCAGGGCGATGAGCAAAACCCCTGGCGCTCCCGGCTGATTGCCAAACAGTCCGTCAGCATCATCGGCCCCGCAGGCATGGCGGTGCAGGAAACGTTTCCTGAGGTGCTACGGGGTCGAAGCCTGATCGTTCCAGGGCAGGACAACAACATACGCCAGGCGTTTGATCAGCTCTGTGAGTATCACGGGCTCCGGCCACGCATCGCCGCGGAGGTGGACGACATGGCCATGATGCGGCTGCTGACACGGGATACCGGGCACTTTGCCATCATGCCGCCGGTGGTCGTACGGGACGAGCTGAAAAACGAAGTCCTGTCGGATTACGGGGCCCTGCCGGGGGTCTTCGAAGAATTCTATGCCATCAGCATCCGGCGGCAGTTCGAGACCCCGGCGCTCCGGGAGCTGCTCTCCCAACCGTCCGATCATGTCCTTGCCCGGCCACCTGCCGAGCCACATCTTTAACGGGGCTTGAATCACACCCAATATTCATAGGATGATTGGTTAATCTGATCGAGGGATGATAAACAGCATGTTAGAACGTATCCGTAAGGGCTCACTGGTTGAGACGGCCATCGAAAGTCTCAGAAAGGCGATAGAAACAGGAGGTTGGTCGATCGGCGACCGGCTGCCCGTAGAGTCCGAGTTGTCGGACGCCCTTGGCGTCAGCCGGAATACCGTGCGTGAGGCGGTCCGGGTGCTGGTACATGCAGGCATGCTGGAGACCCGCCAGGGCGATGGCACCTACGTGCGCGCCACCCGGGATGCCGGTGAAACACTCCGCCGGATTGCCCGCACGCAGTTGGCGGATCAGCTGGAAGTGCGCATCATGCTGGAAACCGAAGCGGCCAAGCTGGCCGCCTCCCGGCGCACGGAACAGGACTTGCGGAACATGACCAGCGCCCTGGATGCCCGGGCCAGGGCCGGCGACGACCTGCAAGACCGCATCCGCCATGACGAGGAGTTTCACCACGCCCTGGTGGTGGCTTCCCATAACCCGGCGCTGGTGGAGCTTTACGATTACTTCTCCCAGGCCGTCAGCGAGACCATTGAACAGACCGAAACCAACGCTGATCTGCCAGAACCCTCCCAGGAGGATCATGAGCTGTTGCTGGCGGCGGTCCGCCGGCAGGATGAGAGTAAGGCAGAGAGTCTGGCCAGGGCACTGCTGAAGCCCAGCCTTCAGGCACTCAAGCGTCAGGGGGCCGGGGCATGACGTTCCGCGTTGATACCTTCACCCTGTTCATGCTCGGCGCCATCGTTCTGGCCACGTTTCTGCCGGCAACCGGTACCGCCGGAGACCTGCTGGCGACCGCCGGCACCGTGGCCGTCGCCCTGCTCTTCTTCTTTCATGGCGCCGCGCTTTCCCGGGAGCAGATTGTGGCCGGCGCCACCCATTGGCGGCTGCACATCCTGATCACCTCGCTCACCTTTGTGTTTTTCCCACTGGCAGTGCTGCCCATCAACGCACTGACCGAATGGGTCCCCACGTGGATGCCAAAGGACCTGGGGCTCGGCTTTCTCTATCTCGGGGTATTGCCGTCGGCGGTGTCGTCGTCGATCGCGTACACCGCCATGGCCCGGGGCAATGTACCGGCCGCCCTCTGCAGTGC
>CBIHLH010000238.1:0-3669 GCA_966210405.1 uncultured Marinobacter sp.
GGTGCGATAGAACTGCAACTGCGCCCGGACGTCGCCCCTGAAACCGTGGCGAATTTCCTGGCGTACGCCCGTGACGGGTATTTCGACGGCACCGTGTTCCATCGCGTGATTCCGGGCTTCATGATTCAGGGTGGTGGCTTCACGCCGGACCTGAGCCGGAAACCCACCAACCCACCGATCAAAAACGAGGGTACTCGCACGCTGCCGAACCTCCGGGGCACCATTGCCATGGCCAGGACCCGTGCACCGGACTCCGCCACATCTCAATTCTTTATCAACCTGGTGGACAATGACTTCCTGAACGAAGGCGTTCGGGGCCCCGGCTATGCAGTCTTCGGGAAGGTTACCGAGGGCATGGGCGTGGTGGATACCATTGCCGACGTGCCCACCGGCTTTGCCCGGGGCATGGCCGATGTACCGGGCACCCCGGTGGTGATTGAAAAAGTCACGGTTCTGGAACCTTCCGAATAACGCCATGGCCGACGCTCCCCTCCTGCCGCCGGCCATTGAGCCGGCGGAACTGGTCTGGCACGACGGCGTACCAGAGTCCGTCCGGTTTAGTGATATCTATTTCAGCCGGGACAACGGGCTCGAAGAGGCTCGTTACGTTTTTATCGGCCAGAACCGGTTGCCGGAGCGATTCCAGTCGGTTCCCGAGGCCGGTTCCTTTGTGGTCGCCGAGAGCGGGTTCGGCACTGGCCTGAACTTTCTCGCCACCAGCCTGGTGTGGCTGCAACAGGCACCGGACAACCACTCAACGCTGCATTTTATCTCTGCCGAACGGTTCCCACTCACCCGTGAGGACCTGACCCGGGCGCTTTCCCTCTGGCCCGACCTACAGCCTCTGGCGGGTGAACTGATTAATCAGTACCCACCTCTTACCCGGGGAGCCCACCGGCTGGTACTGGCCGGGGGGCGGATTCGGCTGACCCTGTATTTCGGGGATGTCGCCGAGGCCTGGGCGCAACTGGGCTTCCACGCCGACGCCTGGTTTCTGGATGGCTTCGCACCGTCCCGAAATCCCGGGATGTGGAGCGAGCAGACGATCGGACAGATTCGCGCCCACAGTAAACCCGGCACTACCCTGGCAACCTTTACCGCTGTCGGGCAGGTACGGAGAGCCCTGGCCACAACCGGTTTCCAGATGTGGACGGCGCCTGGCTATGGCCGCAAACGTAACAAGCTTGCGGGCCGGTTACCGTTCGATGCCCCGCTGCCAGAGACATCGCCGCCCGACCGGGAACTGTCGCCGGTGGCGGTGCTCGGGGCGGGTATCGCAGGGTGCCTGCTGGCCCGCAATCTGGCCGAACGTGGCTGGCCGGTGGTGCTGATTGACGCCGCCTCGGGCCCCGGGCGGGCTGCCTCCGGGAATCGCCAGGGCGCTACCTACGTGAAGCTGGCCGTTGACCATGGCCCACAGAGTGAGCTGGCCCTGAGCGCGCTGACCTTCTGCCAGCGCCACTATCGACCCTATCGTGACCAGTACTGGCACCCAACCGGATTGCTGCAACTGGCATGGAGCGACAAAGAGGCGGACCGCCAGAGCCGGTTTCTGGCCCGCAACCGGTACCCGGAAGACATCCTTCAGCCCGTGAGCAAAGCGGAGGCCGAACGGCTGACCGGTGTGGCACTGCCCAGCGGCGGCCTTTGGTTTCCCGGTGGGGGCTGGCTGCAACCCGGCGACCTCTGCGAAACACTCTCGCACCACCCGCGCATTACCCGTCTGTTCGACTTCACGGTACAGGAGATAACCCCGGACGCCGGCCTTTGGCGCATTGATGGCGGCGACCAGCAAGAAGCTATCCGGGTTCAGCACCTGGTCATCTGTGCCGGGCACCTGACGCCCAACCTGCTCCCCGAGCCCGGCGAGTTCCGTTTCAAGGCAATCCGGGGCCAGGTCACCCACCTTCCGGAAGCGAGCCTGAGTGCCCCGCCAGCCGCGGTGATCTGTGGCAGCCGATACCTCAACCCGGGCCGTAACGGGGTGTCGGTGACCGGCGCCACCTTCGACCTGCACAGCGACCAGCCGGAACCCCTGGCTGCCAGCAACGTCGAAAACCTCAGGGAACTGGCGCACATGCTCCCCGGCATTCTGGTGGCGGAGGCCGGTTCAGCACTGAGCGAGGAGGCTGGCCAGGGCCGTGTTGGCTTTCGGTGCACCACCCATGATTATCAACCGGTGGCCGGCCCCCTGCAGAACAGCCGGGGAGAAACCGTTGCCGGCGTCTACCTGCTTACCGGTCTTGGTAGCAAAGGCCTGACCTACGCGCCGCTGCTGGCGGAACTGGTTGCGGACCAGGTCACCGGCCAGCCGGCCCCCTTGCCGCATCGCGTGCGAAAATTGCTGGCTACCGGACGAATGCATCGCCACCAACCGCATCCAGGCAGTAAAATTTAATTGAAGATATGCGGTCAGCAGCCGATACCTGTTGTAGTCGACTGCGTCGTTGGAAATAATTGGGAGCTGAGCAATGTCCATTTTCGTCAGTGAGCCTGGCCGCCCCGTGGGGACGCGATTACCGGACGTATTCCGGGGTCGCCGCGTGGGCGATGTGACTGAACCGACGGAAAGCCACGCCAGTAACCCGGGCCGCAGCGAAGCGACCGATGCCGAGTTCCAGCAAGCCGCCCATGGCGGGCAACACCGGACCCTGGACCGGGCCCTGGAAGAATATGGCTCAGCGGGAGCGGGAGCGGCCAAAGAGCAACGCCCTTACCTGCCGGTATCGTCCATCTGTGCGCCGGCCCGTTACGCCTTGCCAGCCTCCGCCACGGTCTCGGACGCCCTGACCATGATGGACGACCATAACGTTCACCATCTGGTGGTTACCGCGGAAGATCACATCGCCGGGCTGATCGATTTACGTTGGCTGCTGGCCTGGCTGCACACCAACCAGGCCAGTATGAATCAGAGCCTGGTGCATATCGAGCTACCTGCGTTCCTGACAGCGTCACCGGAAACCGATGCCCACCAACTGGCCCGGCTGATGCTGGCACACCAGCTGAATGCCGCCCTGGTAATCGACCATCGGGGCGACCCCGCCGGTATTGTCACCAGTACCGATTACCTGCGCCTGTACGCCAACGCCGGCCGCCATGAAGGCAGCGTTTAAGTCCCTTCCGGCTAGTTCACTGGTGTCAACAGAACCCCTTCCGGGCTGAAGACCAGCACTTCAAATGAACCGCCCCGGCGAACGAAGGCGACAATCTCATCATCCCGGTAGTTGGCCAGCGCGCGAACGGCGGAATCCGCCGCATCCAGCTGGTAGCGCCACTCATTCCGGAAAGGCAGGCTCTCCGGTTCGGCCTCGGGATCCGGTTCCGGTACGGGCGACACGCGGGCAACAATACCCTGCGCCACTCCGGTCGTTATGGCGTCACCGGTGAAATCCCCCAGGGTGGAGCCAGCCACCACCAGGTCACTGAAAAATGGCGTGATGGCGGCCAGGGCCTCTTCCGAGACGTCGTCCGGATCGTTCAGGGTAACCGCCCGATTGATCTGGCCCGCGGTGGAATACCCCAGCAGGAAGCCAGCGCCGCTGCTGGTTGGCACCCGGTCCAGGGAGCGCTCATCGTCTTCGTTGGTGGTGACCGAGTAGGCTCCGGCGCCGGTCATTGACGCGGCCCTGCGCAAGGTATCGGAGGATACCGGGACCGTGGATCGTTTCG
>CBIHLH010000239.1:0-3664 GCA_966210405.1 uncultured Marinobacter sp.
CCAACCTGTCGCAAACGCCCCAGGCCGGAGACCAGGCCGCCAGCATTCTCAGCGCCCTGCTCCGGGCAAAGGGAGCCAACGAGGTAACGCTCTACCTGCCCGAGGATGATAACCCGCTGGTGTACGACAACCGGGCACGCCAGCAACAAGCCCTGGCAGAAGCCCTCGACAACGGCGCAGACATGGTCGTGTCCGGCACCGTGAATGAATGGCGGTACAAAAACGGGCTGGATGGCGAGCCGGCGGTGGGCATTACCCTGGAAGTCCGGGATCCGTCCGATAACGGCATCCTCTGGTCCGGTACCGCGGCGCGGACCGGCTGGGGCCGGGAAGGCCTGAGCGTGGCCGGGCACAAGGTGCTGCAATCCCTGATCAACGCCATACCCCTTCAGCAGGGAGCCGGTCAGTAAATTCATGAGCGACGTTCCGGCACAGCAAGACGAGCCCGCGGACTCCGGCAGCACACCGGTCCCGGGCTGGCTCAAGTGGTTTGAAACCCTGGCGGTGACCACGCTGTTTGTGGGTCTCGGCGCCTGGAACCGGCCCGAGGACCCTTTCTACCTGACCGGCAGTTTCCCCTGGCCGGTGCTGGCCCCCCTGCTGGCCGGGCTGCGCTATGGCTTTTTCAATGCCCTGGTCTCCGCCCTGCTCCTGCTCGGCGCCCTGGGAATGTTTTACCGGCAGGGCCTGTTACCGTTGGCAGACTTTCCCTACGTCTGGAGTATCGGCGTGCTGGCGTTCAGCCTCCTGGCGGGCGAGTTCCGGGATTACTGGGACCGCCGGATCGAGAAGCTGGAGGCCAGCAACCGGTACCGCCAGGTACGGCTTGAGGAATTCACCCGCAACTTCTACCTGCTGAAAGTCTCCCACGACCGTCTGGAACAGCAACTCGCCGGCAGCTCCAGCAGCCTGCGTGAAGCACTCCGACGGCTGTATCAGGAAAT
Organism: uncultured Marinobacter sp.; assembly: GCA_966210405.1. Lineage (GTDB taxonomy): Bacteria > Pseudomonadota > Gammaproteobacteria > Pseudomonadales > Oleiphilaceae > Marinobacter. The sequence continues at coordinate 945 of CBIHLH010000239.1, forward strand.
CGCCCATGCCCGGGGCCAGGGTCTGACCCCGGAAACCGGCGAGTTGATGCTGCAACTGCTGATTCGCTACGGTCAGTTGCAGATCGCGGCTATCTACGCCGTTACTAACGGCACCCTGGGGGATGCACCGGTGGCCCGGATCGGCGCCTTCCGGGATGTCCGCAAGCAGGATCCGTTGCTCCAGCACGCCCTGCAGGAAAAGAAACTGGTGTCGGTGCAGACCGAGTACCGGCAGAAACTGGCGGACCTGGACACCGACCTGCTGCTGGCCCTGCCGCTGCTCGATTCCCGCCAAACGTTGCTTGGCATGGTGGTGGTGGAGGCGATGCCGTTTTTCAACTTCCAGCCCCGGACCCTGCGGCTGCTGGCCATCCTGACGGGGCACATGGCCGACATGATTCAGGAACAGCGCCTGGTGACCGAGGCGGGCAGCGCGGAATGGCGCCAATTCCGGTTCCAACTGGCCCGGGCCAGCCACGACGCCCACCAGTATTCGCTACCCGCGTCGCTGATCCGGCTGACCTTTACCAGTGACCAGACCGAGGAAGCCGTGGCGGAGCGTATGAGGCGCCTGAGACGGGGGCTGGATGTCATTACCGAACTGCCACCGGCCGTGGGGCCCGGACTGGCGATTCTGCTTCCGCTCACCGATGAGCTGGGCCAGGCCGCCTACCTCCAGCGCCTGGACGACGACGTGCGCGAGCATACCGGCCAGGCCCTGGCGGAACTGGCGGTGGTTCAGGCTCGCATGGTCAGCGGAGATGGCGGGCTGAATGCCTGGCTTACTGAAGCATCCGGGGGCACGGGATCATGACCAGTAGCTGGATGGCGCTGCTGGCCCTCGCCCTGGAAGGGGGCGGCATTGCCGGGCTGGTGTCTGACCTGCCACCGGCCATGGCCCTGGCCAGCTACCTGTCCGGCCACGCCCTGGCCTGTGGCCTGCTGACTCTGGTGCTATTGCCCCTGCTACCGGCACGCTACCGGGGCACCACACTGATGCCGACACTGTTCCTGTTCACCCTGCAGTTTGCCATTCCCTTTCTCGGCAGTCTGGGGGTCTTTACCGGTGTGCTGCTGGCGCTGTATCTACCCAGGGTCGAACGGGATATTCCCTGGCAGGAAGTGGATATTCCCGAGCTGCCATTTCAGCCGGTCAACATGGATCAGCAGGTCATCTACAGCGAGGGTGGCTTGCGACAGGTGCTGCGCGAGGCCGGCAGTATCGACAAGCGCCTGAAAGCCCTGCTGGCCACCCGGCAGATGGTCGATCGCGATGCTATCGAACTGCTTCGGGAAGCCCTGAAGGACCCGGCCGACGATGTCCGGCTGCTGGCCTATTCGATGCTGGAACAAAAGGAAAAGACCCTGGCCAGCCAGGCCCGGCGCCTGCAACTGGCCCTGGACGAACCCCAGGCGGATGACCGGCCCCGGCTGAAACGCCGCCTGGCCCAGGTGTGGTGGGAAATGGCGTATCTGGGGCTGGCCCAGGGCAGTCTGCGCAGCTACTACCTGGACAGCGCACGTCGGCTGCTGCTGGAGCTGACCGACACCCTCGCCATGCACAACGACTGGCGGCTGCTGGGCCGAGTGGAACTGGCCTTGGGCAATGTGATCGCCGCCAAACGGGCCTTCGATAACGCCCTCGACAAAGGCGCTCCCCACGAACTGATTCTGCCCTACCAGGCGGAAGTAGCCTTTCTGGAGCGGGATTTCCAGCGGGTACGCTTCTGCCTCGCCAGCCTCGCCCGATACCGTCCGCATCCGTCCGTCCGGGCGGTCATCGAGGGCTGGTTATGAGCGCCGATGTCACCCTGTTACTGGAAGGCACCTACCCGTTCATTCGTGGTGGTGTGTCGTCCTGGGTTCACCAGATCATTACCGGCCTGCCCGATTACACCTTCTCGCTGATCTTCCTGGGGGGCGATCCGGCCCACTATGGCGAGCAACAGTATGTGTTGCCCGACAACGTGGTGCATCTGGAGTGTCACTATCTGATGGATACCCAGGCGGTACGCAAGCCCAGCCCCCGGCGTGGCAATGCCGAGGCCTTCCGGCACCAGCGCACCCTGCACGACCAGTTTCGCAAGGGGGCGAATGTGCCTCCCCAGGTGCTGCACGAGGTGTTTAAATCACTGGGCACCCGCCAGGGCATCAGCCGCGAGGACTTTCTGTACAGCGAGGAAAGCTGGTCGATGATCGATGACAGCTACCGGCAGTTCTGCACTGAGCCGTCATTTGTCGATTATTTCTGGACCATCCGGATTATGCACTCGCCGCTGTTCCAGTTGGCCGAGATCGCTCGCAGCCTGCCAGAGACCCGCCTGGTGCACGCCATCTCCACCGGCTATGCCGGCTTGCTCGGCGCCATGATCAGCGAACAAAGGGGCATTCCATTCGCCCTAAGCGAACACGGTATTTACACCAAAGAGCGCAAGATCGACCTGTCCCAGGCCCAGTGGATTCAGGACCCCAGTGACCAGGTCAGCGCCAACATCAATGACCAGCTCGGGTATATCCGCCGGCTGTGGATCCGGTTCTTCGAAGCCCTGGGCCGCCTCACCTACCAACAGGCCGATCCGATTGTCTCGCTGTACCGGGGCAACCAGGCCCGGCAACTGGCCGACGGCGCCGAGCCCGGGCGCACCCGGATCATTCCCAATGGCATTGATCCGGCCCGGTTCGACGCCGCCCGGGCCGCCCGGCCGGAGGCCATTCCGACG
>CBIHLH010000240.1:0-3615 GCA_966210405.1 uncultured Marinobacter sp.
GCTGCACGGCGCCGGCGCGAGTGTACAGGAGGTTCCGGAAGGTGGCTGGAAGGCGGTCCAGGAAGCGAACGGCGAAATTCTCACTTTGCCGGTTGATGGTGCCGACCTGCTCTGAAAGTTTACCGGTTGGCATCGCGGATGGCGCTGCGCCGGACGCCAGTGGTGAGGTTCGCGCGCCCGAGCCACTGACCGGGCCAAGTATTTCGGAGGCCACTCCGGCGAATCCCGAGGCGTCGGCGCCAGGCGCCAGGGCGGCACCAGGGTACAGATGGCTGCCCGGTTCGGTATCCCGAAGCCGGCTGCGCAGCCTGGCCAGCATGCCCGGCTGGATGGCGTTGATGCGCTCGTCAATGGGCGGGTGAGAGGCCAACAAGGCGGTAAACTTCATGCGGGCGCTTTCGCCAAAACACATGTGGTTCATGTCGCTGGCATGACTGGTGGTGTCCAGGTAGACGCCCTTGAGGCCAATCTTGAACAACGCGCCGGCAATGCCTTCCGGGTTACGGGTGAACTGAACGGACGAGGCATCCGCCAGCATTTCCCGCTGCCGGGACACCGCGGCCTGAATCAACCGCCCGAAGAAAACGCCGACATAGCCAATCACAAACAGGGCCACGCCGACGATGCCCATGGCCGCCTGGGCCCGGCCATCCCGGGATCGTGACACCCGATGCCCCCGGTAGAATGCCGCCCGAAGCAGGAAGCCGCCAATCTGGCCAATCATCAGAATACCGGCGAGGAGGGCAATCAGGCGCACGTTCAGGCGCATGTCGCCGTTAAAGATGTGACTGAATTCATGGGCCACCACGCCCTGGAGTTCGTCCCGGGATAGCTGGGTGATTGCCCCATGGGTGACCACCATGACCGCTTCGTTGGCGGTATAGCCGGCCACGAAGGCGTTGATGCCGGTTTCCTGGTCCATCACATACAGTGCTGGCACCGGCACCCCGCTGGCAATGGCCATCTCTTCGACAATGTTGCGCAATTTGCGCTCGTCGCTGTCTCCGGTGTCCGGATCGATGAGCCGGGCTCCCACCATGTTGGCCACCCGGCTGCCGCCGCCGGCCAGGTCAAGCCAGCGCAGCAGGGAGCCGACAACAATCAGCAGGACAACCGTGGTGGCCGTCAACAGCCCGTGGTTTGACAGCAGCCAGTGGTGAAAGGGTAAGCCGGAGGATTCGCTGCGGGTCACCGCATAACCCACGAGGCAAACCGCCAGGGTGATCAGGGCGACTGCGGTCAGAAACAGGCAGACCAACAGGCTGGTGTTGCGCCGGGCGTGGGCCTGGCGCTGAAAGAACCCGGGATTCGCCATGCCGTGAGACCTCAGAACGCCACTTTGGGCGCCTGGCGGGCTTCCGGAGTTTCAAGCTCCAGTTGGGCGGTTTCACGGAAGGCAAACATGCCGGCAAGGATGTTGTTGGGAAACTGCTCCCGGAAAATGTTGTAGCTCATTACCCCGTCGTTATAGGCCTGACGGGCGAAGGACACCCGGTTTTCGGTACTGGAGAGTTCTTCCATTAACTGCTGAATGGTTTCGTTGGCCTTCAGCTCCGGGTAGTTCTCTGCCACCGCATAGAAGTTGGCCAGTGCCTTGGTCAGCAGGTTCTCGGCACTGCCCAGCCGCTGGATCTTGGTGCCATCACCGGGGTCGCCAGCGGCGTCTTTCTGGGCGCTGACGGCGTTATTCCGCGCTTCCATGACCTGAGTCAGTGTCGATTTTTCATGGTCCAGGTAGGCCTTCGCAGATTCGACAAGGTTGGGAATCAGGTCATGCCGCCGCTGGAGCTGAACGTCGATCTGGGCAAAACCATTCCTGAACTGGTTGCGCAGTGATACCAGACGGTTGTATATGAAGACAACGTAGATCACCACGACGGCGATGACGATCAGGCCAATAACAGTGGTTCCCATGGCAATTCCTCTGGTGGGGATGGTAAATCAGGCGTTATTTTCCACCATTTTCTGGTGGAATCCTTTAACGAAGGTCTCAAATTCCCGTGGCAGCAGCGGCATACTGTAAAGGTAACCCTGAGCAAGCTTGCAGCCCCGCTGGCTCAGGTAGTATTCCTGCTCTGCCGTTTCGACACCCTCGGCCACCACGGTCAGGTTCAGGCTCTTGCCGAGGTCAATGATGGTATTGGCGATGCGGGTGTCTTCTTCGTTAACCAGCAGGTCCCGGATGAACTGCTTGTCGATTTTCAGGTGCTGAACCGGCATCTGCTTCAGGTACGTCAGCGAGGAGTAACCGGTGCCGAAGTCGTCCACGGCGATGCTGATGCCGGCGCGGTTGAGGCGGTGGAGCTTGGCCACGGCGTCGGACAGGTTGGTCATGAAGCTGGTCTCGGTGACTTCAAGCTCCAGTCGCCCGGCGGGGATGCTGTGGCGCCTCAGGGTATCCAGAATGTCTTCGACGATGGCGTCCTGCCGTAACTGGACGGCGGACAGGTTCACAGCGATCCGCAGTGGAGAGCCCTCTTCCGCCCAGCGCGCGGCCTGCCAGCAGGCCTGTTCCAGCACCCACTGGCCGATTTCAACAATGGTGCCGTTGTTTTCGGCGACCGGGATAAAATGATCCGGGGGCACCAGGCCCCGCTCCGGGTGCTCCCAGCGAAGCAGGGCCTCGGCACCGACAACGCGGTGGGTTTCAAGGTTGATCTGGGGCTGGTACACCAGATGGAACTGATGATTCGCCAGGGCCTGGGACAGGTCTTTTTCAAGGTGCTTACGGTCGCGGATTTCCTGGTCAATGCTGGCAATGTAGAACTGAAAGATGTTATGCCCGTTCTGTTTGGCCAGCATCATGGTCTGTTCGGCGCTCTGCAACAGGCGATCCGCCTGGTTGGCGTCGGAAGGGTAGAGGGCAATGCCCATGGTGGCCGTTATCTGTAAGGTCTGATCGTTCAGTACGATCAGATTATTCACGCAGGAAAGCACGGTTTCCGCGGTATCGGCCGCCTGGAAGCCGTCTTTCAGGGCCTTTTCGACAATCACGAACTGGTCGCTGCCGAGCCTGGCAATGGTATAGCGGGCGCTGCCCAAGTGGCTTACCAGACGGTCCGCGACGGTTTGCAGTAACCGGTCACCGCTGCGGAAGCCACACTGCTCGTTCACGGATTTGAAATCGTCGATGCCCACCACCATGAGCGCCAGCAGCGTGTTCTGCTCGTTGGTATCGTCAATGTCTGCCTGCAGCAGCTCCATGAAGGTGTCGCGGCTGGGCAGGCCGGTGAGCTGATCGTAGCGGGACAGGCGGCTGACCTGGTCTTCCGCTTCCTGATGACGCTGCTGGCTATCGCCAATGGCCACCAGCAGATTGTTGGTGGCGTTGACCCACAGGCCGAGCTCGTCACGCCCATGGCCAGGCGGAATCGACACCAGGCGGTCATCGGGCTTGGCGGGATCCACCTGTTTGACTGAGTGGACGATTGTCAGCAGCGGCCGCGTGAGCAACAGATGGAACACATAAAACAGCACCAGCCCGAGAATAACGGCGGTGGCGATGACGGCCGAAAAGGTAATGAAGGCACGGTCGAGCCAGGCTTTGGCCAACGGGGCAGTGTCGTAATGCACCGTCAGGTACCCGTATACCGTGTCTGGCTGGCTGTCCCGGGT
>CBIHLH010000241.1:0-3577 GCA_966210405.1 uncultured Marinobacter sp.
CTGATGTCCCATGCCGGAAAATAATCCGACCGCTATCGACGGGCAAGGCAACCCGGAAACCGGCAGCCCCGCTGCCGGCTCCTCCGACCAGGAAGACCGGAACCAGCGCTACTGGTTCCACATCCTCGCCCAGAACACCCCCGCCGCCCGCAACCTCCACGCCGCCAGACTCGTGGACAAAGCCTGGCAGCAGGGAGACCGCGTGTGCATCGTCTGCGATACGGCACGGCACGCCGAAGAACTGGACGAACTGCTCTGGAACTTCAGCCCGGATGCATTCATCCCCCACAGCGTGGTTCCCGACTCCGCAACCACCTGTACCGACCCCGTGGGCATCCTGCTCTGCCCGCCCGGCCCGGAGGATTGGGATACCGTGATCATCCTCTCGGCAATGCTGCCAGCAGATGCCGACCGGTTTAAACGGCTGGCTCTGGTTGCCCATAATGACCCGAATGTTCTCAGTCAGGCCCGGTCGCATTTCAAGCAGTTGCGGGCGTTGGGGATTGAGCCGAGGGTGCATGATCAGAGGAAGCGGGGGTAGGTTTTTGTCGGGTTACGCTTTGCTAACCCGACCTACGATTAGTGGAGCCCCAAATCCCGGCGAGTCGCGCCAGAGTCAGACCTGCGGAGTTGGGACAGGCTTTCCAAAAATCTCGAAGGCCAGGGACGGCCTGAGAGAAGCGCACATGGATGTGCTCGTAGCGGTTTTTGGAAAGCCTGTCCCAACTCCGCAAGGCACCCAACCCAAAGTCTTATCTCCAGCAGAGGTTCGCCGCATCACCGGCGACCATGTATAATCGGGCGTCTCAATTTTCCCTTGTGAATCAACCAACGGTCACTGCAGAAACCCATGGAAAAAACCTACCAGCCAGAAAACATCGAGCGCCAGTGGTACCAGAACTGGGAAGCCAAAGGGTACTTCCGCCCCCGTTCAGAAAAGGCGGAGGGGGGCGAAGGTGAGTCATTCAGCATCGCCATCCCGCCGCCCAATGTCACTGGCAGCCTGCACATGGGCCATGCGTTCCAGCACACCATCATGGACACCCTCACCCGCTTCAAGCGCATGCAGGGCCGTAACGCACTGTGGACCGTCGGCACCGACCACGCCGGCATTGCTACCCAAATGGTCGTTGAGCGCAAACTGGCCGCTGAAGAAGACAAAACCCGCCACGACCTCGGCCGGGAAGAATTCATCAAACGCATCTGGGACTGGAAAGAACATTCCGGCGGCACCATCACCCGCCAGATTCGCCGTCTCGGCAACTCTGTAGACTGGGACAACGAACGTTTCACCATGGACGACGGCTTCTACAAAGCCGTTCAGGAAGTGTTTATCCGCCTGTATGACGAAGGCCTGGTCTACCGCGGAAAACGACTGGTCAACTGGGACCCGAAACTGCACACCGCCATCTCGGATCTCGAAGTTGAGAACAAGGAAGAAAAGGGCTTCTTCTGGCACCTGCGCTACCCATTGGCGGATGGCGCAAAAACCCGGGAAGGCAAGGACTACGTGGTCGTCGCCACCACCCGCCCGGAAACCATGCTCGGCGACACCGCCGTGGCCGTACACCCGGACGACGAGCGCTACCAGCACCTGTTGGGCAAGCACGTCATGCTGCCGCTGGTAAACCGCAAGATCCCGATCGTGGCCGACCACCACGCAGACCCGGAAAAAGGCTCCGGCTGCGTGAAGATCACCCCGGCCCACGACTTCAACGACTACGCCGTGGGCAAGCGCAACGAACTGCCCATGATCAACGTCATGACCCAGGATGCCAACATCCGGGACGTCGCCGAAGTGTTCAACTCCGACGGCACCGAAAACACGGACATCGACGGCCAGATGCCCGCCGCCTACGCCGGGCTGACTCGTGAGGACGCACGCAAGGCCATTGTTGCAGACCTGAAAGGCGCCGGCCTGCTGGAGCGGGAAGAAGACCACGTCCTGAGCGTGCCCCGTGGCGACCGTTCCGGCCTGATCATCGAGCCCATGCTCACCGACCAGTGGTTCGCGGATGCCAAGACCCTGGCCAAGCCAGCCATTGAAGCCTTGGAAGACGGCCGCATCCAGTTCGTACCCAAGCAATACGAGAACATGTATTTCTCCTGGATGCGGGATATTCAGGACTGGTGCATCTCCCGTCAACTGTGGTGGGGCCACCGGATTCCAGCCTGGTACGATGCTGAAGGCAACATTTATGTCGGTCGCAACGAAGACGAAGTACGCCAGAAGCACAGCCTCGCCACCGATCTGGAATTGAAGCAGGACGACGACGTGCTGGACACCTGGTTCAGCTCCGCCCTCTGGACCTTCGGCACCCTGGGCTGGCCGGAAATCACCGAGCGCCTGAAAACCTTCCACCCGACGGATGTGCTGGTCACCGGCTTCGACATCATTTTCTTCTGGGTTGCCCGGATGATCATGATGACCATGCACTTCATGAAAAATGAAGATGGCACACCCCAGGTGCCCTTCCACACGGTGTATGTGACTGGTCTGATCCGGGACGAGCACGGGGACAAGATGTCCAAGTCCAAGGGCAACGTGATTGACCCGCTGGACATGATCGACGGCATCAGCCTGGATGACCTGCTGGAGAAGCGTACCGGCAACCTGATGCAGCCCAAGCTGGCCGAGAAGATTGGCAAACGCACCCAGAAGGAATTTCCGGAGGGCATCACCGCTCACGGCACCGACGCCCTGCGCTTCACCCTGGCGGCCATGGCCACCACCGGTCGTGACATCAACTGGGATATGAAGCGCCTGGAAGGCTATCGCAACTTCTGCAACAAGCTCTGGAATGCCGCCCGCTACGTGCTGATGAACACCGAGGACGAAGACTGCGGCGTCAACAACGAGCCGGTGGAACTGTCCCTGGCCGACCGCTGGATTATCAGCGAGCTGCAAAGCTGCGAACAGGATGTTATCCGGCACCTGGACCAGTACCGTTTCGACCTGGCTGCCTACGCGCTGTACGAATTCATCTGGAACGAATACTGCGACTGGTACCTGGAACTGTCCAAGCCAGCGCTGAACGACGACAGTGCCAGTGCCGAAGCCAAGCGCGGCACCCGCCGTACGCTGGTGCGGGTTCTGGAGGCCGTCCTGCGCCTCGCGCACCCGATGATGCCGTTCATCACCGAGGAAATCTGGCAGCGCATTGCGCCCCTGGCTGGCAAAACCGGAGACAGCATCATGCTGCAACCGTTCCCGCAGCCTGATGCCAGCAAACAGGACGCCGCCGTTACTGACGATATCGAGTGGCTCAAGGGCGTCATCGTTGCCGTGCGCAACATCCGTGGTGAGATGAACATCTCCCCGGCCAAAAAGATCCCGGTATTGCTGCGAGGCAAAGGCACGGAAGACCAGCGCCGCATGGATGACAACCGCCAGTTCCTGAGTTCACTGGCAAAACTGGAAAGCCTCGACTGGTTTGAAGGCGACCAGGCCCCCATGTCCGCCACCCAGCTGGTCGGCGAAATGGAAGTGCTGGTACCCATGGCCGGCCTGATCGACAAGGACGCCGAGCTCAAACGCCTGGACAAGGAACTGGAACGCCTGCAAAAAGAAATCGGT
>CBIHLH010000242.1:0-3526 GCA_966210405.1 uncultured Marinobacter sp.
CTCCTGCACCTCCTCCAAGGTAACGTTATGTTTTGTCGTTATTTTATGCAGTACCTTGGAAGAACAACGTATCTCCATGCACATCCTCCTTGATTTTGTATATACAAAGTATATACGCGAGAGAATCATTATTCAACCGCGTCGACGTGTCAACGAAATGGCAACAGGTGAACGGTTTTGTGTAGTGGTCTGTGGATCTGAATTTCGATAACCCGCTGTTTTTCTGACTATTGTGGTTTTGCGTGGTCCTCTGAAAACCCGCCCCAAGGCTCTCATAATCCCATGCCAAACTGAGGCAGTGGTAGCACGCCCAGCTTTAACTGGGTTCACACCTAAAAATCGTTTGTATATACTGTATATACCTTGGTGAAGATGATCGTGGAGGTAGCACCATGGCAACCACAAAAATATTCAAGTCCGGCAACTCGTGGGCTGTGCGCATTCCCGCAGATATGGCCTACGAACGCCCGGATGTCGAGCTGACCGTCGAACGTGTCGGTGACGAAATCCGTATTCGCCCGGCACGGCGTTTGACTGGGCTCGCCGACAAGTTCCACGGCTTTGCCGCTGATTTCATGGAAGATCGGGAAGGCGAGGAAGGCGAGGAAGGCCAGGAGCGTGAGGGGCTATGAAGTACCTGTTGGACACGAATATCTGTATTTACCTGATGAAGCATGAAGTTCCAGCGGCAAAAGAGCGGTTTGAACAATGCTTCTATGGCGATGTGGCTATCTCTGCCATTACCCTGGCCGAGCTGCAGTACGGTATTGAATGCAAGCCAGAGAACCGGGAGCAGAACGAGAAGGCCCTGGAACGACTACGGGCGGATCTGGTGGTTGCACCCTTCGATGACGATGCAGCCATTGCCTATGGCCGGCTGAGGGCCGGCATTCCCCGTGATCAACGCCGCAAGGACGCACTGGACAAACTGATAGCGAGTCACGCGGTCGCCCTGAGTGCGGTTCTGGTTACAAATAACGAGGATGGCTTTAACCGTTACCCCGGCGTGACCATTGAGAACTGGACCCGATAGAGAGGCGAAATCCTCCCCTCGGCGTGAGAACAACGGGTAGCAAAATCTCTCACCAAAGATTTCCGTAAAACCACCTCTCAGGCAGCCTTGCGGAAATCCTCGGCTCGAAGGTTCTTGTTCCGCTGGCGCTTGTACTTTGTTTTATCCTCAACCACCCGCATCTGATATTTCGGGGTTTTCAGCTCGCGTTTGAGGGCGCTTTCCTGTGTGGGCATTGCCCGTTTTTTAGCCATGATATTGCCTCCTTCCGGCGTTTTCATGGAGTGGATGGCCAGTCTAGCAGATTCCGTTCATTCTTTACGGCTCCAGTATCACCCTGCCTTGCGCCCCGAGCGCCAGAGATCCTGCTTAATCTCCAGCCACATGTCCCGAAAGCGAGTGGCGGCTTCCGATGTGGGGCTTAACACTTCCAGGGGCAGGCCTTCCTCACCCATACGCTCTACCACACTGGCGTAGGGAATGGAGGCTTCCAGGGGCCTCTCAAACAGCTCGGCCTTCTGGGCCAGCAGATCCCGGTGGAGCTTCTTGCGGCGGTCGACCAGGGCAAAAAACGGCCGCAGTTTTTTCGGGCCCAGCTTTTTGGTGCGCACGAAGTCGCGGAATTGTTGCCAGCTGTTGAGCGAGAGCCAGGTCGGCACGAGGGGCACGTACACCTGGTCTGCCACCTGCAGCACCTGTTCCGTCAGGCGGGACAGGCTGGGCGGGCAATCCAGGATCACCAGGCTGGTGTCTTCGGAGAGGGGCGACAGCATGGCCTTCAGGGCGTTGGTGTCGTCGTCCTGCTCCAGCCGGATGTCGATGTTACGAAAGCTTTTGTGGGCCGGAATGAAGTCCAGATCCGGGTAGACATTATCCTGGATGAATTCGGCGATTGGTGCCCGGCCCTGAAGCAGTTTCGACAGCTTGGCGCCTTGCCGGTGGCCGGCTCCGGACAGGTAGAAGCTGGCAGCCCCTTGTGGATCCAGATCCCATAACAGGGTCGAGTAACCTTCCTGGCTGGCAAGGTACGCGATGTTGACTGCGGCTGCGGTTTTGCCCACACCGCCTTTAGGGCTGTAAAACGCAATGACGCGCATGGTTGGCTGGCTCCCGACAAGGACGAATCACCCGCCTTGGAAAATGGTACTTCTTTGGCGACATACAGGCACCTAAACACCCGGATGTTGCATTTAAGTGACAGTCCAACTGCCGCATCGGGCCGTAGCGGCGATTTTCAACCCAGTTGTCCAAATGACCGCGTTTAAGCGGCCAGTTTATTGCGCTCAATTTCCTGCAACTTGCCAGGGTTAAGCGATACCGGTCCGGTCACTTCCCAGTTTCGGGTCGGGCCAGACCAGCGCCGTGGATTCCGGCGCTTTGCTCTTTCATAAACCATTTTCCGGTGCGCCAGGCGTTCGTGATCAATGCCACGGTGGCGATCCGCCGGTGTCACGAACCGGATACCACTGTGCAGGTGCTGTTCGTTGTAGGCTTCCTCGAACGCCAGCATCCAGTCGCGCACGGCCGTCAGTGATTCAAAGCCCTTTGAGGGCCACTCCGGGCAGTATTTGACGGTCCGGAACAACGACTCCGAGTAGGGATTGTCGTTGCTGACTCTTGGCCTGCTGTGGGACATCAGCATGCCCAGATCGGCCAGTCTGGCTTTGAGAGTGTACGACGTCATCGGTGCCCCATTGTCAGAGTGCAACACCGGCGGATTGTGCCAACAGCCCTCTCGCAATAGAGCGCGTTCAACGAGCTTCTTGGCCAACCCGCCGGACTCTGCTTCATGGATCTCCCAGGCAATGATCTTGCGACTGTAGATGTCCATGATCAGGTACAGATACCAATGCTGGCCACGTACCGCTGACGGACAATAACTGATGTCCCAACTCCATACCTGGTTCGGGCCTGTCGCGGTGAAGCTAGTCGGCTCAGGCACCTTCCGGGGCTGCTTCATGCGCCCCCGATAATTCTGTTGCTGGTGTTTCTTCAGCACCCGGTAAAACGACGATTCAGAGGCCAGATAGACGCCTTTATCAGCCAGTGATGGCACGATCTGCGACGGTGGCGAACTCTGGTACTGAGGTTGATTGCATGCACTCAGAATGGCCAACTCCTCGGCCTGGGTGAGTTTATGGGGCTGTTCAGCCCGTTCCGCATCGGGACGGCGATCTTCAGCCACCCGACCGTCGGCACTGCGCCAGCGCTTCAATGTGCGCTCGCTGATATCCATCAGCTCTGCGGCCCTGTATCGAGCTGCGCCACCGGCAACAGCTTCATCAAAAAGCTCGAGGAGCCTTGCACGTTCGTCCAGCGGCGTCAGTCGTCCTCGCTGCTGTCCGGATCTTCGCCGTACAAGGCTTCGAGCTTTTTTGATAGCACCAGCAGCGAGGTGGTCTCAGCCAGGGCCTGGTCTTTGCGGCGAACTTCCGCCTTCAGCTTTTTGATGGTTTTCTGGGACTCTCGTTTCTGCTTCTGAGCCGCTTTATCCCGGTCTTCCTGCATGCCAGC
>CBIHLH010000243.1:0-3470 GCA_966210405.1 uncultured Marinobacter sp.
TTCATGGCTCCATTCTCTCAGATGCTGGAGCCTCCTCAAAACCCGGGGCGGTTCAATCTGCGCCGGAGCGCCAGCCGGAAGTAAGCCACTAGCACAAAATGGTTGGGAACCATTTTGAACAGCCGCAGGCTGGCCTTAGGTGAAATACAGGGATGTATTTCATAAAACTGCGAGCTGATGAACAAGAACATCATAGGAGGCGTAGGCCGGAGGCGAGTTGGCGCAAGCCGACGGGGCGGCCATCCGTCAGTTGTGCAGTGACAGTTCATGCTCTTATCTGGGGCGGTCCGACGCATCGGTGCAGGGTGTTGTGGGGGCTGGGGGTTAGATACCCCCAGCTACCCGATTAAAACTACACCGAGGTAAGTCCAGAGCACATCTCCTCGGTGTAGTGACTTACTGGTTAATGACAATGGTATGGTTTGGACCCTGCATGACAACCGTTTTTGTCGGTTCCGCCAGAATGAGCATGAGCTACGCCAACGATCATCATTGAAGCGAAAAGGAAAGCAGCTAACTTTTTCATAGGAGATCCTTTTTGTTGGATATATTTCCGTGGTGCCTTCCTTTGCAATGAGACACTCACATGCCCTTGTAAGTGTTAACGCTGATGGTAACCGGCGCCGGAGCGTAGCGGAGGGCACCAAAAGCGCCACGCTTTTGGCGTCCGGTTGACCGCCTGGTGTAGTGGTTCAATGATTCCGGACACCAACGTAGGTGGTAATATCGCCACAATAAACGAGGTGTCTGATGACCAGAAAGCGACGTTCTTTTTCTCCTGAGTTCAAACAGGAAGCAGCCAGCCTGGTGCTGGATCAAGGTTACACGATTCCCCAGGCAAGCGTGTCCCTGGGAATTGGTGAAAGCGCTATCCGGCGCTGGGTTAGCCAACTGACCGAGGAGCGTGACGGTGTCACCCCGAAGGGCAAGGCATTAACCCCGGAACAGCGCCGTATTCAGGAGCTGGAAGCCCGCTGCAAGCGCCTTGAACAGGAGAAAGACATACTAAAAAAGGCTACCGCTCTCTTGATGTCGGACGACATGAATCGTACGCGCTGATAGACCAGTTGAGTGAGCGAATGCCTGTTGAAATGGTCTGCAATGCGTTCGATATCAGCCGTTCCAGCTATTACGAGTACCGCCATCGGCGGAACCACGTTGATGTGGAGCGTATGGCCTTGAGGGCTCAGGTAAGCCGCCTGTTCACCAAAAGCCGCAGTTCTGCCGGTAGCCGGACAATCAAAGGCTTGCTCAGCGAAGAAGGCACTGTCGTCGGTCGCTTCAAGGTTCGACGACTGATGAGCTAGCTGGGGCTGACCTGTAAGCAGCCAGGCCCTCACGCTTACAAGCAGGCCACCGTTGAACGGCCAGATATCCCGAACCATCTGGATCGTGAGTTTGCAGTAGAGCGGCCAGACCAGGTCTGGTGTGGTGACATCACCTACATCTGGAGTGGCCAGCGATGGAGTTATCTGGCGGTTGTGTTGGACCTATATGCCCGGCGTGTTGTTGGCTGGGCGATGTCATCGAGTCCAGATGCGGACCTGGTTGTAAAAGCTCTGGACCACGCCTGGGAGCAACGTGGCCAACCGGAGAAAGTCATGTTCCACTCGGATCAGGGAAGCCAGTATGCCAGCCGTAAGTTCCGTCAGAGGCTCTGGCGCTATCGAATGACCCAAAGCATGAGCCGACGTGGCAACTGCTGGGACAACGCACCGATGGAGAGGCTGTTCCGGAGTCTGAAATCTGAATGGATACCGGCCCTGGGATATCGGAATCTGCCTGAGGCCAAAAAAGATGTTGGTGGTTATCTGATGGACTACTACAACCGGCAGCGACCTCACACATTCAACGACGGCATTTCGCCCGTTGCGGCTGAGGAAAACCTTAAAATACTGTCCGGGATTAGTTGACCACTACAACATGGATCGGGAGTGCTGGAACTCAACCTCGTACTGCAGTGCTTTTTCCCTTAGCCGCGCTTCTCGTTCCTGTCGCTCAATTACCGGATTAGTGTACTGACCATCACCACCTCGACATAAAAAACATATTCCATTCTGAACATGCTTGAAGTGCGGCAAGTACCCTGTCCCTCCACAACGAGGGCAAGGCCTGCGAGGGCGATTATGTAATAGATACTCACCGAGGTAGATTAAGCCAACTACAAAACCCACTCCGAGGAACAATTCTAATAGCGCGTACAATCCCTATACCCCTAGTAGACTTGCGATAAAGACCTTTTCTAACGCCAATATTAAGCGGCGCCCGACTAGGGCGTCCGGTGGACGGCCGCCAGGCCGGGAACGAACTTGAATGACTGGTTAGCTGTAATTCGCAAGGACCCACTATTTTTTGCCAAGCACTAGGGCAACCCAATAGTCCTTACAAAACAAGCCCACTACGGTTCCAATAATTGAGAAGAAGCCAAATAAACCAATTACCAGCCAGACCCCGTCATTTGTCCACTGATACTGAAACTGGGCGTAGCCAGCCGCCCCGCATAGAATTCCGATAACGAGGCTGAGGATCAACAAGACAGGGCGCTTCCATTTCGCCTCTCTCGGTTGATAAACCCTCTTTGTCCATGCCTCAAACTTATCAATCATGGTCGTACCAAAACAGCTAACGCCAATAGCACGTGCGGCTACGGAATGGAGGCGAAGCCGCAATGTAGTAGCCGTCGCTGTGGCTATAATGGTTAGATGTTTGGCTGCTCATGATCCACGTATTTCTTGAGGATATCGCGAGTCAACCCCAACATGCGATACCGGATAAACTTATCGGTTGGTTTAGCATTTGTCCAATTCCCATGTCGCGCTGGATCGGCATAATTCTTTATCAGTTCCGTTAAGGTTGCTCGATTCGTACCTAAAGCAGCATGCATCTCATCCCACCGATCACGACCACTGGCCATAACAAAAGAACATTTTATGCTTTCAATGGCTCGATAACAGTACATGGCGCAGTCACTGACATCATTCATAGCCTGTAAGTAATCTCGAACTGCCATTCGAAAGAAAACGTCCCTTGCCGCAAGCCGCAAAGCACGATTGAAGACTTCAGTTTGTTCGATAAAACTAAGATCTTCTCCCTGATCCTCGGGATTGGTCGGTCTTACACCCAGCACATGAGGGGTTCCGTCATCCTCGGTAATTTGGATTAAGTTTACTGAATAACCAGATCCGAGAGAGAAGCCTAAAGCGCTTACGACTACTGATGCAAGTTCCTCGGCTTGCACCTCAGCTGACATCCAACCGTCGATCTCCGGGGAATCTATCAAAACCGTTATTTGTGATGAATCGCAACTAACGACTACTCCTCCTCGATCACCCAGCCCCATCTCAACTCGGCTGAAGAAAATGTCAGCTCGTTCCGGCTGTACTCGTCCAGTAGCTATATATTTCATGGTGTCATCTAACGCTCGCAGCACAGGCCGAAACCCGCGTAGCGGTTGAGGTCCAGGCCACGCA
>CBIHLH010000244.1:0-3310 GCA_966210405.1 uncultured Marinobacter sp.
GTCTTAGCCGGCTTGAAAGTTCTGTATCCTCTCCAGAAGTGATATCCTCGCTAAAACCACCCGCGGACCAAAAAATTGATGTTTTTGTTGCGATACTAGCCCCGACTAAATCACTTTGTTTTCTTTGAGCATCCCCAAGTATCCAGCAGCGCTCAATCCAGTTTGAGTTATCAGCCAAAATACAGGTGCCACCAAAAACGCTATCAGAGTTTTCTTGCAGCAGATTTTTTATATTATTGAGCCAATCGCTGCTAACTTGGCAGTCTGCGTCTAAAAATGCGAGAACACTGCCGCGAGCTTGTTTTGCTCCATAATTCCTGACGGCGCCAACATTACCTTTTTCGAGAATAAGGCATTTACTAGCATATTTTTCAGATATTTCTCTAGTGTTGTCGGTTGACCCGTTGTCAACTACTATGGTTTCAAACCTCGATCTGGGATAGTCGCTCTGGTTAAGGCATTTCAATGTGGACTCGATATGATCTTGTTCATTAAGTGCCGGGATGATAATGCTGATGAAAGGCCATGAAGTATCGAACGAATTATTAATTAATTCTAATGACATTTTTAAATTTTCCATTCGGGCCACGAGGAATTTCTTTAACTTGTTGAATCTTCAGCGGGATTTCGCTGCCTACTCTAGCGCGGAAGTTGTGCTCAACTATTGAGGCAGTTTCTTCTGATAGAGCTCCATTTGTTACTAAGTATATAACGCAGTTTCCTCCAGCTTCCTGTACGATTTGTGCTTCTAATAACTCAGAGACCCCTTTTAATACGTGGTCCAGTCTCCCTAGACGTCGCCCATCCGGCGTCTCAATGTAATCGTCAATTCGGCCGTTAATAGAGGACAGCGCGTTGCGCTGAACCTCGTTACCGGCACCTTCATCCAATACTGTGGCACTGTCACCGACCCGGTATCGGAGCAAAGGCATGCAGGTATTGGTGAGTGTTGTGGCGACTATGTCGCCGGTGTATGCCTGTTCTGTTCCGGGCAGCACTTCGGTGATACCCAGAACCGGGTTTGTACGGTAGATGCCGTCCCGGTCCTGGCCCGCGAAAACAACGTATTCTGCGGTGCCATAGTAATCCCGTACGGGGCAGCCAAACACCTGCTCAAGGCGTTCCCGTTGCCACGCCAGCAGCGTTTCTGAGTTGGTGACAATGGCTTTTGGCCTGAATCCGGGGGTGCTGTTGGTGTTCTGGTAATAGGTCGCAATTTCTGACAAGGCGGACGGATAGCCGATCAGTTCTTCAGGGGCGAATCGATCAAGGTCCTGGCGGTAGGCCGGGAAAGTTTCATCGTTAAGATGGTAACTGGAATAGAGCCGCTGGTTTTCAGCCCGGTTATAGCGAGAGAACGGCGGCGACATGTTTTCGGCTCGCTGCACCATTCGGCCAGCAAAGGTGGCTCGCCTCGCGCCAAAGGGAATGCCGTGATATTCCTCATGATCAACAACGAGGGCCATGGCCATTTTGTAGGTTCGCTCGTCGACAGCGAGTGTCAGGGGGGTGCCGGTGCTGCCGCTGGTGTTTTGCTGAATGAAGGATTTCTCGCCGATAGCGGTAAAGTCTCCGGCACGGGCACGCAGGGTGTCTTTGTTGAGTATGGGGATCTTGGGTAAGTCCTGAACGCTGGTAATGTCGTTTTCGTGGAGACCAAGCTCAGCAAAAAGCTGTTGGTAATAGGGCACATGTTGCCGGCAATGGCGCACCATCCGGTGGAGGTGTTCATCCTGATAGCTGGCTTTTTCGGCTGCACTCCAGGATCTCGCATGCTCGATAAGCCGGCGTACTTCCCGGTACATTCCGGTATAACGCTTTTGGTACAGTCGGTAACCCATCAGGCTGACCAGGGTATTCTGCATCCACACAGGGCAGCGGTAGTAGAGGGATTCGAATTTACTGCTCATGAACGGTCTCGTGTTGCGAGCTGGCCGATGGGGAGGGCGCCGGGAACCGCGAGCGGATCACCTTCGCAGGGTTGCCTGCCACGATAAAGCCTGGTTCAACGGTTTGGGTAACCACGCTCCCCGCCGCTACGATACTGTGATTGCCGACATCGGTCATGACCACACAGGCGTTGCCGAGCCAGCAGTCATGCCCGATTCGGGTTTTTGTGAAGATCCCGCCCTGTTCCTGAATTGGTCGCGTCGGGTCGTCAAAGTTATGCTGTTTGCTGCCGCTGAGTATGTGCACACCGCTGCCCAGCAGGGTGCTTTCGCCGATGATGCACTTACCAATATTGCATTGCGGCCCAATGTACACGCCTTTTCCTATGGTGGTGTCCCAGTGGGAAAATACCGTCAGGAAGCCGATTGATATGTCGTCAGATGTGTCCGGGCAGGCCAGTCGGTAGAAGGCAGCTCGCAGGTAGATGCCGGGCTTACCCGGGATCAGGCTGAACAGCTGGGAAAATGACTGGAATGAGGAATCACGGTCCGCAACCAGAGACAGTAAACGGTGCAGGGCGAATAGCGGGGCGACAATCGCCAGGCATAACAAACGAACAATGCGCTTCAGCCTCTGTTTCATGTCAGGCCTCCAGACGACTTTTTAGCCATGCGCGTTCCCGGGAGGGGCGAAAAGCAACGACGCCTTTCCATACGCGATGGAGGATGTGCCCCATTATCTTCGTGAGTGCGCTGAGTTGGCCAGTCATTTCGTCTGAACTGACAGGCATGTCGGCCGTGGCCGCAGCGGGTAACTCCGGCACCCATTGATGGGCCCCATAGTTCTGCAGAAGTATGATCTGGATTCTGGAGAATCCACATTCCTCGCTGTGTTCGAGAGTGGTCACCACATACTGCAGCCAGTCCCGGGCCCTGGTCTGGTACCGGTCCCGCCAGGCAGGGTCGAATGCCGCCGCCTGGTACAAAAGCACGGCTTTGCGGAAATCCTGGGCAACCCAGGTGTGGTTCGGGAATTCGAGCTGGTCCGGGTTGTCCATGAACGGCCGTTCGTTTTCTGCCATCCACCGCCAGTAGTGGCGAAGGCTGGCCAGGGCATAGTGGTAGTGATGGTCGGTTTCGCCGCGATCCAGCTTAACCCAGAGGTAACGGGTCAGGGCGGCTAGTAAGACAAGATAGGACCAACCGGTTTCGGCATCCAGCAGATGGCGTTGCCCGATGTCGTCCTGTGGGCCGATGGTTGACCGGATAACCCGTTCGGCGGTTTCCAGCCAGTGGCTCTCTGGTTGTAACAGGCTGGCATCCAGAAGGGTATTCACGTAATTGCCGGTACCACGGGTGAACGGATACCGATAGATGCCAGTCTGATTGTGTCTGAGTACTTTCCGGAGCCGTGGAATTTC
>CBIHLH010000245.1:0-3299 GCA_966210405.1 uncultured Marinobacter sp.
CTGCCACAGGGTAATGCCGATCAGCGCCCGCAGCAGCTTCTCGAAGTTCATGCCCTCCGGTAAAAACAGCGGCAGCATCACCGACGCCATGAACAGCACGGTGATCAGTGGCACCGCCCGCCAGACCTCAATAAACACGACACAGAGTCCGCGAATAATGGGCATGTCCGAGCGCCGCCCCAGGGCCAGCAGGATCCCGATAGGCAGAGACGCGATAATGCCGATGTAGGCAATGATCAGCGTCAGCATCAGCCCGCCCCATTTGGCACTGTCCACCGCTTCCAACCCGAAACTGCCGCCCGGGATCAGGAAATAGCCCACCACCGGCAGGCCGGTCATGCCGAAAATACCCAGCCACTTACGGCCAGGGAAGTTCTCGATGAACTGGGGTACAAACGACAGGGCCAGCAGGACAAACATCACATTGACGCGCCACTGCAGGGAATCCGGATAGAATCCGTAGATAAAGAAGTTCAGGCGCTGGTTGATGAACAACCAGCAGGCACCGGCACCGGTGCAGTCACTGGGCTCACTGCCTTTGAAGTCAGCCTCCAGGAACAACCAGTTCAGCGCGGGCCCGACACTGGTCACCAGCAGGTAGCCCACGAGCAGGGTCAGCAGGGTGTTGTACCAGCTGGAGAACAGATGCGCCCGCATCCACGCGACCGGACCCAGCATCTTTTTGGGTGGTTTCATTACAGGCTCAGCCATCATCGCTCCTTAATCGCCACGGCCCGGTTATAGATATTCATAAACAGGGAAATGAGCAGACTGATCGTCAGGTACACGGCCATGGTAATGGCAACGACCTCAACCGCCTGCCCTGTCTGGTTCAGGGTCGTCCCCATGAATACCGCCACCAGGTCGGGATAGCCGATCGCCGTTGCCAGCGAGGAGTTCTTGACCAGATTCAGGTACTGACTGGTCAGCGGCGGGATGATCACCCGCATGGCTTGCGGAATGACCACCAGGCGCAGGGTGAGCGTGTTGGGCAGGCCAAGGGCCTTGGACGCCTCGGTCTGGCCCCTGCTCACCGAAAGGATGCCCGAGCGGACAATCTCCGCGATAAAACTGGCGGTGTACAGGGATAGCGCAATCCACAAGGCCGCCAACTCCGGAATAATGGCGATACCACCGCCAAAATTGAACCCCTTCAAGGCCGGAAGGTCCCAGGTCAGCGGCTGGCCCGCCGTCAGGTACGCCAGCATCGGCACCAGAACCAGGATGGCGACACCTACCCAGAACGTGGGAAAGATCTGCCCGGTGGCTAACTGGCGCCGTTTGGCCCAGATGCGAAGCGCCACAACCGCAGCAATGGCAACAATTATGCCGCCCCATACCAGGCCAAAACCTTCCTGAGCCACCGGTTCCGGCAGGTAAAGGCCCCGGTTATTCAGGAACAACGCATTGCCTACCTCAACGCTTTGCCGGGGCGACGGCAGGTTGCTGAGTACCGCGAAATACCAGAAAAAGATCTGTAGCAGCAATGGAATATTGCGGATGACTTCGATGTACACCAGGGACATCTTGGCCACCAGCCAGTTGCTGGACAGCCTGGCAACCCCGAGTATGAACCCCAGAATGGTGGCTGCGACAATGCCCATGGCGGACACCAGCAGGGTATTGGTGAGGCCCACCAGAAAAGTCCGGCCGTATGACATGGTGGCGTCATAGGGCACCAGACTCATGATGATGCCGAAACCGGCGGTTTCATCGAGAAAGCCGAAACCGGTACTGATGCCCCGGCTCTCCATGTTGGATAGCGTGTTGTCGATCAGGACCCAGCCGGCCCAGAACACCAGGGACAAGGCAACGATCTGAAAGAAAATGGAGCGAATTCGCGGGTCGTACCAGGGTTTTGGACCCGCGGGTCTGGAATCAATGGTTTGTTTTTTCATGCATTTTCCCGAAAGGCTTCCGTGCGGCTCAACATCACAGATTGACCGGAGGCAGGCCCCATGACGGACTCTGCCTCCGGTTTGCTCTCAGGATTTAACGTACCGGCGGCGCATACATGATGCCGCCTTCGGTCCACAGGGCGTTGAGACCACGCTCCAGACCCAGCGCGGTGTCGGGACCGACGTTACGGTTATACATCTCACCGTAATTACCGACCTGCTTGACGATATTGTAACCATAGTCCGCCGGCAGACCCAGCTTGGCGCCCATGTCACCATCAGTACCCAGCAAACGCTGGACGTTCGGGTTGTCGGACTTCAGCATGTCGTCCACATTATCCATGGTGATGCCAAGTTCCTCGGCATTGACCTGAGTGAACAGGACCCATTTCACAATGTTGAACCATTGGTCATCGCCCTGACGCACCACCGGGCCCAGGGGCTCCTTGGAAATGGTGTTGGGCAGGATCTTGGCCGACGACGGGTCGGCCAGTTTGGACCGCAGTGCCGCCAGTTGCGACCGGTCGGATGTCAGTACGTCGCACCGGCCGGCGGCGAAGCCCTGCACGGTCTGCTCGGAGGTATCAAACACGATAGGCCTGAATTCCATACCCTTGGCCCGGAAATAATCGGCCAGATTCAACTCTGTGGTGGTGCCCGCCTGAATACACACGGTGGCACCGTCCAGCTGGGTGGCGTCGTCCACTCCGATGTTCTTTTTCACCAGGAAGCCCTGGCCATCGTAATAGTTCACCCCGGCAAAGTTCAGGCCCAGGGACGCATCCCGGGTCAGGGTCCAGGTGGTGTTCCGGGACAACATGTCAATTTCACCGGACTGCAGCGCGGTAAACCGCTCCTTTGCCGTCAGCGGGGTAAACTGGACCGCCTTGGCATCACCAAAAATGGCCGCGGCCACGGCCCGACAGGTATCCACATCAATACCGGTCCAGTTGCCCTTTTCATCCGGCTGTGAAAAACCCGGAAGGCCACTGGTGACGCCACACTGAAGGTGCCCTTTATCCTTGACACTTTCGAGCGTTGTGGCCGCGCTTGCGGTTGAAGCGGTGAATGCGCCCAGAATCAGGGCGGCGCCGACGGCAATCGACTTGGCGTTGTTCATGTGAGTATCTCCGAAATTCCGTTGTTGAAAGGTGCAGCCACTCTCAGCCAGCAATTACTGCGCCAGGGGCGGGCAATTAGCAAGCAGGAGAAGCGACCCTTTTGATTTTTTGTGTTTATTTTCTCCTGAGCTGTTTCGGACAACGCCGGACACTCACGTCCTGGGTGGGGCAGTACCTTCCTTCCGCGCACTGGCCCCGGCGACACCTTGTTTCAAGGCATTTCCTGATAGCTCACTTCTAAAATAGAACATGATTGCAGATTCAAACAGTTTTCAGGGGG
>CBIHLH010000246.1:0-3291 GCA_966210405.1 uncultured Marinobacter sp.
TAGTCCACGGGCACGGCGATGCGCTGGCGGAAACGATGGAAATACGCCGGCTCCGGACCCCGGCGTTGAACCCGGGAGCCGGCGACCGGTGCCCCGGTCAATTGTTCGCCCATGGTGACGCAGCCAAACAGCATGGCATCCAGGATAAAACCTTGCAGCGGGCCCAGATCGACTTCGCAGGAGACCGAGT
The DNA here is from genome assembly GCA_966210405.1 of uncultured Marinobacter sp. Taxonomy (GTDB): domain Bacteria; phylum Pseudomonadota; class Gammaproteobacteria; order Pseudomonadales; family Oleiphilaceae; genus Marinobacter. Next base: position 191 of record CBIHLH010000246.1, read on the forward strand.
AATGGACATGGCTGCTGCCCTTGCGCCGGGTGACCGTGAGGTGGGGCGCTCGCAGCGTCAGATAGCGGGTCATCAGGTCGAGGGCCTCCTGCAACGTCCGGCTACTCATAACGGCCGTCCCGAGTGCACCGTGCAGGGGCAGTTTCAGTTCCCGGGCCAGCATGATACCGAGGCCCGGCTCGCCACTTTCGATCATCGCCCGGGTGACGAACTCAGCCGCCTGGGACTGGCTGACCCTGAGGTCGGTGGATTTGAGCCTGACTGGGTCCAGGCCGACCCGGCGAAGCAGGTCCCGCTCATCCACACCGATACGGTTCAGCAGTTCGGCCAACAGGTGCAGGTAGATGGCCGGCATGCCCAGGTCCTGGGTGATGGAGACGGAGGCGCGCATGGCAGGATCCTCGTTGTGTGCTGTTGTTGTTAGCGCGGTACGGTCAGCCGTTGTGCCGGGTGACGAATGCCGCCAGTGCCGAGGCGGACTTGCCCGGATTCTCGAGCATGGGAAGGTGTCCAACACCTTTAAAAACGATCACTTCCGCGCCCGGTGTGGCGCGCTCAAACCAGGCCACGCAACGGGTTGGTGTAATCACATCGCGGTCTCCCCACTGGACTTGCAGCGGCGCAGTATGGCGTTCGAGATACCGTGCCGGAGCCAGGGCATCGGCCAGCATATCGTTAAAAATGTGGCGCAAGGCCGTTGTCCGTTGTAACAGGTCCGGCCCCAACAGGCCCGTCATCGCCAGCCCGGATGCGGTTGGCTTGCCTGAACCGACGCTGTTGAACATCCGGTAGACGCCTTTCCAGTCCCGTGGGATCAGTATGTCATCCCGGTCAGACCGGACCGGAGCGTTCAGGTCGGCGTCCGGGTGCTCCGGAATGCCGGCACTGTTGAGCAGGGTCAGGGAACGCGGGGCGGTCCCGAGTTTGTGTGCCAGGATACTGGCGATGGCGCCCCCCATGGAGCTACCCACAAGGTGAACGTTCTCGGTGGGAAAACGCGCCAGCCAGTCCGCAAGCCTCACCGCCTGGGCTTCATAGCGGTAGCTCGCCTCTGGCCGGTAGTCGCTCTCGCCCAGTCCGGGCAGGTCGGGTACCAGAAGGTGCCAGTGCCGGGGCAGTCGGCGGAGCCAGAGCCCCCAGTTTTCCTTCATGGCGGCGAAGCCATGGATCAGCAGAACCGTGGGCCGGCCGGCCCCGGGTGTTCCCCGTTCCAGGTACACCATTCGGTGGCCATCCAGCGAGGTCTCGCGGCGTTCGGCCTTTAGCAGCCAGCGCTGGCCCGTGCGCGCGGCCGGCCAGAAATTCGGCATGGGAATGTTCATCATCTATCGGGCTCACATGGCAACGACTGTCCTTGCCAGTTTACTCCCGACAGTGGGCCGAACCTTGGCCTTGTCGCCGCACTGCCAGGGCATCCGGGCAACTGAGGGTAGCCAGGGGTTTCGGGACGGGCTGTAACCCGGTACTAAAGCCGGATGTCGGTAATCACCGGGTTGTGATCCGAGGCCCGCCAGGGCATGGCATCCGGAACCCTTTCGGTTTGCTGGTAGCCCAGCGCCCGGGGCTCGGAAGCATTGACCCGCCAGACCCTGGCGCCCAGAATTCTCGGCCCCAGATCGGCGCTGGCCAGAGCGTAGTCCAGAGAGCCCCTGGCACCCCGGAAACGGTAGGTGTAGTGGCTGCAGGCTTCCGGAGTGCAGGGGTGAAACCGGTGCACCTGACTGGTGAAGCCATGCTGCCGGAATACCGCCAGGGGGTCTTCCTGATAATAGCTGTTGAGGTCGCCGGTAATCAGCGTGCCGGCCAGGTCTGGTGGTGTCGGCAGGGTTTCCAGCCAGCTGATAACGGCCTTCGCGGCCCGGGTCCGGCGTGCGGCATAGCATCCCTGGCCATCCTGCTGGTCGCGATCGTTTCCGGTGGCGCCCCGGCAGGATTTGGATTTCAGATGCGGGACGACGACCCGAACGGCCGTGCGGTGACCCTCGACCCGGAAAATCTGTGCCAGAGGGGGCCGACCGCTGCCCTGGAAGACGCCGTGGGTAAGGCGCTGGGGTTGAGCCACGGGAACGATGCGGTCCCGGCGATACAACAGGGCGGTGCGGATGGCGTCGGTACCATCGCCCTCGGCGGTTTCCACAAACTGCCACTGGGGCCCGAGGGCCCGGGTGAGCTCGGCGATGGCGCTGGTGCCACCGTAGCCGTCATTTTCCAGCTCCGCCAGCGCAAGAATGTCGGCTTCCGGCGCCCGGAGTAAGGCCACCAGCCTCCGCTGCTGTTGTTGAAAGTCAGCATGGGTACTGGCGCCCCTTGGCGTCGGGAACCCTTCCCCGTTGCCATCGCCGTTGAAATAATTGCCCAGATTCAGTGCCAGCACGCGGATGTGGGGTGCCGCAGGGCGGTCGGGCGCGGCGGGCCTGACATTGGCGGCGGTAAAGACGGGGGGTGACTCAGGCTGGATGCGCCAGTCCCCGAACCGGAAATCGAGGATGCCGGACAGGGAGTGAACCTGGTCTCCGGCACGGACGGTGTTGTCGATGCTCAGCCCGCCCGGTGGCCAGGGTACGGGTTGGGGTTGGCGGAGGCCACGGGCGTCATCGAGCAGGACCCGTTGCTGCCGGTTGCGCGCGGCCATTTTTGCGGCGCCGGGGCCGGGGGCCAGATATTCGGTGGCGATGACGATGTCGTCGGTGGCCAGTGTGAGCTCGCCGTAACGGGCCAGGTTCCAGGTATCGACCACGGTGAGTGGGGGTGACCGCCGGATGCGCATGTTTTCGAGGGATTCCAGGGCATCCGGCCAGAGCAGGGTCAGCTCTTTCGGTGCCGGCAGCGCGTTGCCCCGACCACAGACGTTCAGGGCTTCAATGTCTGCCAGTTCGGTCAACCCGTGAAATTCCTTGACGGTACCGGTCACTCTGAGGCGATCACCGAGCTCACCCGAGGTTCGTCCGGTGTAGACAAAGAGCGCTTCAGACGTGGCCGGGTCGCCGTCGGTCTCATGATCGGCCTGCTGCAGGTAGAAACCCCGGAAACCACCCGGCGTCCGGGTGTCGAGCGTCAGGATACCCTCCACGGTGGCCTGCTGCCCGGCCTTGGGCGAGGTT
>CBIHLH010000247.1:0-3212 GCA_966210405.1 uncultured Marinobacter sp.
GTCTCCAGGGTGGTCTTCACGATCGACAGGATCGGGGTAATACCACTGCCAGCGGCGACCGCCAGGTAGTTGCCTTCCCGCGCGGGATCAAGATCGATGGAAAAATGGCCCTGGGGCGGCATAACGTCCAGCGTATGGCCGGGCTTCAGCTGCTCATTGGCATACGTGGAGAAACGGCCGCCGGGTACCTGCTTGACCGCGATGCGCAGTTCCTGATCGTTGACGCTGCGGCAGATCGAGTAGGAGCGGCGAACTTCCTCACCATCCATTTTGGTCCGGACAATCAGGTGTTGGCCCTGCTTGTAGCGGAATTTGTCTGCCAGGTCGTCGGGCAGGTCAAAGGCAAGTGATACGGCGTTTCTTGTTTCAGCTCTGACCTCTTTGAGGGGCAGTGAGTAAAATTTGTTCATGATCGTATCGGCTCTAGATGCATTTGAAATAGTCGAAGGGCTCGAGGCATTCCCTGCAACGGTAAAGGGCTTTGCAGGCGGTGGATCCGAATTCGCTGACCCGCTCGGTGTCCTCGCTGCCACAAAGGGGGCAGGCGATAACATCGGGTTCCCCGAGCAGGCTCATTTTGCTGGCGCTGCCCTCGGGCGGTGCGATTCCGAAAGCCCGAAGCTTCTCTTTGCCTTCGTCTGTGATCCAGTCGGTGGTCCAGGCCGGGGTCAGCACCTGGTTGATTTTCGGGTCCCGGAAGCCCGCGGCACGCAGGGCTTCGGTGATCAGTTCCTCTATCAACTCGGTGGCTGGGCAGCCGGAGTAGGTCGGGGTTACGTCAATGGACAGCTCTTTTCCATCCCAACGCACGGCACGAACAATACCGAGTTCCACGACGCTAACCGCCGGCACTTCCGGGTCTTTCACCTCTTCAAGCAGTGCCCAGATGTCGTCTTCTGTCAGCAGATCGGGGCGGGCGTTGGCCGGCACCCGGTCGCTGGCAATCAGGATATCGACGGCTGACCGGCTGTCTGAATCACCAGGTTGAGGCATCGGGATAGGCCCTCTGCAGAAACTGCATTTCCGCCAGAATAAAACCGAGGTGTTCAGTGTGTTCGCCGTGCTTGCCGCCCATGTACATCCAGGCGTCGTCGGCACCCGGTGTCAGGGTGGCCTGGGTGAGCACCTCGTTGACCATGCCGCGCCAGTCTTTGGCCAACTGGTCCGGATCCGGGCCAATGCCCGCCTCGGCCATCAAGCGATCAGTGTCGTCCGGAGTGATCAGCTCTCCGGTAAAGCGCCAGAGGATATCCACCGCATCCTGCATGCGTTGGTGGCTCTCTTCGGTGCCATCGCCCAGACGCTTGATCCATTCAGAGGACCGACGCAGGTGATAAGTGGCCTCTTTCAGAGCCTTGGCGGCGATGCCGGCAATACGCTCGTCGCTGGATTCGGTCAGGCTCCTGAGCGTGAAATAGTGCCACACGTCGAAGAAGAACTGACGGCCCATAGTGACCGCGTAGTCCTCGTTGGGCTGTTCGGTGAGCAGCAGGTTGCGGTAGTCGTGGGCATCCCGGCGGAACGCCAGCTTGTCCGCATCGCGGCCATCATCCATCAGCTCGGCGGCGTATTCGTACCAGTTGCGGGCCTGACCGACCAGGTCGAGGGCAACGTTCATCAGTGCCATCTCTTCCTCAAGGGCGGGGGCCTTGCCACACAACTCGCACAGGCGCTGGCCCAGGATCATGTCGGAGTCTGCCAGACGCAGGAGGTATTCCTGTAATGCTTCTGTTTGTGTCATTGATACTGCTCCTTACATGTGTCCGACTTCATCGGGCAGCTTGTAGAAGGAAGCATGCCGGTAAACCTTGTCTTCCGACGGATCGAAAAGCACTTCCTTTTCATCGGAGGCGGAGGCCGTGATGGTGTCGGAGGGCACGACCCAGATGCTTACGCCCTCGCTGCGGCGTGTGTACAGGTCACGGGCGTTTTCCATGGCCATTTCATTGTCAGCCGCATGCACGCTGCCCACGTGTTTGTGGTTCAGGCCGTGCTTGGAGCGTACGAAGACTTCGTAAAGGCGCCATTCAGACATGTTGTATTCCTCCAGTATCAAGCGGCTTGGGTGCGCTGTTTTTGTTTTTCGGCATAGGCGACGGCCGCTTTGCGAACCCAGGCGCCCTCATCAATAGCTTTCTTGCGAGTGTTGATGCGCTCGCGGTTGCAGGGGCCGTTGCCCTTGAGAACGTCGTAGAATTCCTGCCAGTTGATCTCACCGAAATCGTAATGGCCACGTTCTTCATTCCATTTCAGGTCCGGATCGGGCGCGGTGCAGCCCAGGAATTCAAGCTGCGGCACCGTCTGGTCAATGAACATCTGGCGCAGTTCGTCGTTGCTCTTGCGCTTGATCTTCCAGGCCAGGGACTGCTGGGAGTTCGGGGACTCGTCATCGTGCGGGCCGAACATCATCAGGGATGGCCACCACAGACGGTTGATCGCGTCCTGCACCATGGCTTTCTGCTCGTCGGTACCTTCACGCATCATGTCCAGCAGGATCTGGTAACCCTGACGCTGGTGGAAACTCTCTTCCTTGCAGATACGTATCATGGCGCGGGAGTAGGGGCCGTAGGAGGTGCGCTGCAGCACCACCTGGTTGACGATGGCGGCGCCATCCACCAGCCAGCCAACGGCGCCCATGTCGGCCCAGTTCAGGGTCGGGGAGTTGAAGATGCTGGAATATTTGGCTTTACCCTGATGCAGCTTCTCGATCTCTTCATCGCGGTCCGCGCCCAGGGTTTCCATGGCGCTGTAGAGGTACAGGCCATGACCGGCCTCATCCTGGATCTTGGCCATCAGCTGGAGTTTGCGTTTCAGGGTGGGGGCGCGGGTCACCCAGTTGCCTTCCGGCAGCATGCCGACCACTTCGGAGTGGGCGTGCTGGGAGATCTGGCGAACCAGGGTCTTGCGGTAGCCTTCAGGCATCCAGTTCTTGGGTTCGATCTTGGTTTCGGCGTCGACCTTTTCCTGAAACTCGCGCTCTTCAGGCGACATCTCTTCTTTGGTCTTCAGGCGCTTGGCGCCAGTTTCAACGAGCTGGGCGTACATAAACAAATACCTCCGGATCGGGCTTGTCGTTCTGCTATCCGTGAACAGCGATGCCCTCAGGAACGACTGAAGGCCATTAACTTCATATTATATGATACTGAATAAATATCAAGATTTGTCTTTGTGTGTCATGTTATGTCTAAAATGTTCAACGATACGTATTATAT
>CBIHLH010000248.1:0-3074 GCA_966210405.1 uncultured Marinobacter sp.
ATGGCCCGGGCAGCGATGTCCTGAAGTCGTTGTCGGACGCATTGCAGGACGAGTTGAATCAGCTCAAGGACAAACTCGACATCATCGAGCGGGGCATTGAACCGGATCTGGCCGAATTTGCTTCCATTGCCGATGCCCTGGAGCGATTGGCCAACACACTGCTGATGCTTGACCTCAACCACCTTGCGACCCTCTCGCGGGAAGAGGCTGCCAAGCTGAGGCAGTGGGAACTCGATTCCCGTTCGCCGGGCGATGATGAACTTTACCGGCTGGCTGACTCCGTGCTTGGAATAGAAGACGCCGTCATGCAGATCGTCACCCGGGGCATTACCTCCGAAACCGACGCCCTGGCAGGCAGCGAGCGCAGCCACGAAGATTCCCTGTACCTCCGCGAAGCCATGTACGTGGTGGCCGATGAAGCGCGAAGTGCCCTGACACTGGCCAAGCGGGCCATCACTGCGTTCATTGAATCGGATTACGACAAGCTGCACCTGGCCAACCTGCCAGCAACCCTCCACAGCATTTGGGGTGGTCTGCAGATGGTCAACGATCCTTCGGCTGCGAATGTCCTGGAGCGGGTGGCAGCCTCGATACAGGAGCGGCTGCTGGATGCCCGTGACACACCGGAAATCCAGGTGCTGGAAGCTCTGGCGGATGCGCTGACATCCCTGGAGTATTACATTGAGAGTATTGGCAAACGGGAAGACCGCAACCTCGACCTGCTCAAGCTGGCGGAATCGTCCCTGGACGACGTGGGCTTGTAGGTGGAGTTGGTCATCGTCGGGCTTCATGCCACAAAAAAACCCGCAGCTCAGCGGGTTTTTTTGTGGCGTGCATCGGGACCCGATTCAGCCCATGTTGAACAGCTCGCCCAGCTTGGTGGCCAGCATCATGTCGCCTTCGGCGCGTAGCTGGCCTGCCATGAAGGCCTGCATGCCGTCGGTCTCGCCGGAAACGATGCCCTGCAGGGTTTCGGAATTCATGATCAGGGTGACGGAAGGATCGTCGTGGGCACCTTCGTGTAGTTTGCAGGCGCCGTCATTGATGACGAGGTGGTAGGTTTTGTCGTCTTCAATGTCAAACTGGAACACCAGGTCGAGGCCTCGCGCTGCGTCTGCGTTGAAATTCTGTTCGAGCTTTTCAAATATCTGAGCTACAGACATTGGTTTACCCTTATTGGTGGATGTCTATTGTCATGGGGCGGCTTGAGTCCCCTGGCGTCGAGCCTGAACAGGCACCCGGATGGCGCCTGTCTCGTTATTCGACTTTATGGTGAGATACCCCGGGTGTCAAGCTTGATCGAACGCTTGTTTTAATTTTTTTGCTCTGCTTATCACCGCTATTTCGGTAAGTTACACTCTGACGTTCGCATATCGAATCTGGAGAAGCACTTTGGAGTTCCTGACAGAATACGGCTTGTTCCTGGCCAAGGCTGTGACACTGGTTGTCGCGGCGATAGTGGTCATTTCCGTCATCGTTTCCGCGGCCCAGAGGGACCGCGACAGTGATCACGACGACGGTGAACTGAAAATCCGCAAACTCAACGACAAATACCGCAAACTCAAAGAGTCCATTCAGGCGCGCCTGATGTCTGAAAAGGAGCGCAAGGCCTGGCAGAAAGCCCGCAAGAAAGAAGACAAGGCGGAAAAAAAGGCCGGAAAAGCCAAGAAAAAAGGCGACCAGAAGGCCGATCAGGAGAGCGCTCCCCGTGTTTACGTCCTGGACTTCGATGGTGACATCAAGGCAAGCGATACCGATCCGCTCCGCCGGGCGATCACCGCGGTACTGAGCGTGGCCAACCCGGACAGGGACGAAGTGGTTATCCGCCTCGAGAGCGGTGGCGGCCTGGTGCACTCCTACGGCCTCGCGGCCGCGCAGCTGGACCGCATCCGCAGCAAGGGTTTGCGGTTAACGGCCTGTGTTGACAAGGTGGCGGCCAGTGGCGGTTACATGATGGCCTGCGTGGCAGACCGCATCGTGGCCTCACCGTTTGCCATCCTGGGGTCCATCGGGGTGGTGGCTCAATTGCCAAACTTCCACCGGTTATTGAAGAAAAACGACGTCGATTTTGAAGTCCTGACCGCCGGTGAGCACAAGCGAACCCTGACCATCTTTGGCGAAAACACCGACAAGGGGCGTCAGAAATTCCTCGAAGATCTCGAGGACACCCACGGCCTGTTCAAGGATTACGTCAGCGAACGGCGCCCGGGCCTGGACATCAGCGCCGTGGCCAACGGCGACATCTGGTTCGGCAAACGTGCGCTGGACGTGAACCTGATAGACGAGATCCAGACCTCCGACGAATATCTCATTGAGGCCTGTGAACGGGCAGACGTAGTCTCGGTAGGCTACCAGCGCAAACGTTCGCTGCCGGAAAAGCTCGGGCTGGCGACCAGCACCGCGCTGGAGCACACCGTTTGGAAAGTGCTAAGCGCCTTTCGCAACCATAACATCCAGTAGCCGACAGACAACGGGATATCACCATGACAGCACCTACTGAATTCAAAGCCTGGCGTGTGCACGAACAGGATGGCCACTACCAGGGCGCAGAACAAACCCTGACAACGTCGGACCTGCCGGAAGGTAACGTACTGATTCGGGTAAGCCATTCCTCGCTCAACTACAAGGATGCACTCTCGGCCTCCGGCAACAAAGGCGTCACCCGTTCCTACCCCCACACCCCGGGCATCGATGCGGCTGGCGAGGTAGTGGAATCGGCGACCGGCGAATGGCCGACAGGCAGTCAGGTTATCGTGACCGGCTACGACCTGGGCATGAACACCGCCGGTGGATTCGGTGAATACATCCGCGTTCCGGCGGACTGGTGCATCCCCATGCCCGGCGGCTGGAACGCCGGAACCGCCATGATCTACGGCACCGCTGGCCTCACTGCCGGACTGTGCGTTCAGAAACTCCTGACCATGGGCGCCAGGCCAGAGCAGGGCAGAGTGGCCGTTTCAGGCGCCTCCGGCGCAGTGGGCAGTGTTGCCGTGGAACTGCTGACAACACTCGGTTTTGATGTAGTGGCGATCAGCGGCAAAGCGAGTCATGCCGACAATCTGAAGGCCCTGGGT
>CBIHLH010000249.1:0-3057 GCA_966210405.1 uncultured Marinobacter sp.
GGTCGGCCCAACCTGACCGGCTATTTCCGGACATTCGAAGAGAAAGTTCCGGGTGCGGGTGGTGAAGAGGTTCGTGGCTACCACAAGCCCATCATGATTGCCGGTGGGCTTGGCAATATCCGTGAGGCGGATGTCGAGAAGGGTAATATTCCGGTTGGCGCCAAGCTGATCGTTCTGGGTGGCCCTTCCATGCTGATTGGTCTCGGTGGCGGTGCTGCTTCGTCCATGGACTCGGGGACCAGCAATGAAAACCTGGATTTCGCGTCGGTACAGCGTGATAACCCGGAAATGGAGCGCCGTTGCCAGGAAGTCATCGACCGTTGCTGGCAGCTGGGCGCGGAGAACCCGATCTGTTTCATCCACGATGTGGGGGCCGGCGGTCTCTCCAACGCCATGCCGGAGCTGGTCAAGGACGGCAACCGGGGCGGCAAGTTTGAATTGCGTGATATTCCCAGTGATGAGCCTGGCATGTCGCCCCTGGAGATCTGGTGCAATGAATCTCAGGAGCGCTACGTGATGGCGGTAGCCCCGGAGAACCTGGACGTGTTTGACGCCCTGTGCCGCCGTGAACGCTGCCCTTATGCCGTCATTGGTGAGGCTACGGAAGCGCACCACCTGGAGCTGGGTGACTCCTATTTTGACGATAAACCGGTGGATCTGCCCATGGACGTATTGTTCGGCAAACCTCCGCGCATGCACCGGAGTGTCAGCCGTTCATCGTTCACCCAGCCGATTTTCGATTCCACCCGCATTGACCTGCACGAAGCGGTGCGTCGGGTCTTGCGGTTGCCTTCCGTGGGGTCAAAAAGTTTCCTGATTACCATTGGAGACCGCACCATTACCGGGCTTGTGGCCCGCGATCAGATGGTGGGCCCCTGGCAGGTGCCGGTCAGTGACGTTGCCGTTACCGCCAGTTCCTTTGATGTGCGTACGGGTGAAGCGATGGCCATGGGGGAGCGCACACCCGTGGCAACCATTGATGCCCCGGCGTCTGGCCGCATGGCGGTGGGCGAAGTGATCACCAACCTGGCCGCCGCCCGCATCGACAAGCTTTCGGATATACGTTTGTCGGCCAACTGGATGGCCGCGGCCGGCCACCCGGGTGAGGATGAAAACCTGTACGAAACCGTACGTGCGGTCGGCATGGAGCTCTGTCCGGCGCTGGGGATGACCATCCCGGTGGGCAAGGACTCCATGTCCATGAAGACCATGTGGGAAGAGGATAACGGTGAGCAAAAAAGTGTCACTTCGCCGCTGTCCCTGATTATCAGCGGTTTTGCACCGGTGACCGATGTTGCGCGGACACTGACCCCTCAACTGGTCAGGGATGCGGGCGAAACGGATTTGATTCTGATCGACCTGGCGGCCGGCCAGAATCGTCTGGGCGGCTCTGCCCTGGCGCAGGTTTACCGGCACGTTGGAGCGGTGGCGCCAGATCTCGATGACCCGGAGGACATCAAGGCCTTTTTTGCGGTTATCCAGGGCCTGAATGGCGATGACAAGCTTCTCGCTTACCACGACCGCTCGGATGGCGGCCTGTTCGTTACCCTGGCGGAGATGGCGTTTGCGGGTCGTACCGGGGTTGATATCAAGCTGGACGGCCTGGCGGAAGGGCCTTCACAGTTCGCGCGCGAACTGTTTAATGAAGAGCTGGGCGCCGTGATTCAGGTGCGCCGGGAAGATACCGGATTTGTACTGCAACAGTTCTCTGCGGCGGGTCTTGGTGACCATACAAGTGTCATTGGCACACTTAATGATCTCGACAGCATTCGCCTGAGCTTTGAAGGCCATGTTGTCATTGATGAGTCGCGCACACAGTTGCAGCGTCTATGGTCGGAGACCAGCTACCGGATACAGGCGCTCAGGGACAATGCCGACTGTGCTCAGGAAGAATTTGATAACCTGCTGGATGCCGGGGATCCGGGGCTGCACGCAACGCTTACTTACGATATCAGCGAAGACATTGCCGCTCCGTACATCAATAAGGGTGCGTGTCCAAAAGTTGCCGTGTTGCGCGAGCAGGGCGTCAATGGCCAGGTTGAAATGGCGGCGGCATTTGACCGTGCCGGATTTGATGCTGTGGATGTGCACATGAGCGACCTGCTTTCCGGGCGGTTGACTCTGGAAGGCTTCAATAGCCTTGCAGCTTGCGGTGGCTTCTCCTTCGGTGATGTGCTCGGCGCGGGTGAGGGCTGGGCCAAGTCAATTCTGTTCAGTGATCGTGTGCGTGACCAGTTTGCAGCCTTCTTTAATCGCCAGGACACCCTCGCGCTCGGTGTCTGCAATGGTTGCCAGATGCTGTCCAACCTGCATGAGCTGATCCCCGGAAGTGAAGGCTGGCCCCGATTTGTGCGCAACCAGTCCGAGCAGTTCGAGGCGCGATTGGCGATGGTGGAAGTCATGCCGTCTCCGTCTGCTTTCCTGGAAGGCATGGCCGGCTCCCGGATGCCGATTGCGGTTGCCCATGGTGAAGGCAGAATTGAGTTTGCCGGTGGCAATTCCGCGTCGGACCTGGCGGGAAGCGAACGAGTGGCATTGCGCTACGTGGATAACCGTGGCCGGGCGACGATCCGGTACCCGTTCAATCCGAACGGATCAGACGAGGGTATCACCGGCGTTACCACGCGTGATGGCCGGGTGACGATCATGATGCCGCATCCGGAACGTGTTTTTCGCGCCGTCCAGCACTCCTGGCATCCGTCTGACTGGCAGGAAGACGGGGCCTGGATTCGTATGTTCAGAAACGCAAGGCGATGGTTCGCCTGACGGTCATTTTACCCGATCAGACCGATCCTGGAGGTGCCTGAACAGGCGCCAGAACCAGGGTCGGTTTTTTTATGGGTGCGTGCCCCGTTTTATGGGATTTTCAAGGGCAAAATCACTCCGTAATGGAAAAATATGGCTTGACTCAGTATTTTTATGCACATTGAAGGGGCCACAGTGCGCGTTCCGTGCACAACGCTTGACAGCCTGGTTCATTTTTTGTTCGACGAATATAACTCATTGAAAATTAATAAATAAATTAATCGGGTGATTTTGTCACCAATTTGTAGAAAG
>CBIHLH010000250.1:0-3029 GCA_966210405.1 uncultured Marinobacter sp.
CCTCCTCTATCACCTGAATCGATACACATATTTGGAAATAATCCTTTTAAGAATAAACAGCGAGTGATATCCTGCGCCGGAGATCTATACCAGGCTTACTCGGATTCGACTGGCACCGCCCCAAGCCGGTAGCCGGCGTTCTCCGACAAGAGGCTTTCAGCAGGACTTTCCCTATGTACGTATACGATGAACACGATCGGCAAATGGCCGCCGAGCGAGTCGCCCAATTCCGCGACCAGACCGAGCGGGCCCTGGCTGGCGAGCTGGCAGAAGACGAATTTCTGCCGCTGAGGCTCCAGAATGGCCTGTACGTACAACGCCTGGCGCCGATGCTGCGCATCTGTGTTCCTTACGGCATGATGCGTTCGAAGCAGCTTCGCCGCCTGGCCCGCATCACCCGGGACTACGACAAGGGTTACGCCCACTTCACCACCCGGCAGAATGTTCAGCTGAACTGGCCGGCAGTGGAAGACGTGCCCGATATTCTCGCCGAGCTGGCGGACGTGGAGATGCACGCCAACCAGACCAGCGGTAATTGCATCCGGAACACCACCACGGATCAGTTCTCCGGCGTTCAGTCCGATGAGATCGCCGACCCCCGCCCCTACTGCGAGATTATTCGCCAGTGGTCCACGTTCCATCCGGAATTTGCCTTTCTGCCGCGCAAATTCAAGGTGGCCGTGAACGCGTCCGAGAAAACCGACAGGGCGGCCATCCAGGTTCACGACATCGGCCTTCAGATGGTCCGTAACAGCGCCGGTGAACTCGGGTTCCGTGTCCACGTGGGTGGCGGTCTGGGTCGTACGCCCATGGTGGGCCCGGTGATCCGGGAGTTCCTGCCAGAACTGGATCTGCTGACCTATCTGGAAGCGGTGCTCAGGGTCTATAACCGCTACGGTCGCCGGGACAACAAGTTCAAGGCCCGTATCAAGATTCTGGTCAAGGCCGTGACGCCGGAAGGCTTTGCCGAGAAAGTGGAAGCGGAGTGGGTTCATATCAAAGACTCTCCAACCCGCCTGACTCGCGAGGCCATTGAGCGTATTCAGGGCTATTTCACCGAGCCCGCCTACGCCAGCCTGGACAACGCCACCGAGCTGCTCGCGCGCCAGCGTTTTGAAAACCGCGGCTTTGACCAGTGGTTGAGCCACAACGTGGATACCCACAAGAAGCCGGGCTACGCCATCGTCTCCCTGACCATGAAGAAAACGGGCACACCGCCAGGCGATGTCACTGACCGGCAGCTTGAGCAGATCGCTGATCTTGCTGATCAGTACAGTTTCGGTGAGGTTCGGGTGACCCATCAGCAGAACGTGGTGCTCGCCGATGTCCGTCAGGATCAGTTGCTGGAACTCTGGGAGGCGATCACCCCCATGGGATTCGGTACCGCCAATCTGCACACGCTGACCGACATTATCTGCTGCCCGGGCGGCGATTATTGCGCGCTGGCGAATGCCAAGTCGATTCCGGTGGCCGAGTCGATCCAGCGCCGGTTTGATGATCTCGACTATCTGTACGATCTGGGCAACATTGATCTGAACATCTCCGGTTGCATGAACGCCTGCGGCCATCACCATGTCGGCAACATCGGTGTTCTCGGGGTCGACAAGAAGGGCCAGGAGTTCTATCAGGTCAGTCTCGGTGGGTCGTCGCATCACGATGCCGCCGTCGGCAAGATTCTTGGGCCTTCATTCGCCCAGGGAGAGATGCCCGAGGTCATCGCCAAAATCCTCGATGTTTATGTGGGCCAGCGCACGGAAGAGGAAACCTTCCTGGATACCTATCGGCGTGTTGGGATTGATCCTTTCAAGGAGCGGGTTTATGCCTAACGTCATTTCTCCGGATGGTAGCATCCGTCAGGATAACTGGGCGGTGGTGCCCCGACCGGACGAGGGGGAGTCCCTGGCCATACCCTCTGACCAGCCGGCATTGGTTCCGGCGGATCTCTGGCTGGCCGGGCATGAGCATTTTGCCGGGCGTGAGGACATCGGTGTGTGGTTCGACAGCCACGATGAACCGGAGATTCTCGAGGGCAAGGTAAATGAGTTGCCGGTGATTGCGGTGAATTTTCCGAAATTCAGCGATGGCCGGGGGTACAGCATTGCCCGGTTGCTCCGCGAGCGCTTTGGCTATACCGGCGAGCTGCGGGCCATTGGCGATGTGCTGCTGGATCAGCTTCAGTTTATGAAGCGCTGCGGGTTTGATGCCTATGTGCTGAGGCCGGACAAGGATATTACCAAGGCTCAGCGGTGCCTGAATTTCTTCAGCCAGGGGTATCAGGCGGCTACGGATACGGATGTTCCGCTGTTCCGGCGTCGGGCTTCCTAGATTCGGTGTCGCACCTCCTTGGCTTTGGAGTACGAAGCTAGGACGATACCCTTTCCAAAACACGCTCCTTGCGGCACATCCCTGTGGCGCTTGGGCTCCGCCCCTCAGTGCTTATTGCTCCTGCGTCGCACTGAGGGTCCTGGGCAGGCCGTCCATGGCCAGCCCGTGAAGCGCTTTCGCGCTCCACCCATGGCTCCGCACAGTTTTGGAAAGGGTATCGCCCTAGCTTCTATACCAAACAACTTCGTGAGCCCCGCACGTGGTTCCCGGCTTTTCAGATTCCGTCCGGTTATCTTGCGTGGTCGAGAACGATCTTTCCGGATGACTCGCCTTTCAGGAACGCCTTCAACGCACTATCCAGCTCAGCTCGTCCGATGTCTCGTGCGGATGCTTCGGTTTTCGGGCAGGCCCAGTCGCCGGCGAATTTTTTCCAGATGGCGAGTTTTTCCGCCAGCGGGATTTCAACGGAATCAACGCCCAGCAGGTTCACGCCCCGCAGGATGAATGGCAGTACCGTGGTCTGCAGGCCCGGGCCGGCGACGAGGCCGCAGCAGGACACGGAACCACCCGGCTGGATCTGTTTGAGCAGCTCTGCCAGGGGCGAGCCGCCAACGGTGTCGACGGCGTTGGCGAAGACGGGTTTCACCAGGGGTTTCTTTTCTTCCGCCAGGGTCTCCCGGCCAACAACTTCCGTGGCACCCAGG
>CBIHLH010000251.1:0-2998 GCA_966210405.1 uncultured Marinobacter sp.
GTACGCATGCTGGTCACCGTAGAAGGAGCCCTTCCAGCCGGTGAATGAGAAGAACGGCAGCGGCACCGGAATGGGGATGTTCACCCCTACCTGGCCGACATCGATCTCGTGCTGGAATCGGCGGGCACAGCCACCGGAATTGGTGAAGATGGACACACCGTTGCCGTACGGGCTGCTGTTAACCAGCTCAATTGCCTCTCCCAGGCTGTCCAGCTCAACACAGGACAGGACCGGGCCGAAGATTTCCTCGTTATAGATGTCCATCTCGGGAGTCACACCGGAGAACAGTGTGGGGCCGACCCAGTTACCATCGGGCAGGCCATCTACCGTGCAGCCCCGGCCATCCAGCAACAGTTTGGCGCCCTGGGCTTCACCCGTGGCAATCAGGGACTCAATACGATCCTTCGCCTTGGCAGAGATAATCGGGCCATAGCTGGCACCGGAATCGTTCCAGGCGCCGGGACGGGCCTTGGCCATGGCTTCCTTCAGTTCCGGAATCCACTGCTGGGCTTCACCCACAAACACCGCAACGGAAATCGCCATGCAGCGCTGGCCGGCAGCGCCCACGGAAGCACCCACCAGGGCGTTAATGACCTGCTGCTTGTCGGCATCCGGCAGGATGACCATGTGGTTCTTGGCGCCCGCAAAGCTCTGAACACGCTTCATGTGGCGGGTACCGGTTTCGTAGATGTATCGGCCCACCGGAACAGAACCCACGAACGACACGGCCTTAATGGCGGGGTCGGTCAAAAGCACATCCACCTGCTCCTTGCCACCATGAACCACCTGCAGAACGCCCTTGGGTGCACCGGCTTCTTCAAACAGCTCAGCCAGGCGCATGGGTGTCAGCGGATCCTGCTCGGACGGTTTCAGAATAAAGGTATTGCCACAGGCAATGGCCATCGGGAACATCCACAGCGGAATCATGGCCGGGAAGTTGAACGGAGTAATACCGGCACAGACGCCCAGCGGCTGAATCCAGGAGTGGGTATCCACTTCCCGCGCCACGTTCTCAACGGTCTCGCCCATCATCATGGACGCGACGTTGCCCGCATGCTCAACCACTTCAATACCGCGCCAGACGTCGCCCTTGGCGTCGTCAAAGGTTTTACCGGTTTCCTGGGACAGGATTTCAGCAATTTCGTCGTGGTGTTCTTTCAGCAGTGCCTGATAGCGAAGCATGACCCGGGCACGTTCGGAGACAGGCACTTCTTTCCAGGTTTTGAAGGCTTCACCGGCAAAGTCGATGGCCTTGCGCATTTCAGCATCGGTGGTGCATGGAGCCTTGGCGATCACTTCACTGGTCGCGGGATTGGTGACATCAATCCAGTCACGAGTGTTGCTCTGGACAAATTCACCGGCGAGATACAGCGGTACATTTTTCATATCGGGACCCAACGTTGTTGTTATGGGGGAAGCCGGCCAAAACCAGAGGTTCCGGCCACGATTTCACCAAGCGTAGCACGGAGTTCCGCACCGGGTGATTGACTAAATTTCGCCCGTGATGGACTATATTTCGATTCCTTTATCGTCGGCGACACCCGCAATGACACAGACCTCGCAGTGGCCCGTGCCACAGGACAGCATTCGCTATGTAGTACCGGAACCGATAATCCGCCTTCTTTCCGGCCACCCGCTCACGCGGGACCTGTACCCCCTGGCGTTCGGCCACTATCGCAAGGCGGCGGGACACCACATGCACCGGGAACACCACCACGATAATCTTTTGATTTACTGCACCGAAGGCAAGGCATTCCTGAACATTCAGGGCGAGCCCTACACCGTGGAAGCCGGGGATCTGCTGTTATTGCCGGCCGGAGCCAATCACCGCTATACCGCGGCTCCGGACGATCCATGGACCATTTACTGGGTGCATTACACCGGCCCCCTGGCGGAGGATTTTCGGCAGTACATGGGCTTTGGCGGCACCACCCGGGTTCTCCACCTGGGGCGGCAGCCGCGATTGCTGGTGGACTTCAACGGCCTGCTGTCCGTGCGCCAGACCGGTTTCCGGGCCCGTGGCCTGATTCACGCCGCCAACCGTTTACGGCAGCTTCTGGCAGCGGTTCCGATCAATGCCGATGAAACCAGCCACCAACGGCAGGCGGAGCTGGAAACCATTCACAATTACATGCGCGAACACCTGGACGAGCGCATCACCCTGGAGCAACTGGCCGATCTGGCCGGCCTGTCGCCCGCGCACTTTGCCACCCGCTACCGGGAGCAGACGGGCACGTCCCCCATCCAGCACTTCCTGCACCTGAAGGTAGAGCAGGCCTGCCAGATGCTGGATACCACACATCAGAGTTTCGCGGACATCAGCCGGCGCCTGGGGTACGACGACGCCTATTATTTTTCCCGGCTGTTCAAAAAGGTCATGGGCCAGTCTCCCCGGGATTATCGGCATACCGCCCGCCACTGATCGGGCCAAGCGGGCCAGACGTTAATCTGCCGTCTGCTACGACTTTTGTTGTAAAAGACAAAGCGTTAGTCTTGATACACAGACCGTTTATAAGGGTGAGCCCATGGCGATGTACAGGATTGAAATTGATGAAATCTTCGATGTTCCACGCAGCAAGGTGTTTGCCCTGTTTGCCGACCATCACCGTTTCGGGAAATTACTGGGTGCCCCGGTCAAACGCATCAAGGACAGCGACCAGGCCGATCCGAACGGCATCGGTTCCGTCCGCAGGATTGGCATCGGGCCGGTCAGCCTGAAAGAAACAGTGATCAACTTCGAACCGGATTCCCTGATCGAGTACACCATCACCAGCATGAGCCCGATCAGAAACCACATCGGCTGTATCCGGTTTGACGATGCACCGGAAGGCAAGACCCGGGTGAACTACACCATTTCCTTTGAAGAAATTGTGCCGTTTACCGGGAAAGTGGTAAGCACGGCGCTTGAACAGGGCATTCGCCGGGGAATCAAGCGGGTGCCGCGTCTGGCCTGACATGCGTGTGGAAATAGCCCTGTCCCAAACCGGCAATGTTGAGT
>CBIHLH010000252.1:0-2968 GCA_966210405.1 uncultured Marinobacter sp.
GTTTAGGGGTCTGACCCCTCGGGGTCAGACCCCTAAACTGACTACAGCAGTCCCAGCTCCCGGGCGCGGACGATGGCCTGGGTGCGGGAGCGCACTGCCAGTTTGGCGTTGATCCGGCGGGCGTGGGTTTTGACGGTATGCAGGGAGATATGCAGCTTGTCTGCGATTTCCTGGTTGGACAGGCCTTTGGCAATCAGTTCCAGAACGCCCTGCTCCCGTTCACTGATCGGTTCTGCCAGAGCGTCTGGCGGCGTGACGGCGTTGTCCACCCCGAACAGTTCTCCCAGGGCGCTCTTGAAGGTACTTTCGGGCAACTGGCTGTAATTTTTTTCCATCAGGCCCTGAAGTTCGTTGCGCAGTTCCGCAAAGGGGCTGATGAAATGTTCGCCGGCCGCTTCGGCCACCACGGCGGCCAGGATTTTCAGGGCCACCGGTGAGCCTTTCTCTTCGTTGACCAGTACGGCCTCCAGCAGGCGCATGTGCAGCTCCACGCCCCAGGGAATCGTGTCGGTATAGCGCTGGCGGGTGGCCACGAGGGTTTCCCGGGCGCGGATGAGGTCGCCCCTGGCGAGCTCCAGCCTTACCTGCAGGCAGTCCATCAGTCCCGGCATCATGGGGAACAGTTCCGGTACACAGCCCGCGTCCCGGTACGGCCGGAGTTTTTTCATGGCCTGGCTGGCGCTGTCGAGCTGGTTCTGACCCAGCCAGCAACTGACTTTCAGTGCCTCCAGAACCGGCACATAGAGGGACTCGTCCACCTGCCAGCTGTGCATGGTGCGCTCAGCGCGGCCAATCCAGACAAAGGCATCGTTCATGCGCCCCTGGGCCCGACACATCAGAACCCGGATGGTCATCGCCAGCAGCAGGCCCAGATCCCGTGTCTGCTCGGCATGACGGCCGCAATTGACGAGCAACCGATCCGCTTCCGCGGCCCTGCCCTGGTGCCACAACACCAGCACCAGATTAAGCTGCAGGCGGGTCTCCCCAATCCGGGCCGGGCGAGCGAGTTCCTGCAGGGTGGTATCCAGGCCAGTGCGTAAAAGCTGTTCGGCGTGTTTCAGGGCGCCTTTGCCCAGTTCAATCCGGGCATGGGCATAAACCGCAAGTGCTTCGGAGCCCGAATCACCGGCTTCCCGCGCCAGCCGGGCGGCCGCGCGGTTGGCATCACGGGCTTCCTGAAATCGCCCGGCAGCACACAGCGCACTGGAGCGAACCATCTGGGTGACCAGTTGCCCCTGGGTGGACAGCTCACCATCCGCTAGCGCCCGGTCCGCCATGGCCAGGGCGGCGTCTACCTGTCCTTCACCACGCATGATAAACGCCCGGAGAGCACACACCCGGGCTCCGTGTTCGTCCAGGCTGTCGTCATCCAGGCTGTCGATCAATGCCCGGGCCTGGCGAAACTGACCACCGATCCCGTGTACCCAGCCGTAGACGATTTTCAGGCGGGGGCTGCGTTCGAGCAATTGCGAGGGCAGGCTTTTGCGCAGCCTCAGCAGCGAGGCGGTGTCCTGCCCCAGCAGCAGTGCCTCCGAGCCTTCCGACGCGATGCGGATAACCTCTTCCGCATCGCCGGCCAGCAGGGCGTATTTCAGGGCTTCGGGAAACTGGTTGCGATCCCCGAACCACCGGCTGGCCTGCAACATCCGTTCTGCGTAGCCGGCCATCACCGGCGTTTTCAGCCATTCCTGCAACAGGGGGTTCAGCCGGTACCAGCGGCCCCTGCCTGGCATGATTTTGATGGGCAGGCCCCGCTCACTGCATTGGGACGGCGGCAACGCGCTATCCGGAATCCGGGCCCTCAGTCCGTAGAACAATTCATCGGAACACAATTCCAGCTCGGAAATGGCCCTGAGCGACCGGATCTGTCCTGGCGTCAGGCTGCCGAGCACCGATTCTTTCAGAAAGCGCTCGACGCCGGGCGTTTCATGCACCGTCTTTTTCTCGTTATCGTGGTGCAGTTCCCGCCGATACAACGCCAATGGCGTCGCCCAACCCTCGGTCAGGTCATAGAGGTAATCCACGGCCACACTGGTGAGCTGGTTGTCCGACAGCGCCTTCCGGAAGAACTCAAAGGTCTCCGAACGGCTGAATTCAAGTTGCTCGGCGCCAAGGCGAGTGAAACGGTTTTCCAGTTCCAGGCCATGGGTTTCAAAGGGCGGTGCCTTGCGGGACAGAGCGATCATCGAGAGGTTACCGGGCAATTCGGCCACCAGTTGCTGCACCAGGGCGATGACAGCGGGGTTACTGACCGACTGCAGATTATCCAGGACCAGAATCCGGAGGGGCGTTACCGGCAGCCGTTTGAGCGCCACCAGCATCATGGCCAGCGCATCGGAGAAGCTGGCGCCTCCCTGCAAGCTGCTCTCGGACGCTTCCGGCAGATCCAGGGCGATGGCAAGCAGCATCAGGAACCGGGTGGGGGTATTGTCCTGGGCGTTCAGGGATATCCAGCGGATGTCTGCCAGCTCAATGGTCGCTGAGGCCAGGCCACTGACCACGGCGTGGGATTTGCCATAGCCACAGGGCGCCTCTACCAACAGCAGGTTTCCGGGACCCACGGCATCGGCGATCTGTCGGTCCAGTCGCTGGCGGGCCATTGAGTGAGGGGACAGCACCGGTGTCTGCACCCGCTGCCGCAACAAATCCCTGACTAACTCGCCCCGTTGAAGACCGCTGTTTGCTGACTGAAATTCGTCGTTGGCTGCACAGCCATTATTAAATGGTTTCACGCACTGCCCCGTCGGTGACCGGCAGTCAGGATTGGATCCGGAGGCCGGTCGAATGGAAGTATCCACTGACTTTTGATGAGCGACCTGCTTCGGGTACGCCTTTAGTATAAGAAGAAGGTTAAACCAATTGAGGGGCGAGCTGCAAAATTTTGACGGGAAACGATTTTCTGATGTGGCGATTTTTCAGCAGTAAGGAACGTAAAACGGCGGGCCCAGGGCCCGCCGTTTTACAGAAC
>CBIHLH010000253.1:0-2954 GCA_966210405.1 uncultured Marinobacter sp.
AGACACCAGTGTTCCCTTTTCAAGCCAGCGTTTGAGCAGTTTTCGCTCCTGCCGCTCGGAATCCGCGCCATTGATCATGAGCAAGAGAAAATGCAGCCAGTAGCGCTCTGGCTCCCGCGCCATGCCCAGCCTGAACGCCTCGAACTCGCGGGCGGGCATGCCTGGTGGCCAGTCATCACTGGCCACGAATTTCGGGAAACCTCCCAGGGTAATGGCAGACGCAACCGAACCGGTCGCCCTGGCGACAGCCTCCATAACCACCTGGGCGCCCAGGGACCAGCCCATCCACACAGAGGGCTCCGGATAAAGTGACAGCAGCTCGTCAACCACCTCCGACAGGGAGTCACACTTGCACAACAGTGCGTCATCAAGCGACACCGGCACTACTTCCCCGGGCCAGTACCGATAGAGCGCCAGAAGCATATCCGCGCGCACGCCCCAGCCTCCTACCACAATCAGTCGCCGCACCGGCCCGCCGGATGTCATAAGGCAAGATCCCGGGGCTGGGCCAGGTCACGACAATCCGACAGCCCCTGCAGGAGCCGATCCAGATCCGCTTCAGTGTGAGCCGCACTGAAGGTGACCCGCAACCGGGCCTCGCCCTCCGGCACCGTCGGCGGACGAATCGCGCTCACCAGCAGGCCACGCGCTTCAAGGGCGCGGCTCAGTGCCAGAGCACTCCAGTTGTCGCCCACCATGATGGGCTGAATCGGTGTCCGGGAATCCATTAACGCATACCCCATGGCAGACGCCTCACGACGGAACCGCGACACCAGGCCCAGCACATGAGCCCGGCGGTCATCGTCCCGCTCAATCACATCCAGACTGGCGCAGGTGGCCACCGCCAGCGCCGGCGGCATGGCCGTGGTGTAGATATAGGTCCGCGCCTTCTGAACCAGGTAGTCGATCAACAGCGCTGGCCCGGCAACAAAGGCACCACTGGTCCCCACCGCCTTGCCAAGCGTCCCGATCAGCACCGGCACCTCGTCCTCCGACAGCCCCAACTCCGCCACACTCCCCCGTCCCTGGGGGCCAAGAACCCCCAGACCATGGGCATCATCCACCACCAGCAACGCATCGTGACGCCGACACACCCTGGCAAGCTCCGTCAGCGGCGCCACGTCGCCATCCATACTGAACACGCCGTCCGTCACCACCAGTTTATGACCAGACGTTTCCGCCAGCATCGACTCCAGCGCCGCCACATCCCCATGACCATAACGACGCACCCGGGCCCGGCTCAGAATACAGCCATCAATGATCGAGGCGTGATTGAGCCGATCCGAAAAAATCGTATCGCCCCTGCCGGCGAGCGCCGAAATCACCCCCATATTGGCCATATAGCCGGTGGAGAAAAACAACGCCGAACTGCGACCGGTGAACGCCGCCAAACGTTGTTCCAACGCATGGTGGGCATCGTGGTGACCACAAATCAGGTGCGAAGCCGCTCCCCCAAGACCGGTCTCCGGGAGCGCGTTACGCAGTGCTTCAATAGTGGCGGGGTGGTTGGCAAGACCAAGATAGTCGTTACTGCAAAAAGAGAGCAACGCCCTGCCGTCAGAGACAAGTGACGGCTTTTGAGGGCCGGTTATCTGCCGACGAGTCCGATACAGACCCGCCTGTTTACGTTGTTCAAGTTCGAGGGCAAAGTCCCGCACGGCAACACCTGGAGGTTAACTCAACAGCCCGGGCAACGAGCGGGAAAGGCTCCCCAGGATTGTTGAGGGCCATGGACGGCCCGAAACAAGCGCACATGGATGTGCTCGTAGCGTATCCCGGGGAGCCTTTCCCGCTCGTTGCTTCCCCAAAGATTGAAAGCGTGAACCAATGCACGCCTTTCCCTGAGCCTGGTATCAGGCCGATTCCCGAGTCGCGTCATAAAACATATGACGAGTCGCCTCATACTCCACCGCCTCGGCAATCGTCTCCTCCTCCTGCTCCTCGGTTGCGCACTGCTCCCGCTGCTCCGGCCGGATACCCAGGCGGCGGAACAGGGCCATATCGGCGTCCGCTTCCGGATTCGCCGTGGTCAGCAGTTTCTCGCCATAGAAAATCGAATTGGCGCCCGCCATAAAACACAAAGCCTGCATCTGCTCGTTCATGTTCTCCCGACCAGCGGACAAGCGCACGTGAGACTCCGGCATCATAATCCTTGCCACCGCAATGAGACGAACAAACTCAAACGGATCCAGATCCTCAACGTTCTCCAGGGGAGTACCTTTCACCTTCACCAGCATATTCACCGGCACACTCTCCGGATGGTGGGGCAGGTTCGCCAACTGGACCAGCAGCCCGACACGGTCATCCTCGTCTTCACCCATGCCCATAATACCGCCGCAGCAAACCTTCATACCGGCCTGACGCACATTATCGAGCGTATCGAGCCGGTCCTGGTAAGTCCGGGTCGTGATGATGTGGCTGTAATACTTCTCGGACGTGTCCAGGTTGTGGTTGTAGTAATCCAGCCCGGCGTCCGCCAACTCCCGGGCCTGATCTTCCTTCAGCATGCCCAGGGTCATACAGGTTTCCAGGCCCAGGGATTTCACCTGCTTCACCATGTCCAGGACATAAGGCATGTCTTTCTTTGACGGGCTGCGCCAGGCCGCACCCATGCAGAACCGGGACGCACCCTTGTCCTTCGCGGCCCGGGCTTCCGCCACGACCTTCTCGATCTCCAGCAGCTTTTCCTTTTCCAGCCCGGTGTTGTAGTGACCACTCTGCGGGCAGTACTTGCAGTCCTCCGGACAGGCGCCGGTCTTGATCGACAACAGGGTGCTGACCTGAACCTCATTGGGATCAAAGTGCTGCCGATGCACACCCTGGGCACGGAACAGAAGATCGTTGAAGGGCAGCGCGAACAGATCGCGGGCTTCCTGGAGTGTCCAGTCGTGGCGGAGTTCTGTGGCAGTCATGTAAAAGTCCTGTTAACCTTTTCCGGTCTCTGGGTTTACGGA
>CBIHLH010000254.1:0-2934 GCA_966210405.1 uncultured Marinobacter sp.
TGTTGCTGCTGGTGAGCACATCCGGTGCGGGGGAGTTTCCGGTGGCCGAAGCCCTCAAGGACATCGTGTTGCAGTTGTTGCTGCCGTTTGCCGTCGGCCATGGGCTGCGGCCAGTGCTCGGTGGTTTTATCGCCCGTCATGAGAGCCTGATGGCGCGTTACGACAAGGGTGTGATCCTGCTGATTGTCTACTCCGCCTTTTCACATTCCGTGGAAAGCGGGCTCTGGCAGAAACTGCCAGTGCAGGCCATTGTCTTCGCAATTGCGCTCTGTTTTGGACTGCTCGCGCTGTTCATGGTGATTGCACGGGTACTGGTGAGGCGCTTCGGCTTCAGCCTTGAGGACGAAGCCGCAGCGGTTTTCTGCGGCTCCAAGAAGAGCCTGGCGTCCGGTCTGCCAATGGCAAAAGTGCTGTTTTCCGGTCACCCCGGCTTCGGCATGATCGTGTTGCCCATCATGTGCTACAACCAGGTACAGGTTATTGTAGGCGCCATTCTGGCCCAGAAGTACCGGGCTATGATTGATGCCGCCAACGCCGGGGAGGCTGCCGAGAAACGGCAGCCCTAATTGCCGCCCATGCCACCAAACAGGGTGGCGAGTATGGCCAGCCCCACAATCCATCCGATCACGGCTGGCCAGAAATTCACCATCTGCGGTTGTTCCGCGCCATTCGCCTGCGTGGCTCCGGGCTCATGATGGGGCGCCACCTCGTCTGGTTCAGACAGGTCTGCCAGGCTGTGCCAGTCAAACCACTCCCCCATAAAACGGGCCACGGGAGCCGGGAAGCTGCCGTTTTCGGCCATGGGCCGGAGCTGCGGCTCCAGGGTCCGGGCAATCTCGCGCCGGATCGGCCCCTGGTCCGCCGGGGGTTCACACAGGATCGCCTTCCAGATACCCAGGTCCTGGCTGCGGCCGGAGTCATTCAGCAGCGCCTTAACCTGAATCACGACTTCGCGGACCACCTGGCCCTCGTTGGCGTCCAGTGGCCGCTCGGCACCGGTATCCTCGTGCGAAGTCTGTTCGGCAACGGCAGCCACCGGTGCCTCAGTCTCCGGTTCGTCACGCCCCTCCGGCACGGGGAGCTCGCCGGCGGCTTCCCGAAAGGCCTGCTCAAGCCGGCTGGCCTCTTCCGTGGACGCAAACTTGAGCTGCTGTTCATAGGCTGCCCGTATCCGGTCGTGGTCTCGGGTTGGTTCAATGCCCAGAATTTCCCAACACGTCATAAAGCAGTCACTCCCGGCCTTTAGATTCATTACATTTTTGAGAGACAAACCATCGGTAGTCTCATACGATAGGGAAAAGACAAAAACGATGGTTCCACCTTTTCTCGGCTGATTATAGAACGTCACTATGTCCGATACGAATTACAAAGTTTTTGGCCAAACACGCCTCACGTCGCCGGTAGTCAGAACTATCCTCGCAACCACCCTGCTTTCACCCCTATCAGGGTATTCAGCGCCTGCCCAGGCCGAGCAGGCAGCGGACCCGGGGTTCTATGGTTTCAGTGACGACATACCCGAAGTGTTGACCACCACCCGGCTCCGGCAACCCAAGACCCGAGTGCCGGGCACCACCACCGTGATCGAAGGCGACATGATCCGGGACCTGGGCATAATGAGCCTGGTAGAAGTCTTCCGGCTGGTACCGGGCATGGTCGTTGCCGAGGTTGGCAGCAGCACGCCCGTCACCACCTACCACGGCACCGTGCATTACGAACAGCGCCGGATGCAAGTGCTGGTGGATGGGCGAACGGCCCACCGCACCACACTGTCGGACATGGACTGGCAAACCATGCCGGTTCCCCTGGAAATCATTGAGCGCATCGAGGTCAGCCGGGGGCCCAATGCCGCTGCCTACGGCATCAATGCCTTCCTGGGCACCATCAACATCATTACCCGGGATCCCGCGGATACCGCCGGTGCCGAGCTGCGCGCCGTACGGGGCTCCAGGCAGTATATCCGTACCTTCGCCTCGGTCGGCGACACCAGCGACCGTTACGACTGGCGTCTGGCTTACGAGAAGCGGAAGTTCGAAGGGTTCGATTTCCAGTACGAGCGCAGCCCGGTGACCGGCGACTACGAAGAAACGCCGTTCAACGATGGCCACGATATCAACGTCTTCAACTACGATTCCCGCCTCAAGGTCAGCCCGGATTTTAACGCCGAGATCCGGGCCGGAGTCGTGGACGGCACCAATGAAGAAGATGTGCTCAAGAATGGCGAACTGGGCGCCACGGCGAATCCGAACATCGACGTGCGGGATTATTACGTTCAGTCCCGGCTGAACTTCATCCCCGCCGAAGACCATTTTTTCCACGTTCAACTCAGTTTCGAGAATTACGATCGCCGCCAGCGCTGGCCCATCGTTATTCCGGAATCCGCGCTGAACTGTCTCCAGAACGATGTCTTGCTTTTTTACCGACCCAACCGGAGCCTCTGTTTCCAGCCGGGCGGAACGCCTCTCAAAGCGACCATTAATGCGGATTCCGAGGATTCCCGGCTGGAATTCGAATTCCAGGATACCTTGTTATTCAGCAACGATCTGAAGCTGGTGTCCGGTTTTGGCTACCGCAAGGACACCTTCCGCTCCGAGACCTACTTCAACGGCCGGGGCAACAACTACCAGACCCGGGTCTTCGGCAACCTGGAATACACTCCCATCACCTGGCTGACCCTGAATGCCGGCGGCAACTGGGAGCAGACCACCACCACCGACGAAAGCTATTTTTCGCCCCGGCTGGCGGCCAACTTCACCCTGAACGATCAGCACGCACTGCGCTTTGTGTATTCCAAAGCCGTGCGCACCCCGGATGGCTTCGAGCAGAGCCCGGACTACGGCTTTACCCTGAGCGACGTGGAACCGGCCCAGTACGCTGCATTCGAGGGCTATCGCATCAACAACACCGATGTCTGGGACAATCCGTTTCTGGTCACCC
>CBIHLH010000255.1:0-2903 GCA_966210405.1 uncultured Marinobacter sp.
CGCCCGCGGCTCGTTGAGGAGTTCTTCGAGCTCCCGCTGGTGGCGTTGCTGCCGTTCGGGGCCGCCGCCGCGGTGCTGCTGATCGGGGTGGGCTGGGTGCTGGAGCAGCGCCGGTTCCGGGCAATCAGCACCGAACGGGTCGTGCTGGAGCGCTGGCCGGCCGGCACCCCGGTGCTGCTCGGCCTGGTGCTGGTGGTGTTCAGCGTGATGGCGGCCCTGGTGGCGGTGACCGAGCTGAAGGTCTCGGTGGCCGCCATGCTGACCGTGCCCGCCGTCACCCTGCTTTATATAGGCTGGCAAGAGGGCTCGCTGAAAACCGTTGCCGCCGAGAGCTCGGCACAGATATCGGGCATGAACAACGAAATGGCGATTTTTTCGGCCTCGGCCATCCTGGGCGTGGCACTGTCCGGCCTTATTCCTCCGGACGCCCTCAGCGGCCTGGTTGCCTCCGCCGGTGGCACGCTGGTACTGGCTGCCATGGGGCTGTTGCTGATGCCGCTGCTCTCCGCGATGGGCATCATCCCGATCACCGTTCTCAGTATCCAGGCCGGCCTGCTACCCCAGTTAGTGGCCGAGGGCATGGACCCCATGCTGATTTCGGTGGCACTGGTGATCGGCTTTTCCCTGGCGATGATGCTGTCGCCGTTCGGCCCGTCCGTGATGCTGCTGTCCCGGTTCGGGCAGGTATCGAAATGGGTGGTGGCGTTCCGCTGGAATGGTGTGTTTGTGCTGGTGGTGGTGCCTTTGTTGCTGGCATTGCTGGGGTTATGGTCCGTGCTGCTACCGGCCTCCGGGTAGCAGCACGGGGCAGGTCAGTAGCCGCGGTTGGTATCGACAACCCCGGAGATGGGCTTGCCGTGGGCGTGGTCCCGGATTTTGTCGGTAATCTGCGCCAGAGTGGCATCCCGAAGGGTGCGGGCTGAAATGTGCGGGGTGATGGTGATTTCCGGACGCTGCCAGAACGGGTGGCCAGCCGGCAGAGGCTCGGTGCGGAATACATCCAGTGCCGCCCGGGCAACCTGGCCGTCATCCATGGCTTTGAGCAGATCTTCCTCCACCAGGTGCTCGCCCCGGCCGACGTTGATAACCACGGCACCGGGCTGTAACTGGCTGAACACGTCGTAGTCCAGGATGTTCCGGGTTTCGTCCGTCAGGGGCAGGGTGTTGACCAGAACCCGGGTGGCGCTGAGGAACTCGCCCAGGTTGTCCTGTCCGGCCCAGGTGGTGACGCCTTCAACGGTATGTTCGCTCCGGGCCCAGCCGTTTACCTGGTAGTCCAGGTCCGCCAGGGTGCGGGCAACCCGTTTGCCAATGTGGCCCAGCCCCATGACCCCGACCGGCCATTCGCTGCGCTTGATGGGGCGGTGGATTTTCCAGACCCCCTGGCGCTGCTGCTCACGGTACTTTTCCATTTCCCGGCTGGCTTCCAGCAACTGGTGCAGCACGTATTCGGCCATCTGCACCGACATGCCGGCATCCTCCAGGCGAACCACCGGCAGGTCCGCCGGCAGATTCGGCACCGCCAGCAGCCCGTCAATGCCCGCGCCGAGATTAAACACTGCCTTCAGTTGGCGCTCGCGCTGGAACAGCTCGGCCGGTGGTTGCCAGACAATCGCGTAGTCGGCGTCCACGGCCGGGCCATCCGGATTCCAGACGTGAACATCGGCTTCTGGCAACAACGCCTTGATGGGAACCGTCCAGCGCTCTGGCTTCGGGTCTCCGGCAACAAACAGAACTTTCATGGGGCCTCCCGGGATCGAAAAGTGGAAGTGGACACGTTATCATATTTCGCTTTGCAGAACATGGTACCGAAAAATGCCTTCAGATAAGCTAAACTTGTTCAGATGGGAAATGAAATTTTGAAACGTTAGGGAAGAGTGTTTCATATTTGGCACGAGTTTTGAAAAGACTTTGTGGTACTTGAATTCCGCAGCGATTAAAATACTGCATCTTTGGTTATTCACCAGACTAATATCCCGGACACCGGAACAGGCGACGATGTTGGAGGGCGCCACCTTATGACAAAAGCAGAAACCACGTCCCCGGAACTGATGGTTGCCTCTGGTGACGGCGAGCCCGTGAAGCCGGAGAAAGACCGCAAGTTTGTTGAAGCGCTGTCCCGTGGCCTGGATGTGCTGCGCGCCTTCAGCCAGGGATCCGTGATCCTGGGTAACCAGGATATCGCCCGCATTACCGGGTTGCCAAAACCCACGGTATCGCGGATGACGTACACCCTGACCAAGCTGGGTTACCTGAGCTACAACACCCAGCTTGAGAAGTACCAGCTCAATTCCGGGGTGCTGGCGCTGGGCTACGCCTATGTTTCCAACCTCAAGGTGCGCCAGCTGGCCAAGCCCTACATGGATGAGTTTGCCCGCCAGACCAACATGTCGGTGGGGCTCACCTGCCGGGACCGCCTGCATATGATTTACGTGGAGAACCGGCTGCCGCCGGAAGCCTCCCTGTTGCGCATGGACATTGGCCTGAAACTGCCCATGGCGTCCACCTCCGCTGGCCGCGCCTATTACTGCGCGATCACCAGCAAGGAGCGTAAGGTGATCGACGATGCCATGCAGGTGAAATACGGCCCCGAGGTCTGGCCTGAGAAGAAGGAAGGCCTTGAACGCGCCATGGAGGACTTTCAGAAGTATGGCTTCTGCCTGTCGCTGGGTGAATGGGATCGCAACATCAATTCCGCTGGTGTTCCCATCAAACTGCAGGACGGCACCATCATGGCGCTGACCTGTGCCGCGCCGTCCTACCTGATTCCCGGCGAGAAACTGCGGGAGTCTATCGCCCACCAACTGGCGATGCTGGCCAGTGATATAGAGTCGCTTGGCGTGTAATCAGACTGGGGCGTAAGGAGCCGGCGGGCAGGGCGTTCCGAAACACGCTGTAAATAC
>CBIHLH010000256.1:0-2896 GCA_966210405.1 uncultured Marinobacter sp.
TGGTACTGGTTCCGGAGATTAACCTCACCCCGCAGACCGTCGCCCGTTTCAGGCGCTATTTCGGTACGCGCATCGTCGTATGGCATTCCGCCCTCAATGACAGTGAACGCCTGACCACCTGGCTGAAGATTCGCAACGGCGAACCCATCATACTGATTGGCACACGTTCAGCCGTTTTACTGCCGTTTACTGGCTTGCGCACGATCATCGTCGATGAAGAACATGACAGCTCCTACAAACAGGGCGAGGGATTCCGGTATTCCGGCCGTGATCTGGCGATTTACCGAGCGCACCTGAACCGTTGCCCCGCCATTCTCGGGTCGGCAACCCCATCACTTGAGTCTGTCCACAATGCAGCGCAGGGCAAATACCGGCTGATCAGGCTTGAGGAACGAGCAGGCAATGCGACTCCACCGAGCATGAGCCTGCTGGATATCCGCAGCCGCCCCCTTGAAGGTGGCCTGTCCAGGCCGGCCCTGAATGCCATCAAGCAGACCCTTGCCAAGGATGAACAGGTTCTGGTTTTCGTCAACCGACGGGGATTCGCGCCGGTGATGATGTGCTTTGACTGCGGCCACATGGTCGAGTGTCCCCGCTGCGACACGCGACTGACCTATCACCGCCGGGACCGGGCCATGCGCTGCCACCACTGCGACTACCAGACGGCGGCCACCGAACATTGTCCAAAATGCCGGAGCGACGCCTTCAAGCCGGTGGGGCAGGGCACAGAAAGAACCGAAGACATTCTGGCCTCTGCCTTTCCGGAAACTCCCATCGTCAGGGTTGATCGCGACAGCACTCAGCGTAAGGGCAGCATTCAGACCATTCTTAACCAGGTCAACAGTGGCAAGCCTTGCGTACTGGTCGGCACCCAGATGCTGGCCAAAGGCCATGACTTCCCCAATGTTACTCTCGTGGTGGTCGTCAACGCGGATGGTGGCCTGTTCAGCGTGGATTTCCGGGCGCCCGAGCAGCTCATTCAGACCTTGCTACAGGTCAGCGGTCGC
This sequence comes from uncultured Marinobacter sp., assembly GCA_966210405.1. Lineage (GTDB taxonomy): Bacteria > Pseudomonadota > Gammaproteobacteria > Pseudomonadales > Oleiphilaceae > Marinobacter. The sequence goes on from CBIHLH010000256.1 coordinate 1,008, forward strand.
GCCGGGCGCGGTACAAAACCGGGAACGGTGCTGGTACAGACCTGCCATAGCGACCACCCACTGCTAAGAACCCTCTGCGAAGGCCATTACCTGGACATTGCCGACCAGCTCCTCCAGGAACGAGAAGAAGGGCACTTCCCGCCATTCCGCGCCATGGCCATCTTCCGCGCAGAGGCCGACACCATGGAAAAAAGCCTGCAGGTACTCGATGCCATCAAACCGCTCACCCAGGCTCCGGGTATAGAAACCTGGGGTCCGCTGCCCGCCATGATTGCCCGGCGCGCCGACAAACACCGCGCGCAACTAATCCTGAATGCCGGGAACCGAAAACGACTGAACACCCTGCTAACGGAAATCTGTCAGGAGCTGGACCAGAGAAAGCTACCGGCCGGAGTCAAGTGGATGATTGATGTTGATCCGTTGGAGACAGGATGACCAGACCTCTACCGACCAGACCCGGGCTTTTTGCTTGCAGCCCAACTTTCCGCGATAATATCCACCTCCAGCTTTCAAAGGGCGCCCTGCCCCAACACCCATTCTCCAGCAAACCGAGTCACCCGACAGCATGAAAGAGACCGTTTCCGATCTGCTCCAGTCAGCGCTGGCAGCCCTGCAATCCGATGGCACTTTGCCTGCGGATCAGTCCTTCACCCCACAGGTGGGCAATACCAAGGACAAATCCCGCGGCGATTACGCCTGCAATATTGCCCTGGTTGCGTCCAAGGCCGCCGGTTGCCCGCCCCGCCAGTTAGCGGAGGCACTGATCGCAAATTTTTCATGAGCACAGCCAGTGCCTTTGAGGTCGTCAATACCATTCTGGACGAAGGCCAGCGCTTCGGCCGCAACAATCAGGGCAGGGGTGAGAAAGTGCAGGTGGAGTTTGTGTCTGCCAACCCCACCGGCCCTCTGCATGTTGGCCACGGGCGGGGAGCAGCCATTGGCGACTGCCTGTGCCGGCTACTGGAAGCGAACGGGTACGATGTAACCCGGGAATTCTATTACAACGATGCCGGCGCCCAGATCAATAACCTGGCACTGTCCGTACAGGCCCGGGTGAAGGGCCTGACTCCCGACGACGAGAGCTGGCCTGCCGACGGCTACCGTGGCGATTATATCGTTGATGTGGCTAAAGCCTACCTGGCCGGAGAGACAGTGACAGCGGATGATCGGGAAGTCACCGCCAAGGCAGACCCGGACGACCAGGAGGCCATTCAGCAATTTGCCGTCGCTTACTTGCGGCGGGAGCAGGACCTTGACCTGAAAGCGTTTGGTGTCCAGTTTGATGTCTACTTCCTGGAATCTTCCCTCTACGAGGAAGGCAAGGTTGACGCCACGGTCAAGCGGCTCCAGGAAAATGGCTACACCTATGAACAGGATGGCGCGCTGTGGCTGAAGACCACGGAATTCGGCGATGACAAGGACCGGGTGATGCGCAAGAAGGACGGCGGCTACACCTACTTTCTTCCGGATGTCGCCTATCACCTCGACAAGTGGCAGCGTGGCTTTACCACCGTTATCAATGAACAGGGTGCCGATCACCACTCGACAGTTACCCGCGTTCGTGCCGGCTTGCAGGCCCTGGATACCGGAATTCCCAAAGGCTGGCCCGATTACGTTCTGCACCAGATGGTCATGGTGACCCGCTCCGGCCAGGAGGTAAAAATCTCCAAACGGGCTGGCAGCTACGTCACCGTGCGGGACCTGATTGACGAAGTAGGCCGGGACGCCACCCGCTTCTTCCTGGCGGCGCGCCGGGTCGACTCCCAATTGACCTTTGATATCGATCTGGCCCGCTCTCAGACCAATGAAAACCCGGTCTATTACATTCAGTATGCCCATGCGCGCATTTGCAGCGTGTTGCGCAAGCTGGCAGCCGAAGGTGTCAGGCG
>CBIHLH010000257.1:0-2876 GCA_966210405.1 uncultured Marinobacter sp.
CTGGCGACCGTGATGAATGGTCTGGCCATGCGCGACGCCCTTGAGCGCTCCAACATCCGCACCCGCGTGATGTCGGCCATCCCAATGAGCGGTATTGTTGAACACTATGATCGTCGCCGGGCCGTACGTGATCTCAAGGACGGCGATGTGGTGATCTTCTGTGCCGGTACCGGCAACCCGTTTTTCACCACCGATTCCGCGGCCTGCCTGAGGGGCATCGAGATCGAGGCGGACGCCGTGCTGAAGGCGACCAAGGTGGACGGCGTGTATTCGGCGGACCCCTATCTGGATTCCAGTGCCGAGAAATACGACAACCTCACCTACGATGAGGTGCTGGACAAAAAACTGGGAGTGATGGATCTGACCGCCATTTGCCTGGCTCGCGACCACGGTATGCCGCTCCGGGTGTTTGACATGAATCGTCCGGGCGCTCTGACCCGCATCGTGACCGGTGAAAAAGAAGGTACACTGATTGAATAACAGGCGTATCCGGCGCTCAGGGTTGTGGCCGGCTTAACGAATGAATTGACAAGCGAATTGAGGACGACTACGTGATTAATGACATTAAATCCGAAGCCGAGAAGAAGATGAAAAAGAGCCTGGAGGCTCTGCATTCGTCGTTTAACAAGATCCGGACCGGCCGTGCTCACCCATCCATTCTGGACAGCGTGATGGTGAACTATTACGGTCAGGAAACACCGCTCAAGCAGGTGGCCAGCATCAACGTGGAAGATAATCGCACGCTGACCGTCTCGCCATGGGAAAAGAACCTCATGCCGACCATTGAGAAGGCGATCATGAGCTCTGACCTGGGCCTGAATCCTGCCACCAGTGGCGACATCATTCGCCTTCCGATGCCGATGCTGACGGAGGAAACCCGAAAGGATATGGTCAAGCAGGCGAAAGCCGATGCCGAGCACGGGCGGGTTTCCATCCGTAATGCCCGTCGCGACGCCAACAGCATGATCAAGGAGCTGTTGAAAGAAAAAGAAATCACCGAAGACGATGAGCGCAGGGGCGAAGAGGATATTCAGAAACTGACCGATCGCTTTATCGCCGAAGTGGAAACCATGCTCAAAGCCAAAGAAGAGGACCTGATGGCGGTTTAACGCCCGGGCCCACTCGCATTCGAAATGGACGGCCGGAGTGCCTCCGGTGCTCCGGCCGCACAGGGGATTTCATGAAGGGAACCGTATCCGCAGGGATTCCGGTGTCGGCGGATGGCCGTCCCCGGCATGTTGCGATTATCATGGACGGTAACAACCGCTGGGCCAAGGCGCGGCGCCTCAAAGGGGTGGCCGGGCACAAGGCCGGCGTGGATGCGGTCAAAGCCGTGGTGGAGACCTGTGCCCGCGAGGGTGTTGAGGTGCTCACCCTGTTTGCGTTCTCAAGCGAGAACTGGCGACGGCCCGAAGATGAAGTCTCGGCGCTGATGAAGCTGTTCCTGTTTGCCCTCGAGCGTGAAGTCCGAAAGCTCCATCGTAACGGCATTTGTCTGCGGATCGTTGGCGACCGTAGTGCCTTCAGCGCTTCCCTGCAGGAGCATATGACAAAAGCGGAAGAGCTTACCCGCCATAACCAGCGAATGACGCTGGTGATTGCCGCTAATTATGGAGGCCACTGGGATATCACCCAGGCTTCCCGGCAGGTGGCGGCCCAGGTACGCAGCGGCCAGCTCGAGCCATCGGACATTACCGACGACCTGATCCAGCAGCATCTGAGTATCGGTGACCTCCCCATGCCGGACCTGATGATCCGTACCGCTGGCGAGCAGCGCATCAGTAATTTCATGCTCTGGCACCTGGCCTATACCGAGCTGTACTTTTCTCCGGTCTTCTGGCCTGATTTCAAGGAAGAGGAAATGCGTAAGGCACTGCAGGCCTATGCCGGGCGCCAGCGTCGGTTCGGCCAGACCGATGACCAGAGTGCAGCCAGTCCGCCACAACAATAATGAAACCACAGCGATTCTCACCGTGTTAAAAACCCGAATCATCACCGCTCTGATCCTTGCCCCGATTGCCATTGGCGGCATTTTCTTCCTGCCCCCGCTGGGGTTTGCCCTGTTCACCGGTGCCATCATTACCCTCGGCGCCTGGGAATGGGCCAACCTGTCTGGCCTCGAAGGGCAGGCGGGTCGCGTCGTCTACGCCCTGGTGACGGCCGCAGTACTCTATGGCCTGCTGAACGTGCCGGCAGTTGCCGTGCTCTGGCTTGCCCTGGTCTGGTGGGTGGTGGGATTCCTGCTGGTACGCAGCTACCCTGGCGGGGCAGCGCGCTGGGGCAGCATACCGGCGAGAGCCGTCATGGGCCTGCTGGTTCTGGTGCCTGCCTGGGTGGGTCTGAATCACCTTCGCACCGGCGGGTTCCAGTTTGGTGACAGCACCAATAACCTGCTGGTCATTCTGTACGTGTTTTGCGTGGTCTGGGTCGCTGATATTGGCGCCTATTTTGCCGGACGGGCCTTTGGCAAGGCGAAGCTCGCGCCCAGGGTCAGCCCCGGTAAGTCCTGGGCCGGCGTTTGGGGCGGGCTGATTGCGGTGGGTGTGTTTGCCGTTGTGATCAGTGTCCTGGCATCGGCAGACACCGTTGAAACGTTGCTGCTGGTGCTTGCCAGCCTGGTAACCGGGCTGGTCTCGGTGGTCGGGGACTTGCTTGAGAGCATGCTCAAACGGTTCCGGGGTATTAAAGACAGCAGCCAGTTGCTGCCGGGCCACGGGGGTATTATGGATCGTATTGACAGCCTGACTGCGGCAATCCCTGTTTTCGCCCTGGCCATCACGCAACTTGGCTGGCTTGCGACCGGGCACTGGTGACTGTGGTGAAGCGCTGTATCACGATCTTGGGGGCCACGGGCTCCATCGGGCTGAGTACGCTGG
>CBIHLH010000258.1:0-2805 GCA_966210405.1 uncultured Marinobacter sp.
CGGATCAGAGCTTAACTGCACCATCAAGCTGTCCAACTGATGGGGTCCACCTCAAATCTTTGGCTGGTTAGGCAGGTTGCAGATTCAGTCACGAAGCTCGTGTTCATGTGTAGGCCGCAGTGGCGTGTGGCATTACCAGCAAAGGCCCCTGGCGCAGCTCGAAGACGCCGGGTATTCAACAGGGACTGTCTTATGACTATCTGGAAGCCGAGGGACTGGCATCACTGCGCGATGGATGGATCAGGCTTCACCATTCTCGGTGAAACGCCCTGTGCGGAGCCGCCGGTCCGACGTATTGGTGCAGGGTGCAGGGTGCAGGGTGCAGGGTGTTGTGGGGGCTGGGGGTTAAATACCCCCGGCTACCCGATTATGCTTCTTGGGCGACCGAGCTCGCCACAACGGTAATATTCAAACGCTTTATCCAAACCGCTCAGCCGGAGCATCCTTACTATGTTTTCCTTGCTCGGGACCTCCCCTAAGTGGTTTGGAGAAAATCCCCATTCGTTTCCGATATACCCGCTTTTATCGATGAAAGCGCATCTCTTTTTGCCATTCATGACATGCAGAATTATGTGTGACAGATTTTCGTTATATGTGAAACCAGCAAATTGGCACTTGTTCTTGGATACACGCTTCTGTTCATTAATCAACTCAGGCCTATTGAGTGACTCGCATTCGATAACATGATCATCTGACTCGATGTATATTCTTGCCTTCATATAGTCCGGCTCGAAGTCGTCAGAGGAAACACTTAAATAACTGTATGGCTCAATTTTGAACGAAGCGGACTCAAATGGCTTGATTTTCGCGGGAGGCGAAAATTTCTCTAGCTCTATCCACAAGTCCTTTTCAAAAACTGCGTATATCGAATAGATGCTGACTGGCTTATCTTTCTTGTTGGAGAACACCACTTCCTTTATCTGGAAAGGCGTGAAAATGTCGCCGCCAACGCTGTACTGTGCCAAGACCTTATGGCCGATCTTCTTGCAAGCAAAATAAACTGCGAAAGCAGACGATGCTATAAGCAAAAAAGGCCTGAAGATTTCGTTTGCGAATGCGACAAAGCTTTCAATAACTGACAATCATGAACTCCTCTCAGCATAACGAGGCTGTAGAAAAACCTGATTCCGGGCAAGTTCCCACCGCCTGATGTCCAGATTGTTTTTTCGGCCATCAACCGGCCACTTATCCCGATTTTCCTATTCCATCACCGGTTCCGGTTCCGGTTCCGGTTCCGGTTCCGGTGCCTTGCCGCTGATAGTGCGGTTGCTACTGGCCTGCCAACGGCCACTTCCCTGGGTGATTGATCCCGCATCACGCGGCCATCTGCCCATAGTTCGCCAACTTCTCAATATTGTGTACCAGGCAGTATAGCCGCCATTGACCCTGCACCTTTTTCTTGCCTCGCAAGCTAAACCGGTTTAACCCTTTATTGGTGCCAATGTTCCCGAACACCGGTTCCACCACCGACATCCGGTGGCTGTATATCTCTTTGCCTTGCTGACTGTCCACTCGGTGCTTCATCCAATCGGTGTAATTGGGCAGGCGCTTGTGCTCGATGGTGAACGACACCTGTCGGCCTTTCCCTTTCCGGTGGTTGGCGGCTTCAGGGTTGTGCATGCACTGGTGTTTTTTAGGGCAGTGACGGCATTGCAGCAAACGGCCCTGGAAGTAGGCTCGACTCTGACCGTTCTGGTCTGCTCGGGTGCCGTAGTATTTGAGGCTTTCTCCTGCTGGACAGATACAGGTCAGCTTCACGGGGTCGAACTGGAATTCACTGGCGGGAATCGTGTCTTTCCAGCCCTTGTCTGGCAGGTTTTGATGGCGTTTGCCGTACTTGTCTTTCTGGTTCTGGAACTTTGGATCCCGACTGCGGAACTTGTTGTCCGGCACGTAGCCATTGATCCGCCGTTCGTGCAGGTATTTCATGTTGGCTTCGTTGGCGAAGCCGGTGTCGGCCGTGATGATGGTGCCTTGTTGGTAGATGTTCTCGGCGATGCCCAGTTTCTTGAACCGGGCTTCGACGGTTTCCAGTACTGGTTGTAGAGTGTGGTGTTCCTGGCCTTCGCCAAAGGCCTGCGCATCAATAATGATCTGGTGTTTCCTGTCCACCGTGGCGACGCCGTTGTAGCCCTGGATCGTGCCCTTGCTGGTGGTCATCTTCGCGCTTTCGTTATCGGTGACGTTGCTCTTCACTTCCTTGCGTCGTTTCCCCTGGCCCATCCTTGGGCTGCTCGTCTTTAGGAAGCGGTCGACTTTCTGCAAAGACTCATCAAGGGAAAGGACTGTCTTGGCCCGGCGGATATCCCGATCCAGTTCGGCTTCGGTCTCGGCCTCGTCCCGTTCATGGTGTTCTTTCAGGTGGTGGCGGATGAGTCGCTTGAGCTTCTTGCGTTTCTCTTCCAGCTCTTTAAAGGTGCCGGACCATTCCTTGGCGGCGTTGGAGGACATCTTGCAGCCGTCGATGGCGAAGAGTTCGTTACCCAGCAAACCCTGCTCATGGCACACCAGCAGTACCTGCTCAAACAGCGCTTCGATCTGGTCGGCGTGGCTGCTGACAAACTTAGCCAGCGTGGTGAAGTGGGGAACGGTATCGCAGGACAGGGCTTTGAAGATGACGTTGGTCTCGCAGCACCACTGCATCTCTCGGCTGGACGTGATGCCCTTGGAGTAGGCGAACAGGATGATCTTCAGCAGGATGGCAGGGTCGTAGACCAGCCGACCAGTGTCGTCATTGCGGTACCTGGGATCGGCGATTTTCAACCCAGTTGTCCAAATGACCGCGTTTAAGCGGCCAGTTTATTG
>CBIHLH010000259.1:0-2721 GCA_966210405.1 uncultured Marinobacter sp.
GACCGGGACAACGCGGCGCACCCGGAAAGGATCGGCCGGCCCGGCTGCCCTGGCCCTTGACGAGCCCTACGCCGACATCGAAGGCGACGATATTGGTGCGACGTTCCGCGTCGGTTTCCTGTACGAGCTTTCGCCAATGACCCAGGTCGGCCTGAGCGCACAAACCGGTACCGAGCTGGATCTGAAGGGGGATGCCACCATTTCCAACTTTCCGGTACTGACCTCGCCTGGCCAAACCACGACGTTGACGGAGAAGGTCCGGGTGCCGCTGGCTATTCCCGAGAGTGCGACTCTGGGCTTGCGTCACCGGTTTAACGAGGAGTTCACGTTGCTCGCCGGGGCAACCTACGCCAAATGGGGTCGTTTTGAGGAACTGGACATTATCAGCCGCCGGTCGAATCCGGGGGAAGTGTCGTCCGTGTCGGGCTATCCGTATATCAGTCACGTGACCGAAAAGTGGAACAACACCTGGCAGTTCAATCTCGGCGGTATCTGGCAGGCCACGCCGGAGTGGGCACTGAAAGCTGGTTATGCCTGGGATGAGTCGCCGGTGAACGAGCAGTACGTGACCGCCCGTATACCGTCACAGGATCGGCACTGGCTTACCCTGGGAACTCAATGGAAGGACGTGCGCAGCGGCTGGACTGTGGACGCCGCTGTAGGAACCTTGCTGTTCTCCGGAGATGCCAGGGTGGACGACCGGGAGTATAGCCATGACAACCCAACCCAGCCGGCTACGCCAGCTCGTTACCAGGCAACCTATGACCTGAGTGCCTGGAGCGCTGCCCTGCAGGTCAGCAAGGCATTCTGAACGGACGTTAACCCGGGCTGGCCAGGCGCGCCGTCAGTGCGCCTGGTCCCAGTTGTCACCGACGCCCGCTTCCACCAGCAGGGGCACGTCCAGTGACGCCGCGGCGGACATGCGGCGGATGAGTCCTTCCCGGATGTCATCAATGGCAGAAGCTTTCACTTCCAGAATCAGTTCGTCGTGCACCTGCATGGTCATGCGGGCATTGTCTGCATGGTCGCGCATCAGCCACGATTCAACGTCCAGCATGGCGCGTTTGATGATATCTGCCGCGGTCCCTTGCATGGGGGCATTGATCGCGGTGCGCTCTGCCGCCTGTTGCATCTGCTTGTTGCGGGCATTGATCTCCGGCAGGTACAGGCGCCGGCCGAACAGGGTCTCGACGTAGCCGTCGTCGTGGGCCTGCCGGCGAATATCGTCCATGTATTTCAGCACGCCGGGATAGCGCTCAAAATAGCGGTCGATGTATTGCTGGGCGGTGGTGCGGCCCACGTCCAGCTGGCGTGACAGCCCGAACGCGGACATGCCGTAGATCAGCCCGAAATTAATGGCCTTGGCACTGCGGCGCTGGTCGCCGGAGACGTCGTTCACGGCCACCCCGAAGACTTCCGCCGCCGTTGCCTTGTGAATGTCCTCGCCTTTTTCAAACGCACTCAGCAGCCCTTTGTCGCCGGACAGGTGCGCCATGATTCGCAACTCAATCTGGGAATAGTCGGCCGCCACCAGTCGGTAGCCCTCCGGAGCGATGAACGCCTGACGAATCCGGCGCCCCTGTTCGCTACGGATGGGAATGTTCTGCAGGTTGGGTTCCGAGGACGATAGCCGGCCCGTCGCGGCCACCGCCTGGTGATAGGAGGTGTGAATCCGCCCGGTGCGATGGTGGATCAGGCCGGGCAGTGTGTCGGTGTAGGTAGACTTGAGTTTGCTGAGGCTGCGGTGCTCCAGGATCAGCCTGGGCAGCTCGTGTTCGTGGGCCAGTTCCTGCAGCACCGGTTCGGCCGTGGAGGGAGCACCTTTCGGGGTCTTTTTGATCACCGGCAGCCCCATCTTGTCGTAAAAAATAGCCTGGAGCTGTTTGGTGGAGCCGAGATTGAAGGTTTCGCCCGCCACATCACAGGCTTCCCGCTCCAGTTCGGCCAGCCGTTCTGCCAGCTCCTGGCTGTGTTGCCGGAGTGTGCTGGCACTGATCATCGTGCCGCGCTGCTCCATTCTCGAGAGTACCGGTACCAGCGGCAGGTCAATGTCCTCGTACACCGAGGCCAGCTTGCCGGTTTCCCGCAGCTTCGGGCGCAGCACCTGGTGCAGCCGCAAGGTGATGTCGGCGTCTTCCGCCGCATAGGGGCCTGCTTTCTCCAGCTCGATCTGGTTAAACGTAAGCTGCTTGGCGCCTTTGCCGGCGATGGATTCGAAGGTGATGGTTTGTTCGCCAAGGTACCGCATCGCCAGGCTGTCCATGTCGTGGCGGCCGGCCACGGAGTTGAGCACGTAGGACTCCAGCATGGTGTCTTCGGCAATGCCTTCCAGGGTGATGCCGTGGTTGGCGAGGACGTTCTTGTCGTATTTCAGGTTCTGGCCGAGCTTGGGCTGCGCCGGGTCTTCCAGAAGTGGCTTCAACTGGGCCAGCACGGTGTCCCGATCGAGCTGATCCGGAGCGCCCATGTAATCGTGGGCGAGGGGAACATAGGCGGCTTCGCCTGCTTCAACGGCAAAGGAGACGCCGACGATTTCCGCGTCCATGTAACGAAGACTGGTGGTCTCGGTGTCGAACGCAAACAACGAGGCCCGTCGCAACCTCTCAATCCAGGTGTCCAGCTCGTTCTGATCGGTGATCACGGAGTAACGCTTGTCAGTCGAGGTAGGGTTCCCTGCCTCTTCCGGCGCTTCGCTGGCATCGTTTGCGCCGGCGTCGGGAC
>CBIHLH010000260.1:0-2714 GCA_966210405.1 uncultured Marinobacter sp.
TCCAGGGGCAGGGTCCGTGGTTCACCGGTGATTTCTTCCAGGCGTTTGATATCGTCCCGAAACGCCTGTTTCAGCCTCTCAATTTCCTGGCTCTGAGAGGCGATCTCGCGTTCAATGTCGCGGATCTGTGATTCCAGTCGTCGCAGTTTTTCGAGCATGGCTTCCGGGATTTCCCGGCCCGCCCGTTCCAGGTCCGCGGCTTTGCTTTGTTCACTATCCAGTTGACTGGAAATCACTGAAATGTTGCCGCGCTTCAGCTGGATCAGCCCCTCCAGTTCCCGGACTTTCCGGTACATGGACTTCACGGCCTGGTCGGGGTGGCTGAAACGTTCCAGCAGCCGTTGGTCATGCTCCCGCTGGCGCTTCAGCGCTTCCTGGCGTTGCTTTTCGGCTTCCCGGGCTGCGATCTCTTCGTCCGTGGGTGCCGGCGGTATGGTTTCCACCACTCGACCGTTGGCACCGAGAATGTCGTAGCCCCGTTTGGTGGCTTCCTGGGGAATGGTGTTGCTGATGACGACCTGGCCGTTTTCATCCGTGTAACGGTACATGCCTGCTTCTGACTGGGCGACCATGCCCAGGGTCAGTACAATGGCAGAAGCAGTGGCTGAAAATGCGCTCAGGCGTTGGGGCATTAATCAGACTCCATAGCGTTCCCGATAACTGGCGACCCTGCTGGCATGGCCGGAGAACTCCGGGTTGGCCTTGAGGTAGTCCAGAACCTGTTCCAGGCGAATGATGCTGACCACCGGGATCCCGAATTCCTGTTCCACTTCCTGGATCGCCGACAGCTCACCCTTACCCTTTTCCTGCCGGTCCAGTGCAATCAGCACACCGGCGGGTTCGGCCCCCGCCGCGCGGATCAGGTCGATGGACTCGCGGATGGCGGTGCCGGCGGTGATGACATCGTCAACGATCAGCACCTTGCCCTGCAATGGCGCGCCAACAAGGTTGCCGCCCTCGCCATGATCTTTCTTTTCCTTGCGATTAAAGGCAAAGGGTTTGCTGTTACCGTCTGTAGCCAGCGCCATGGCGGTAACCGTTGCCAACGGTATGCCCTTATAGGCAGGCCCGAATATGATGTCATAATCGAGCCCGCTGCGTGCAATCGCGGCGGCATAGGCCTTGCTTAGCTGTAGCAGGTCGTCCCCGGTGTTGAACAGCCCGGCATTGAAGAAGTAGGGGCTGGTACGCCCGGACTTGAGCGTGAATTCACCAAATCGCAGTACGTTCCGGCGGATGGCGAATTCGATGAAAGTTTGCTGATAGTCATGCATGGCAAGGCTTCTGGCGGGTGTTGATCTTTAATTAGTGCGTAAAAACGGTATCATACACACAAACCGAATCAGGGAACACGTATGCGGGTAGTATCAATCAGCGTCAATGGCCTCGCACAGGCTGTTGAAAAGGGGTTTTTCGACTGGCTGGCCGGGCAGGACGCTGACGTGGTTTGCGTTCAGGATCACCGCATGCGCGCGTATGAGATTGAAGACTACAATCTGATCCCGCCGGGTTACGAAGCCTATTTCATTGACGGCGAAAATAATGAGGATGGCGGTGTTGGTATATACACCCGCCATTTCCCGAAAGCGATCATGTACGGGTTTGCCAATGAACAGGCGGATCGTGAAGGACGGTTTATCCAGGCGGATTTTGACAAGGTCTCGGTCGCCTGTGTGCTGGCGCCTTGTGCCCTTGGGCGTGAAGAGGAGCTGATCGGTGAGGACGACCTGACCGTGCTCGATCACAAGGATGATTTCATGGAGGCCTTTGGCCTGCATATGCAGAAGACCCTGCGCAAGCGGCGCCAGTTTATCTTCGGCGCCAATCTGCAGACCGCCCATCATGTGACGGACGCCAGCCCGCTCTATCACAAACTCGATTTTTCCGGATTCCTGCCCCATGAGCGGGCATGGCTTGATCGCCTGTTTGATGAAATGGGTTGTGTTGATGCGTTCCGGGACATCAACAAGCAGAGCAGCCAGTTTACCTGGTGGCCGGAGCAGGCGGAGGGTTCCCGCAAGAATGCCGGTATCCGGGTGGATTACCAGTTGCTGACGCCAGGAATTCGGAAAACCATCCTGGACGGCTGGATTGACGACGCAACCCGATTTTCCGATCACGCGCCGGTGATCATGGATTACGATATAGAGATCGGATTCTGAGCCTGACAGTTTACTGAATGGTAGCGGGTTCGGAGGGGGAGACCTTTCCGGGACCGTCTCCGGCCAGGGAAGGCCGGAGCCGAGCGCACAGGGATGTGCTTGTAGCGTGTCCCGGAAAGGTCTCCCCCTCCGGACACGCGGGCGGCGGACTCAGTCAGCCAGCGCCGCTTTCTGAATCTCGAATAACTGCTCAATACCCTGTTTGGCCAGTACCAGCATGTTGTCCAGCTCCTCCTGAACAAACGGCGCACCTTCCGCTGTTCCCTGAATCTCGATAAAGCCACCCTGGTCGGTCATGATCACGTTCATGTCGGTCTCCGCTTCGGAGTCTTCCGGGTAGTCCAGGTCGACAACCGGCGTGCCCTTGTAAATGCCCACGGAAAACGCCGCGACCATCTGTTTCAGAGGGGATTTCTTCAGGCGCTTTTCCGCAACCAGATGGTTCAGGGCGTCGACGAGTGCCACGCAGCCGCCGGTAATGGCCGCCGTGCGAGTGCCGCCGTCGGCCTGGATGACATCGCAGTCGATGGTGATGGAGTGGTCCCCGAGGGC
>CBIHLH010000261.1:0-2699 GCA_966210405.1 uncultured Marinobacter sp.
CAGGGGAATACGAGAGTCAGGAAGTGACTCATACGATGGAGGATCTGGACGTTGAATGGCATCGATAATCAATCAGAGATGATGAGTGATTACCCCAAGACGGCTTTTCGGTCCGACTCGATTCCAAAGCAAAGATCTCTGGAAGATTCAGGTGGATTTGCAAAGGCACTGGAAGGTGGCGACCTAGTCGAGCGCTTGGGTTGGGCGAACTACGCGGGTTTGGATATTCATGTCACCCCGAGCTCAGCCGAAACCTACCAAAAGCGTTCATCCGGATGCGAAGAACGAAATTTAGCTGGACCTTCGTGGACTCATCAGCAAAAACCTGCCGAGTTTATTAAAACTCGCTGGCAATTATTATTTATGTTGGCCGGGTCTTTCGCAGACTATGGAATGCTCAAATGGCTTCTTAGCCTGAGCCTGGGCGGTGGAATTTTTTACGCGCTCATTCATGGCACCACGCATTTCATTTTCTTTCTAAAATTGACCGGAATTATTGTCGGCCTCCACCTCTTTTTCCGCTACCCCTTCACCTGGTTCCTCGAGCATAACCCCGATTTCATCGTTAAAGACCTGGGCTGCGGCTTCTTCCGCCCCACCGGCATGGTCAAATTCCGCACCTGGCGTGAAGAAACCTTCGAGGCGCCGTTTATCGAGTTCGACCCTTACATTTCTTACCACGTCCAACCCAAAGGGCCGGTCAGCTATAAGCTACAGCTTCGCCACCGCTACAGCGGCTGGCAGACGGCGGTTGCCGAGGTGCACAGCACGCAGAAAGTGGAACTCTACGCTCACTGGGATGAACTCCAGCGCTACATGGATGTCAGCCAGCCACTGCCGGATATCCCGGCCCTCGAACCCTACCGCCACCTGGATCCCACCACCGCCGAGTACGACGCAGCGGGCAAACGCCAACGCCCCGCCGACTACTGGGCCACGCTGGACCTGGAATGGTGGGAAAAAGAGGGCTACCCCGCCCACATGGACAAAATCCGGAATTTCCCATGGCACACGCTGGAGGACCAGATGCAGTACAGCGTACCGAATCTGAACGAGGCAACGATGGCGTAGGCCTCAATGATCTGGCTGATAGGCGAAACGGAGTTATCAGGCTTTACGCCACCATCGGATTATGGAAGGACGGCCGGAAAGTCACGGGTAAAACGGGCCTGGAGCAACAGTTGGAAAAGAGGCTCCGCCGCATCCATGGTGCGCGACTCGCCAGCCCCCGTACTACTGGCGCAACATGAGCGAGGAAGATTACGAAGCCTACAAACGCCGCAACCGGACAGATTTGGTGAACCGCTTATTTTAAGCAAAGGAACTGCTATGCCCATGCCCCCTCGATTATTCCTGTCGGTGCCTCTGCTGGTGCTGGTTTCGCTATGGCTCTCCCCAGCCGTTTGGGCGGAACCACCAAAGCTCGCACTGGCCAACGTCTATCAAGAAGGCATGCCGCTTGAGGGCTACTGGGTCAGCGAAAAGCTTGACGGTGTGCGTGCCTACTGGACCGGCGAGCGGTTCCTGTCCCGGGGCGGTCATGAGTACCGGGCGCCGCACTGGTTTACCGAGGGGTTTCCCGAACGGCCTCTGGACGGAGAGCTGTGGATGGGGCGGGGCACATTTGCCGAGCTGTCGGGGGCGGTGCGTAAGGCCAGGCCGGTGGATGCGGACTGGCGCAGGATCCGCTTCATGGCGTTTGATCTGCCGATGGCGGTGCCGTTTGAAGAGCGCCTGGTGCGGCTTCGGGCCTTGGTGGAAGGTGTAGGTTCACCGTTTCTGGCGGTGGTGGAGCAGCGTCGGGCCACCACCCACGAGGCCCTGATGCGGCAACTCGATGCGGTTGTCGATGCTGGCGGGGAGGGCCTGATGTTACGGTTGGGCCGTAGTGACCATCAGACCGGGCGTACCGACGATCTGCTGAAGGTGAAGCAGTACGATGACGATGAGGCCGTAGTGATCCGCCTCCTGCCGGGCGAGGGCAAATACCGGGGGTTGATGGGCTCGCTGCTGGTGGAATGGGAGGACGGCCGGCGGTTCCGGATCGGCACCGGATTCAGCGATGCCGAGCGGGCGTCGCCACCGCCGCCGGGTACCACAATCACTTTCAAGCATTATGGCTACACCGCCACGGGGTTGCCGCGCTTTGCCAGTTTTCTGCGGATACGGGACGATGAGCCGGTTAGCCGCCATCCATGAGCGTGGTGTCCGGTCTTGAAAACGTCATCCCGTGGTAACCCCGTCTGTGGATACTGAGTGAGCAGTATCATTCATTTCACAAGGAGCCGGTTATGAAGTTACGCACGTTCGCGAGCATTCTGGTGTGCTCACTCACCCTGATGTCTGCTTTTCTGTCATCCGCCCATGCCTCACCGGGCAAGGGATCCGATGGTCACTGGGTGCCGCCGGGGCTGGAAGAATGGAAAGATAGTCCGCCGCATGCCTGGCGTGGGCACGGGTCGCGCAAGGCGGCTGTACAGATCGGGCCGCGGCCGTTCTGGCTGGTGGCGGACATGGATGAGGGGCCATTGAAGGAGCGGTTGCAGTCGTGCAACGCTCGTCATCTCAAGAGGTCTGAGTTCTCCATTGGTCACCGGGGTGCGCCGATGCAGTTCCCCGAGCACACGCTGGAATCCTATGTGGCTGCAGCCCGGATGGGGGCGGGCATCGTCGAGTGTGACGTCGCCTTCACCAAGGAC
>CBIHLH010000262.1:0-2643 GCA_966210405.1 uncultured Marinobacter sp.
AAAGCCTGTGCGGCAGCATTTTTGGAGAGCATCGAGAAGGGCCTTCCTTGCCCGATAAGCCCAGAGGAGGTGTTTGAGGTGGCTCGGGTGTCCATCGAAGCTGCCGAGCTTTTACGTTCTCAGCAATAGGTTCAGGATTCTGTATGTTGTCTGATCTGAAAATTTGTATCGTTGGCCTGGGCTACATCGGCTTGCCATCTGCCGCTCTCCTGGCCAATCGGGGCTACCAGGTTCAGGGCGTGGACATATCACCAGAGGTGGTGGATACCATCAACCAGGGTGATATTCACATCGTCGAACCGGATCTGGACTCTTTTGTTCATTCGGCGGTTAACTCCGGGCATCTTAAAGCTTCCTTGAGGCCCGAGCTGGCGGATGTGTTCATTCTTGCCGTGCCTACGCCCTTCCATGACGGCTTTATCCCTAATATCGACTATGTACTGAGTGCAGCTCAGTCGATTGCACCAGTCATCAAGCCCGGTGACTTGGTGATCCTGGAGTCCACCTCCCCGGTGGGCACTACTGAGAAGGTTGCCCAAACCCTGCGTGACAGTGGCGTTGATACCGGTGCCATCCATATTGCTCATTGCCCGGAGCGGGTTTTACCGGGCCATATCATGCGGGAGCTTGTCGAAAATGACCGTATTGTGGGAGGTATTACACCTGAGGCCAGTGAAAAGGTGGCGGCCTTCTACCGCACCTTTGTAACCGGTGAAGTCCTGGTAACCGATGCTCGCACGGCCGAGATGGCGAAGCTGACGGAAAACAGCTTCCGCGATGTGAATATCGCCTTTGCCAATGAACTTTCGTTGCTAAGTGACAAATTCGGTATTGATGTCTGGGAGCTGATCCGGCTGGCGAATCGCCACCCACGGGTGAACATTTTGCAACCGGGCACGGGTGTAGGCGGGCACTGCATTGCGGTGGACCCCTGGTTTATCGTACATGAGGGCGGTGACGATGCCCGTTTGATTCGTTCAGGGCGGGAAGTGAATACCCGTAAAACCGAGTGGGTGGTGGAAAAAATCAAGGCGGAGGTGTCCTCCTTCAGGAGAGAGAAAGGGCGCAATCCCGTAGTTGCCTGCATGGGGCTTGCCTTCAAGCCGAATATTGACGACCTTCGGGAGTCTCCGGCGCTTTGGGTTTTTCAGCAACTGGTGGCGGCTGATGTTCAGCCCCTGGCTGTTGAGCCGAACCTGAAAAAACACGCGAGTTTAACTTTGACGGATTGGACATATGCGGCGGCAGAGGCCGATATCGTCATTTATCTGGTTGGGCACCGGGAGTTTCAGAAACTTGAGGTTGCCGGCAAGGTACTGGACTTCTGCGGGGTGTCGCAAGCATGAAGGTCCTGCTCGTTTTTGGCACCCGGCCAGAAGCCATCAAAATGGCGCCGTTGGTCAAGGCCCTTCAGGCGGACAACTATTTCGAGGCAAGAGTGGCTGTTACGGCTCAGCACCGGGAAATGCTGGACCAGGTCCTGGCGCTGTTTTCGCTTCAGCCGGACTATGATCTGGATGTCATGCGGCCGGGGCAGGATCTTTATGATGTAACCAGCAAGGTTCTGCTTGGCTTGCGTGATGTTCTCACAGACTTCAGGCCGGATGTGGTGCTGGTTCACGGAGATACCGCGACTACTTTCGCGGCTACGCTGGCGGCTTTTTATCAGCAGATACGAGTTGGTCATGTGGAGGCGGGTCTCCGTACCGGTGATTTGTCTTCTCCATGGCCGGAGGAAGCCAATCGCACGCTGACCGGAAGGCTGGCGCACTGGCATTTTGCGCCCACTGAACGTAATCGAACGGCATTGCTAGCAGAGGGTGTTGCTGAGAAACGGCTGCTCGTTACGGGCAATACCGTTATTGATGCCTTGCAATGGGTGGTCCGGAAAACCGCTGACTCATCCGCGTTGTTTCAGCAGGTTAATGACTCCCTGACGGGTGCTGGCTTGAATATCGGTGTCACTGACAACCGCTACGTATTGGTTACAGGGCACCGCCGCGAGAACTTTGGCAACGGCTTTGAGAATATCTGCAAGGCCCTGAGGGCCTTGGCAGAAGGCAATCCCGATACGCATTTCATATATCCTGTTCACCTCAACCCCAATGTGCAAGGACCGGTAAACCAGCTTCTGGAAGGTTTGCCCAATGTCCACTTGATTGCTCCCCTGGGCTATGAGCCTTTCGTGTACCTGATGCAGAAGGCCTTTCTGGTATTGACGGACAGTGGCGGTGTGCAGGAGGAAGCGCCCGGATTGGGTAAACCTGTGCTGGTTATGCGCAACACAACGGAACGCCCGGAGGCTGCAGATGCCGGTACAGTTCGATTGGTGGGCACAGAGAGCAGCGTTATCCGTGATGCGGTGCAGGAACTGCTGGATAACGAGCAGGTTTATCAGCGGATGTCCCAGGCCCATAACCCCTATGGGGATGGCCGTGCCTGTAACCGTATTGTGGAGTTTTTGAAACAGCAATGAAGCGTTGGATCCTGCTTCTACATACCGTTCGTTATCTGAAGCTCCAGCAGCTTTTCTATCAGGTTTATTACCGTGCTCGGAAGCCTCGCCTTAATGCTCAGCCTGAGCCTGCTTTAAGGGGAGCGCTAACGAAATGGCCGGGGCTGACTTTCATGGAATCAGCAACG
>CBIHLH010000263.1:0-2619 GCA_966210405.1 uncultured Marinobacter sp.
ATTGCCGGCTGGCCAAAGGCCGTATTGAGAACGACATTGGCGGTTTTTCGACCCACCCCGGGTAACGCCTCCAGGTCCTCGCGCTTCTCCGGCACTTTACCGTCGTGCCTGTCGATCAGCAGTCGGCAGGTTTTGATCACATTCTCGGCCTTGCTGTTAAACAGACCGATGGTTTTGATGTATTCCTTGAGGCCATCAACCCCGAGGGCGTAAATGGCTTCCGGCGTATTGGCAACCGGGAACAGTTTGTTGGTGGCCTTGTTCACGCCGACATCGGTCGCCTGGGCAGAGAGAATCACCGCAATCAGCAACTCGAACGAGGTGGTGTAGTTGAGTTCCGTGGTCGGGGCCGGATTGGCGGCCCGCAGCCGGGTAAAAATTTCGGTGCGTTTATTCTTGTTCATGGGCGATGAAAACCGTCTGGCCAATGGATCATGAAATACTACCCGTCACACGAACGCGCTTACTGCCACCGGGGATTGCAGCTGGTTCGGAGGTCTTGCGCCGCTCTTTCAGGTGATTGTCGATTCCGTTTTTCAGTGCGATCAACAGCCCCAGTCCGACAAAGGCGCCGGGGGGCAACACCATGAACAGCATGTCCGGGTAATGCTCGAACGGTCGGATCACCCAATCTGCCGCGGCGGGGCCCAGCAGGAGATTCATGTCTACCAGCAGGGTTCCCTGGCCGACGAGCTCACGCAATCCCCCGAGCACCACCAGCACCGCCAGGAAGCCAAGGCCCATCATGACGCCATCCAGCAGAGCGGGCCCCGGTGCATTACGGGACGCGAAGGCGTCAGCGCGGCCGAGAATCGCGCAGTTGGTCACGATCAACGGGATAAAAATACCCAGAATCTGGTAAAGCTCGTAGGTAAACGCCTGCATCAGCAATTCCGCGCAGGTAACGAACGACGCGATGATCATCACGAACGCAGGCAGCCGAACAGACTCGCCGACAAAATTGCGGATCAGCGAGACCGCCAGGTTTGAGCCCATCAAGACCATCAGAGTGGCGATGCCCAGACCGATGGCATTGACCACGGTGCTGGTCACTGCCAGCAGCGGACACAGGCCCAGCACCTGCACCAGGGCCGGGTTATTGTCCCACAGGCCGTCACGGATGATCTCGGGGGAGGTCTTGCTGGCCATAATCAGGAGTGCTCCAGGGTCGTGGATTCACCGGCAACGGACTCGGGGGTCAGGGGTTTCTTCCGGAGTGTGGGAGGCTGGCCCAGGCGCTCCAGAATGACCTGCCGGTTCTGCCGGAAGTAAACCAGCGTTTTCCGGACAGCCTTGACGACAGCCCGTGGCGTGATGGTGGCGCCAGTGAACTGGTCGAAGTCACCGCCGTTCTTTTTGACGTTCCATTCGCTGTGCGGAGGCTGCCCCAGGGATCGCCCTTCGAACGCGGTGATCCAGTCCGATTTCCGGGTTTCGATCCGGTCGCCGAGCCCCGGGGTTTCCTTGTGACTGGTCACCCGCACGCCCAGAACGGTACCGTCCGTGGCGATACCGACGAGTAGCCGGATGTCTCCGGAATAGCCGTCTGGCGCGACGACGGGAAGAATCATGCCCACTGGCTCGCCATTACGACGGGCTACCCAGGCCTTCGGCGGCTGTTCGGTATCCAGCCGGTCACTCGCGGGTAACTGAACGGTATCCTCCAGCAACTGGTTATCATGGGCGCTTTCCGGAATGATTTCAAAAAGCGCCCTGGCTTCTGCCTTGGCGGCCTGTTCCCGGATTCGTTGTTCGGTGACCGCCTGGGTCAGGGCAATGGTGCCCCCGGTGATCATGGCGAACAGACCAAGGCCGATGGCACTACGAACAATGGATTGCGAAATCGTGGCCATGATTTATCCCTGATTCCGGCCCGGCACGCCCCGGCGTGCCTTATGGTGGCCGTAGGTTCTCGGTGGTGTGTAGTGGTCGATAAACGGCACCGCGAAATTCATCAGCAGCACACAGAACGCCACCGCGTCCGGGTAGTTGCCCCAGGCCCGGATCAGATAAATCAGGATACCAATACCGGCACCGTAAATGAGCTTGCCCTGGTGGCTGGTCGCTGCGGAAACCGGATCAGTGGCAATAAAGAAGGCGCCCAGCATGGTGCCTCCGGCGAGCAGGTGCAGACTCAGGGGCGCGTATTGGTCGGCGTTGCTGCCAAAGGCCAGACTCATGATCGCCAGCCCTCCGAGAAAACCGGCCGGAATGTGCCAGGTGATGATCCGCAGCGCCAGCAGCACCAGGCCGCCCGCCAGGAATGCGGCGTTGACCCACTCCCATCCCCGGGCAATGCCGTCCCCGAACGTCGGGTGGTTGAGCACTTCGCTGGCGGTATGGCTGGCAATCTTGTGCTTGTATTCATCGAGCGGGGTGGCCATGGTCCAGCCATCGACGGTGGTTTGTGTTGCCGAGGCGATGGTCGCCAGGGTTTCTCCAAAGCCGGGAGCGTTCTGCCAGAGCAGACCGGCTTCAGCCCAGTTGGTGGTCATGGCAACGGGAAAGGATATGAGCACGAGGGCGTAGCCAACCATGGCGGGGTTGAACGGGTTGGAGCCCAGGCCGCCGTATAACTGCTTGGCCACCACAATGGCGGAAATCACAGCGGTGGCGGAC
>CBIHLH010000264.1:0-2618 GCA_966210405.1 uncultured Marinobacter sp.
GCAATGGCGGCGTGACTTAAACCAACGGGCCTCCGCAATATCCGGGGCGGTTCAGATTGCCTTAGCGTTACACCTCAATGATCCGGCCTTGAGTTTTATACGGCATCGCCGTATATTCTTGTAATGCTATTCATCGAAACTTCAACGTTCACAAAGCTGTTGCCGAACTATCTCACGGACGAGGAATACCGTGGGCTTCAAACCTATCTTCTGCAAAAGCCAGATGCCGGGGATCTGATTAAAGGTTCGGGTGGTGTTCGTAAAGTTAGATGGGCACCAGCGGGTTCGGGGAAGAGCGGTGGCATCAGAGCCATTTACTACTGGAAGAAATCTGACCACGAGATATGGATGCTCACGCTGTACAGTAAATCAGAGCGCGCCAGTATTCCTGGCCACACGCTCAAGCAGATAGCGGAGGCAATCAAAAATGGGTGACAGGAACCTTGGGGCAGAGATTCTTGATGGTATCAATGAAATCAAGCAGTTCAAGAAGGGTAAGTTAACTCTACGAACCCATGAGCTTTCAGAGCCCTCGCCCCCCAAAGTGATCAGGCTAAAGTTGAATATGTCGCAATCGGCTTTTGCCGGTCTCATGGGAGTGAGTGTGCGAACTCTTCAGGATTGGGAGCAGGGTCGCAGGGAGCCACAGGGGCCAGCGGTCGCTCTTTTGCGCATTGCTGAGCAACATCCTGAAGTTTTTAATCAGCTTCACTGACCAAAGTGAGGTGTAATCAGGTAGCCAGGGGTATCTAACCCCCAGCCCCCACAACACCCTGCACCGATGCGTCGGACGGGCGGCTCCGCACATTAGTTCATGCCCATGCTGGGCGTACTCAAGTCGGTCAAGCGGATGCCAGAAAGATCTGGATCGAGGAAGAGCGAAGTGCCTTCTTTGCTTGGTTGGCAGCCAATCCGGAAATTGGCTACCCCATTCCAGGGGTAGCGGCGGATGTAGAAAGGTTCGTTGGGCGGTAGCAGATTCAGGGAAACATGCCCGCGCATATCCTGAAGTCGATTCGTGAGGTATTGGAAAATGAGTGACGAGACCCTGAGTGCTGAAGAGCTTGGCAACAAGCTGCTCCAATCTGTTAGAGAAATGAAAGCGGGCAAGGCTGCACGAGTCAGCCGTGTCGAGCCAAACGAGGTTGCAGAGGCCCGCGGCAAAAGCGCTCATTGAGATTGCTTTCCGCCACCCAGAGGTCATCCGGGAAGACCTTGAACTCAGGGGTTAACAAGCGGCTGTTGTCGGACGTGGACTTCCCCGAAACGTTATTCTTCTCTCAGAGCAGGCTCAAGCCCAAGGTGATCCACAAAAGGGATAAAGTCGCGATAATCACATCGGCAGTTTTTCTGATCGTGATGCCTTTTTTGCGAGAGACTTTGAGGGCTTCGGCCATCAACTGGTCGTCAATGACGATGTTCGTTCTCATGTGGCACCTATGTGTATGAATTTCGGTTTCTACACACAATCTAGCACTTCAGGGAGAACCTGACAGTCGGCCCCACAGGCTCCTCATTGATTTCCAGGATCATTGAGCTGGATCAGAGGCCCCGCTGGTAACGAAAAAGGGGATGTTTTAGTCTACAGTCTTTGCTCATTAGGGATGATGAAACCATGCACAAGATCCTGATGGCCTGTATCGTCTTTTTGATGGCTGGATGCAGCAATAAAGCGGTATACGACAACATCCAGCACAACAACCGTCGGGAATGTAATACCGTTCCGCCGGCTCAGTACGAGGCGTGTATAGAGCGCTCCAATAAATCCTACGAAGAGTACAAGAGAGAACGTGAGGCTGTCGTCGAGGAAGAGTAAGGACGTACCTCTGCCATTAACGACCGGGGCCGACCATCACCGGCCCGCCCTACCGGAGAGACGCCCATGAACGCCCTGGTGCCCGCCATCCTCGCAGTGGCCATGATCAGCACAACCGTTGCGGCGGAGGAGGTCGATATCGACCAGCGCAACATGCACATCTTCTGCGCTTCTCACCTTACTCTGGTTAACTCGCTCGCCAATGGCAGCGACAACGGGGATCAGTCCCTGACCCTCCTCGCGAAACTGCACCGTGAGGAGGGTCGGAAACTGGGCGCAACGGCCAGCCATTTCAGCGATGTGCTCCGTTACCTCCGGAACATCCACAGCAACGATAAGGCCGCCTGGGTCCGGCTGTCTGCCCAGAGCAAACGGCTCTGTCTGCCGGGCGATTGATACTCCGGCTCCTGGGGGATCAGCCGCGACGGTCGGGTGCACCCACCAGCGCCCGGTAGACGTCCACCATGGCCAGGGTGACGGCTGTGCGGCTGCGCACGGCGGCATCCCGGGTGGCGGTGAACTCCTGTTCCGCCGTGAGTACTTCAAAGTAGCCGATGAACCCTTCTTCATAGCGGGCCCGGGCCAGTTCCACGGCTTTTTCAGCGTTGTTCATGGCCTGTTCGAGGCGTCTTTCCCGTTGTTGCGCGCGCTGATAGCGCACCAGACGGGTCTCCGCTTCCTCCAGAGCGACCAGTACGGTTTGCTGATAGTTGGCCAGGGCCGCACGACTGTCGGCACCGCTGGCTTCTATACGAGCCTTGACCTTGCCATGGTCCAGAAAGGTCCAGTCTATGCCCAGGGC
>CBIHLH010000265.1:0-2537 GCA_966210405.1 uncultured Marinobacter sp.
CTTGCCGGTGAACAGCTCGCCCTCGAAGCCCACCGTGCCGGCCTCCAGCGCGACTTTCTCGGTATCGGACACTTTTGGCGCCACCTTCTTGAAGGTGGCGAATATCCGCGGGGTCAACCAGCTCTGCCGGAAGCCCCTGAGGCCGGCAGCAGCGGTCAGGCCGGCACCGGCAAACAGCAACAGTGCCAGCCAGCCGGAGGCCAGTATCCAGGACAGCAGACCGACCACAGCCATGAGGGTGATCGCCGGCTTGGCGCCGGACTCACGACGCATCACGATCAGCAGACCGGCAAGCGCCACCACAAACAGAATAAGCGTCATCATAGGGTTTCTCTGTCGTCCATGGTTCAGGAATGTCGAAGACTACAATCAGTTACGCTCAACTTACCTCATCAGATGAGGTGAGAACAGCTTACGCCGTCACGATAACGCGAATGCCTTCCAGGGCCAGACTGGCATGGCCAACGGCTTCCCTGGCGGCCTGCCATTGCTGACGGAAGAAGTCGATTTCTTCGTTCCGGATGGCCGGGTTCACTGTCCTGAGCGCCTCCAGCCGCTGGATCTCGGGCGTAAAGGCGGCATCAATCTGTGCCAGAGCCTGTTGCTTCAGGGGCTCCAGATGCGGCTCAGACAACCGCTCAACGTGATCCACCATGGTTTCCACCTGAGGCCGGATCTGCGGCACGATGGCCTGGGCAGTGCGCCGTCGGATGTTGGAACACAGGTCGTTCAGGCGGTCATGGGGCAGTGCGGCGGACAACTCCTTACCATTGACGTCCACCAGCAGCCGCAACGGCGAGACCGGCAGATAACGGGTCAGTTGCAGGGATTCCGGCGCCGGGCAGTGCACCGTGAACAGCGCCTCCATCAGCAGGGTACCCGGCGGCAGGGCTTTTACCGACAGACTGGCCAGCGCCGCTTTGCCCAGGCCGGAACTGGTGACCGAATCCATCACCCCGGTCACCATCGGATGCTCCCAGCTCATGAACGCCAGATCCTCACGCTCCAGAGCATTCTGCCGATCCCAGGTCACGGTCACGCCGTCTTCGGGTAAATCGGTCACATGGCCGGCCTGGTAGTGTTCACCGGGGCGCAGGACATCGGCGTGGTCCGAGTGGTCTTCCACGTCGACCCCGAGAATATCGAACGCCTCCATCATGTAATCCCGCACCTGGGCCGAGCCTTCCTCCCGCTCGATGTCAGTAATCAGGGCGTCGGCGACATCGCGCCGGCACGAGTTCAGTTCAATCAGCGCGTCGCGGCCGTTCTGCAGCAGCGTTTTCAGGCGCAGGGTCTCGGCGGCGGAAGCCGACACCAGCTCCTCCAGTACCGAGAGGTCACCGTCGATCACTGCCTGCCAACGGGATTGCACCGCTCCTTGCACCGCCACACCAACCGCGCAGCTTTCGGCAAAACCGTTCAGGCCATCCTGGAACCAGCGGTACTGCACTTCCTGGCTGGTGCCCTTGAGGTATGGGACGTGAATATCGATGGTCTTGGCCTGGCCGATGCGGTCGAGCCGGCCAATGCGCTGCTCCAGCAGGTCCGGGTTTGCTGGCAGGTCGAACAGCACCAGGTGGTGGGCAAACTGGAAATTGCGGCCTTCACTGCCGATTTCCGAGCAGATCAGGGCCTGGGCGCCCTGCTCGCTGTCGGCGAAATAGGCCGCGGCCCGGTCACGCTCCACCAGGCTCAGGTGTTCGTGAAACGCGGCACTGCGGATGCCGGCCCGAAGCTGCAGGTAATGCTCCAGTGCCACGGCGGTGTCCGCCCGGGCACAGATCACGACTACCTTGGCGGGGCGCAGGCCGGCCAGGGTCTTCTCCAGCCACGCCACCCGCGGATCCTGCGCCAGCCACTGGTCTTCGGCAACGGCCTGCTCCGGGGTCAGGCCCGGCAAACCGACACCGTGCGACAGGTACATTTCAGGGCATGCCAGCGGCACCGGCTTGGGGCGCCGCGCCGGAAACCCCTGGATTGCAGCCCGGGTGTTCCGGAACAGCACGCGCCCGGTGCCGTGCCGGTCCAGCAGGGCATCCATCACCGCCTGGCGAGGTGAAAGCCCCGACATCAGATCTGCCAGGTCATCCCCCAACCAGGCTTGCAAGGCGTTGCGATCGGCATCGTCAATCTCATGAGCCGCATCCCCGAGACGTTGCACCACGGCGTTGATGGCCTCGTACTGTTGCTCTTCCTCACGAAATGCCTCGAGGTCATGGAAACGGGCCGGGTCGAGCAGGCGCAGACGGGCAAAATGGCTGGCCACCCCTACCTGCTCCGGGGTTGCCGTCAGCAACAGCAGGCCCTCGCTAACGGCGGACAGTTCCTCAACCACCTGGTATTCCGGACTGGCTTCGGTCGGGCTCCAGGCCAGGTGATGGGCTTCGTCAACCACCATGAGGTCCCAGCCGGCCGAGAGCGCGTCTGCCCGGGCCCGCTCGCTGCCGACCAGAAAATCCAGACTGCACAACACCAACTGGTCACTTTCGAAAGGGTTGGCGGCCTCCGATTCCCCGAAGATATGGGTCATCAGGGCG
>CBIHLH010000266.1:0-2526 GCA_966210405.1 uncultured Marinobacter sp.
GGTGAGGGCGGTACGGTATGCCCGGTCGGCGCCGAAAATGGGATCGGTCAGGGGACGGAACAGGGTTTTCTGCAGCAGCCTCTCGAGTTCGCCCAGAGGTTCACCGTCGGGATGGACAATGCGGGCGAGGTGCACGGGCTCCTTGGCAAACAGGCCGTTCACCACCTGCTGGGCGAGATCGGCATCGATACTGAACACGGCCTGGGTGGCGGCGTTTCTGATCATCGCGATGGTTTGCCGGGCCTGGCTGTCCAGATCACTGGACACACGACGCGCATCCAGCACGACCTGAACGGTACTGACGATGATGCCACTGATCAGCGCGACGGCGAGTATCCACCGCAATATGCGATAACCAAGGCGATGTTCCACCTCGAAAGTCTGTTGCATCCGGGCCTGTCTGTGATTCGATTTGTTGTACGCCGAAGGTCCTGCGGCGGAGCGGTGGTAAAGTCAATCCGCTCAGTATGGTTCAGCATCGTTCTGGCTGCATGAAGTATTGACAATTTTTTCAAAGATTTCAGGCAGGACGTGTATCAATTTGTAGGGTTTTGGTGCCCGAGCGGATACAAAAACGCCCGCGCGGGGCGGGCGTTTTCTGTCAGCCATGGACCACGAGGGCCCGATGGCGGATCAGGCCAGGTTTTCGTTCACGAAATCCCAGTTGACCAGGTTCCAGAACGCTTCGAGATAGTTCGGGCGGGAGTTGCGGTAGTCAATGTAGTACGCGTGCTCCCAGACGTCCACGGTCAGAACCGGCTTGTCGGCGCCGGTCAGCGGTGTTTCCGCGTTGCTGGTGTTGGCGATGGCGACACTGCCGTCGGCCTTCTTGACCAGCCAGGTCCAGCCGGAACCGAAGTTGTTGGCGGCCTTGTCATTAAACTCTTTCTTGAAGTCTTCGAATGAACCGAAGGCTTTCTCAATGGCGTCCTTGGCAGCGCCGGTGGGCTCACCGCCACCGTTCGGGCTCAGGCAATGCCAGTAGAAGGTGTGGTTCCACACCTGGGCGGCGTTGTTGAACAGCGGGCCGCTGGCGCTCTTGATGATGTCTTCAAGAGACTTGTTGGCGTTATCTGTACCTTCAACCAGGCCGTTCAGCTTGGTGACATAGGTGTTGTGATGTTTGCCGTAATGGTACTCAAGGGTTTCCTGAGAGATGTGTGGCTCCAGTGCGTTCTTTTCATAAGGCAGTGCGGGAAGTTCAAATGCCATGAGGTCGTTCTCCCTGTCTCTCTGTTTATGTGGATGTACGTCAACCCAATATAAGGTCGATTCGGGTCAGATCAACCCTTTGTCGTTAAAGAACTTTTAAACTCCGGGCAACCTGGCAGAAACTGCGCGCAGTTCTTCACCCGCCAGACCAGTTCCTCGTAGCTGTCTGCCAGAATGTTCACATGGCCCAGCTTCCGGCCCGGCCGCTCACCCTTATTATAGAGGTGAACGTGAGTGTAGGGCAGTTCAAGGATGCGTTCGAGGTCGCCATGCTCGCCGATAATGTTGATCATGCAGCTCATGCCCCGGGGCGCGACGTTGCCCAACGGGTGGCCACTGACCGCCCGGATATGGTTCTCGAACTGGCTGGTCATGGCGCCTTCGATGGTCCAGTGCCCGGAATTGTGGACCCGGGGCGCCATTTCGTTGGCCACCAGGCCCCCGGCTGTCTGGAACAGCTCAAGGGTGAGTACGCCGACGTAGCCCAGTTCGTTCAGTAGCGCTTTGATGTAACGCTCGGCGTCTTCCTGGATATGTTTTTCAAGCTTCGGGGCCGGTGCGATAGAGTATCGCAGGATACCGTCGTGGTGAGTGTTCTCGGCCATGGGGTAGAAGGCCAGGTCGCCGTCTTCCGCCCGGACGGCAATGATGGAGACTTCCCGGCTGAACTCGACAAATTTTTCCACGATCAGGCGTGGGTGGCCAATGGACTCCCAGGCTGCGGCGGCGTCTTCCGGCGAACGGAGGACTGCCTGGCCCTTGCCGTCATAGCCTTCGGTGTTGGATTTGGCCACTACCGGGCAACCAAGGGCTTCGGCCGCGGCTTTCAGGGATTCGGCGCTGTCGGCAATTTTCCATTCCGGCGTGGGAATGCCAAGCTGGCCAAAGAGGGTTTTCTCGGCTTCCCGGTTTTGGCACACCTGCAGGGCGCGGGGGCAGGGATGTACCGGTTTTTCCCGGGCGATCCGTTCGGCGACGTCGACCGGGAGGTGTTCAAATTCGTAGGTGACCCGGTCCACCCTCGAGAGGAAGTCATCCAGGTATTGGTTTTCCCGGTCGATGATAACTTCACCGAGTCCGGCGCTTGGGCTGCCGGACATGTCGTAGAAAACAAAGGTCTTGGCCAGCGGGTATCCGGCCAGTGCCAGCATTCTTCCCAGTTGGCCGGCGCCTAGTACGCCAATTCTCATTTGTGTTCTCCTGCTGTTTCTATGGCGATTGGCTGTTTGACTGATGGAGTATGAGCGGGTTGGGAACCACTTTCCAAAACACGCTCCTTGCGGCACGTCCATGTGA
Organism: uncultured Marinobacter sp.; assembly: GCA_966210405.1. Lineage (GTDB taxonomy): Bacteria > Pseudomonadota > Gammaproteobacteria > Pseudomonadales > Oleiphilaceae > Marinobacter. Next base: position 2,509 of record CBIHLH010000266.1, read on the forward strand.
CGCTTGGGCTCCGCCATC
>CBIHLH010000267.1:0-2470 GCA_966210405.1 uncultured Marinobacter sp.
TTTTTGGATGAGTTCACTTTAGATTTTAATCGTATACTATTGTTTTTTATTGATTTTGTTATATAGGTATGAAAACTGCTTTCATCTGCCGCTATCAAGTCATCGTCTGCGACAGAGTGAGCCGTAGTGAAACACATTCCAACCCTACAACGATCCACATCCCGGCCCCGGAAGCTTGCCGCCCTGCGGCAGGCGCACCAGGACTGGAGCGATTCCGCCGACATCCTGACCCGGCTGACCCGACGACTGTCGACGTCACTGTCGCTGGAAATCCAGTTGGGCATTCTGGCCGAGGAACTGTCTGACACCATCCCGTTCGACGCCCTGAATTACCGCCACCGGATCGGACACCGGGATTTCGTCTACGTTACCGGCATGGGTGGGCCCCACCGCTGCGAGTACCGTCTGTCCCTCGAAGGCGTTCATTACGGAACGCTGTCACTGCAGCGCCGCCAAAAGTTCACCGAGGAGGAATTACAGGGTATCGAGATGGTCATCGGGGCGGCCATCTGCCAGCTTCGCAACGGATGCCACTACCTTGCCATTGAGCAGGCGGCGTTAACCGATTCGCTGACCGGCGTCCCCAACAAACGCGCCCTGGATGACGCCCTGACCCGCGACAGTGGCCTGGCGAACCGCCATGGCACACAGTATTCCCTGATCCTGTGCGACCTCGACCACTTCAAAAATGTGAACGATGAACATGGCCACGTGATGGGCGATCACATGCTTCGGTTATCGGCGGAAGCCCTGGAGCGGACGCTCAGAACCTCAGACAGTGTCTACCGCTTCGGCGGCGAGGAATTTGCCATTCTGCTGCCGCACACCGGCGAGGCGGAAGCAAGGGACGTTGCTGACCGGGCCCGCCATGAGGTCGGGAAGCTGCAGGTGGATGCCGGCGGCAGGAACCTGGTTATTACCGCCAGTTGCGGCGTTGCCACCTATCTGGCGGATGAGTCACCGGAACAGTGGCTTGCCCGGGCCGATGAAGCCTTGTACCGCGCCAAGAAACAGGGCCGGAACTGTACCCGGGTGTTCGCCACGCTTTCCTAGCGTTTGTCCTGACGTTTGTCTGGCCGCTTGTCGTTCCGCTTGCCAGCGCCAGGACGGGAGTCGCTCACGTCCCACTTGCGGCTACCGGATTTCTTCGCCGGCCGCCCGGGGCTTTTCCGGCGCTGCCGATCATGGGTCGCTTGCTCACCGGGGGTTTTCTGGGGGATATCGACAGCCGCCAGACCGACCGTGCGGCTGAGCATGTCCACCGCTTTCTGGTCCAGCTCTTCCCACTTGCCAAGTGTCAGACGACTGGGCAGGAAGACCGGCCCATAACGAACCCGCTTCAGCCGACTGACTCTGACGCCCTGGGATTCCCAAAGACGCCGGACTTCCCGGTTACGGCCCTCCAGCAGGGTGACGTGGAACCAGCGGTTGATACCACTGCCGCCGGCCGGAGAGATGTCGCTGAACCTGGCCTGGCCGTCGTCCAGCAATACACCCTGCAACAACCGCTCAATCATCGCATCATCCACCTCGCCAAAGACCCGGACCGCGTACTCGCGGTCGATCTGGCGCGACGGGTGCATCAGACGATTGGCCAGTTCGCCATCGGTGGTAAACAACACCAGCCCGGTGGTGTTGATATCCAGCCTGCCGATCGAAATCCAGCGGTGGTCCTTCAGCCGGGGCAGGCGATCAAACACCGTCGGCCGGCCTTCCGGATCCTTGCGCGTTGTCACTTCCCCTTCGGGCTTGTTGTAGATCAGAACCCGGCGCAGTAATCCGGTCGCCTCGGCCACCTCAAGTCGCTTGCCATCGAGCTCAAAGCGATCCGTTGCCGTCGCCTTCTGGCCCGGTGAAACCACCTGCCCGTTCAGCGTCAGCCGGCCCTCGGCCATCCAGCCTTCAATTTCCCGCCGGGAACCTACCCCTGCCCGTGCCAGCAGTTTCTGTACGCGTTCGGCTCCTCCATGGGAGACAATATCACTGGCCGGTTCGGCCGATTTTTTTCCGGGGCGCTCTGACGCCATGAACCTAATCCTTACTCAGTGGCTGATACCGGAGTGGCATCAGTGAAGTGTCTGGTTTTGCTCGTCGTTGTCGGCATCGGGCCCGGATGTCGCCTTCGGCGAGTCGAATTCAATCTCCGCCTGCATACTGCGCTCAATTTCCCGGCCGATCTCTTCGAGATCCCGAATCTCCGACAGCGGTGGTAACTGATCCAGGCCCGTCAGATTAAAATAATCCAGGAACTGTTTGCTGGTGGCATACATGGCGGGCCGGCCCGGAACATCCCGGTGCCCAACCACCCGTACCCACTCTCGCTCAAGCAGGGTGCGAATGATATTGCTGCTTACCGTAACACCCCGGATATCCTCGATTTCGCCCCGGGTAATCGGCTGCCGGTAGGCAATCAATGCCAGGGTTTCCAGCAGGGCCCTGGAATAACGCTGGGGTTTTTCCTCATAGAGCC
>CBIHLH010000268.1:0-2410 GCA_966210405.1 uncultured Marinobacter sp.
TGGTAGTTCTCCACCAGCTGACGAACCATCCGGGTCAGATCCAGGGATTTGCCGACAGCTTCCGTGGGTGCCGAGGGTTTGCGTATATGGTCCACCAGATTCGACATTTTGCGCACGGCATGATCGGTGGTGTTAATCATATCGTCGATAAAAGCCGGGTTTTCACGATGCTTGGGTGCGTTTTTGACCAGCAGCGACAGCTGTGCAATAACGGTCTTGAGGTCGTGCACCATAAACGCGGATGCCTTGCTGACGGCTTCAAACTGCATTGCCCGTGACAGGCGGTTCTGGGCATCGGCCTGGGCCAGGAGGTTGCAGGTCTGGCGGGCGACCACTTTGATCAGGTCAAAGTTCTCCCAGTTGAGCTCCACCCGGGCATAGGGATTGCCCAGCATGGCAATGCCATACAACTCGTTGCCGAGGTACAGCGGAATGATGAGCCAGCCGCCCGGGGTTTTGGCGATGGCATCAGGGATTTCCAGCAGGTTGTAACTGATCGGGTCATTCCGGTATTCGTGCAGGTCCACGACCCATTCACGGTCGGTCAGAAACCGCACCAGCTCGGCGTCGCTGTCGATCATGGTGTATTTCGGAGTGGCGAGATTGACCGAAGCCGCCAGAACATAACCACCCTGCTCACCCTTGAGCCAGATGGCACCGGCGTTGCTTTCGACCAGGGCCGCCAGTATCCGGATAACCCGTTCAGGCAAGGGCGGTTCGTCGCTGAGGTTGGCAAGCTCCCGGGTCATCTTCAGCCATTCTTCCCGGTAGTCGTATTTGTAGTCGAAAAAATTCTGGCTGATCAGCACCATCAATTTGGAGCGGATGCGGCGTGACAGAACCAGAGTGACAAGAAACGTCAGGGAGATGGTCAGGAAAAGAACCTGTAACGCATCGCCCCAGTCGCCGCCCAGAACCCGGACGTAGTAGCCCCCGAGGGCCAGGAAGAGCAGGTAAACGCCGGCGAAGACAAAGGTGCCTGCATGGAATACCGCGGAGCGGGAGAGTTGAAAATCGACCGGTTGTTTGCGGGTGTTAATCACGTTAACGGCAAACAGGGGCACCAGCAGGGCGTTCACCAAGCCCCGGGCGTTCCAGAACGAGTCAGCCACCTGGCCGAAAAGGAGGGCATCGGCGTACATGAAGAAGTCGAAGACAAACAGCGTTGCTACGCCGATGCACAGGTACTTGAGACTGGACCGGCCGAAGCCCGGGGAGTTGCGCCAGATCTGTTCCACCAGGGACAACCCGAGCAGTGACAGGGCAATCTGGCCGAGCAGTTTGGTTTTGCCGTTGAGAATGTCCCAGCCAAGGGCAAACTCCAGAGCGCCAAACCCCAGTAACATCACCAGGAGCGCAATCGTGGAAACGCCCAGCACCTGTTTCAACTGACCGGTCAGGCTGCCTTGCCGGAACGCATCCCGGAGCATGGCAAACAGCAGTGTGATCCAGCCGGCATCCCGGAGCAGTTCCAGCAGGTAGCGAATAAAAAAGCCGGGGTGCCCCCAGACACTCTGGGTAAGCAGGGCGCTGGCCCAAAGGGTGGTGATCAGGGCGGCGAGAAACAGCGCGCGGTCGACATCCCGACGCAGGTAGCGGGTGGCCACGAGAATGGACAGCAGGCCGAAGGTGATGGCCGCCGCCGAATGGCTGATGACACTGAAGTCATTTAACATCGTTCGCTTCCTGCGCTTCTCTGCCCCCGTTTCCCTGACGGCTAAGGCTGGGGCTACACCGGACGTTTATTGTCCCGGTAGAACCGGAATATTTCTTTCAGCGGCCGCCTTGGTGAAAACCCGAACTCCCGGGCGAACGCTCTGCCGTCGATGACGACAGGATACTTGAAAAAGGCCATCAGATACGACGGAAAACTTCTCAGGTTCAGGGTTCGCAGGATCAGTTTCGGCACAACCGGCGGCACTGAGGGCACGGGGAGGCGTTTGCAGCCGCAGAGTGCCAGGGCGTGCTGGTAGGCAACCCAGTCCTGGGGTGCAACGTTAAAAACACCCCGTACCGGTTTGCGGTAGGCCATCACCAGCGCCTCCGCCATATCGTCTATGTGGATGAATTGCATCATCGGCGAAAAGCCGGCCAGTACCGGTGCCCGTCTACTTTCCAGTAACGTGCTTATGGTATTCCGTACGCCGGGGCCAACGATGTTGCAGGGGCGCAGGATAGCGATGTTCAGTTCCGGATAGCGCCACAGGTAGATGTTGGCGAGATTCTCCAGCTCCACCGAATCGATCAGGTCTGCGCTCAGCCCGGCACTTTTCAGGGGGGCGGCCTCGTCGATCAGTGCCGGGTTGTAGGCCACGGCGCCGTATACGTGAAAGGTGGACAACACAACCACCCGTTTGATGCCGTATTTCTGGCTCAGATCCAGCATCTTCTGGGTGCCGAGAACGTTGGC
>CBIHLH010000269.1:0-2363 GCA_966210405.1 uncultured Marinobacter sp.
GTCGCGGAACAGTTGAAACCCAAAGACAACAAGAGCAGCCAGCGCGACCAATACCAACGTTGTGGTGTTGGCGCCGGTGAGTGTGATGTCGATGCCTTCGGCAACGAGGTTGAAGCCAAGGATGGGGTAGGAGATAACCAGAGTTATCACCCCGCAGAACAGTGCGTGTTTCAGGTTATTGGCAATCATCAGATCTTCTCAACCTCCGGTTTGCCGAGCAGGCCGGTGGGTTTGAACAGCAGGATCAGAATGAGGAGGCCGAATGAAACGACATCTTTATACGCGCCACTGATGTAGGCTGAGGTCATGCTCTCGGAAACGCCCAGGATAAGTCCGCCCAGCATGGCGCCGGGGATACTTCCAATGCCCCCCAGAACCGCAGCGGTGAAGGCTTTCAGGCCGGCGATAAAGCCGAAGAGTGGGTCGACGGAGCCGTAGTACATACCCAGCAGCAGTCCGGCCACGGCCGCCAGGGCAGCGCCAATCACGAAGGTGGCGGCAATGATGCGGTTAGTGTCGATGCCCAGCAGATTGGCCATGCCCAGATCCTGAGACACGGCGCGGCAAGCGCGGCCAATGCGAGAACGGGATATAAACAGGGACAGGGCGGTCATGCAGAGGAAGGTGGTGACAAATATCGTGATCTGCATGTATGAAACCATTCCCTGAAAGGTCGACTCTGAGCCGAAAATAAATCCGCCATCGATAAGCAGAGGGAAGCCGACATTGCGGGAACCTTGGGCGAGGTGGACATAGTTCTGCAGGAAGATGGACATACCGATCGCAGAGATCAGCGGAATCAGCCGGTGCCGGCCACGAACCGGCCGGTAAGCCACCCGTTCCACGGCCCAGCCCATGGCGCTGGATACAATCACCGCACACACCAGGGCAACGATCAGTATCAGGGGCAGCCAGGCAACACCGAGGGTCGCAAGGCCAGTGATGGCGATCAGTGCGGTGTAGGCACCGATCATGTAGATTTCACCATGGGCAAAGTTAATCATGCCAATGATGCCGTAAACCATCGTATAGCCGATGGCGATCAGCGCATAGGCGCTGCCAATCGTCAGCCCGTTTATGAGCTGCTGAATAAAATACAGAGTAGCTTCTGACATTGTTTTTAACTCCGAAAGCCTGCTCCCTCAACAACCGCATTGGCAGGCACGGGATATCCGGCCGGACAACGGGGAAGGATCAACAGGAGCCTAGAAAAACACCTTCTCCCGGATCGCGGTGAGAAGGTGCTCTCAGTATTACCGTTCGTTAACGATTTCGGCTTAGTTTAACGGAGTTTTGCTGCCATCTGAATGCCATTCGTAGACGACGAAGTCGAACGACTTCATATCACCGGCCTTGTCGTATTCCACGGTACCGATGGGAGTCTCGAATGAACCGTTGCGCAGGGCTTCGGCTACTTCAAACGGGTCCGTGGACTGCGCTTTTTCAATGCCTTCGGCAATCAGCTGAACGGCGGTGTAGGAGGTCAATACGAACGGACCGGAGGGGTCTTCGCCCTTGGCCTCGAAGGCCTTGACCAGCGCCTGGTTCTCGGCCTTCTGATCAAAGGCCGGTGGCAGGGTCACCAACAGACCTTCGGCGGCTTCGCCAGCGATGGTGTTGATGTCTTTGTTGCCAACGCCTTCCGGCCCCATGAAGGTGGCATCAAGGCCAGCCTGTTCAGCCTGGCGCAGAATCAGGCCCAGTTCAGGGTGGTAGCCGCCGTAATAAACGTAATCGACATCGGCGACTTTCAGTTTGCTCACCAGCGAGGAGAAATCCTTGCTACCGGCGGTAATGCCCTCGAACATGGCGATTTCCACGCCCTTGTCTTTCAGGGTATCGCGCACGGCGGTGGCAATACCCTCACCGTACTGCTGTTTGTCGTGGATAATGGCAACACGTTCGGGGTTCAGGCTGGCCAGGTAGTTGGCGGCCACCGGCCCCTGCATGCTGTCCAGGCCAATGGTGCGGAACACCAGCTCGTATCCACGCTCTGTGATCGCGGGGCTGGTAGACGCCGGTGTGATCATGAGGACGCCTTCATCCTCGTAAATGTCCGAGGCAGGCTGGGTGGAACTGGAGCACAGGTGGCCCACCACAAAGCGAACGCCATCGTTGACCAGACTGTTGGCCACGCTGACGGCCTGCTTGGGGTCGCAGACGTCGTCGTATTCGACGCCGACCAGCTCTTCGCCCATGACGCCGCCATTCTTGTTGATCTGCTCAATGGCCATGCGGGCGCCGGAGAACTGCATATCGCCATATTGGGCGACCGGGCCGGTCATCGGGCCGGCGATGCCGATCTTGATTTCAGCAGCGGCGTTGCCTGCCGCCAGGAGGGCGACGGATGTGCTAACGGCGGT
>CBIHLH010000270.1:0-2300 GCA_966210405.1 uncultured Marinobacter sp.
GTGGTGGACGATGCCATTGTCATGCTGGAGAACATCCAGCGCCGGATCGACGAAGGCGAGCCGCCCCTGCTGGCCTCCTACCGGGGGGCCAAACAGGTGGCGTTTGCGGTTATTGCCACCACCCTCACCCTGGTGGCGGTGTTTGTGCCGATCTCGTTCATGGGTGGCAACATCGGCCGACTGTTTGCCGAGTTCGGTTTTACCCTGGCAGCGGCGGTGGTGGTGTCCAGCCTGGTGGCCCTGACCCTGACGCCGATGTTGTGTTCCAAGTGGCTGAGGCACAGCCCAGAATCCGCCGAAGGTCATCGCCTGTGGGCCGCCAGTGAAAAGGTCCTCAATGGTCTGACCCATGGCTACAAGCGCCTGCTGCGCTTTTCCCTCAATCAGCCCGGCCTGCTGCTGGGCCTGGGCATCGTGGGTCTGATTGTCGCCGTGGTGATTTTTCCGCGCCTGCCCCAGGAACTGGCCCCGACTGAAGACCGGGGCGTGATCATTATGCCCGCCAGCGCGCCCCGGGGGTCCACCGTTGAGTATACGGATCATTACGTGCGCAAGGCCGAGCAGACATTGCTGCCCTACCTGGAAGATGGCGTGGCCGACCGGCTGCTCTCCATCGTCGGGTTCCGGGGGGAAGAGGACAACGCTTTCATGATCATGGGCCTGGTGCCCTGGGAAGAGCGCTCGGTGAAGCAGCAGGCGATTACCAGTGAGCTGCGGGGCAAACTGAGCCAGATCTCAGGCATCCGGACCGTCGCGGTGAACCCGCCTGGTCTGGGCCAGCGTGGCTTCAGCCAGCCGGTGGAGTTCGTGGTGGCCGGGCCGGACTATGAATCGGTTCAGGCCTGGAGCCAGGAAATTGTCGAACGGGCGAAGGCAAACCCCAACCTGCTCAACCTGGAGACCGATTTTGAACTGACCCGGCCGGAGTTGCGGGTGTCCATTGATCGGGAGCGGGCCGCCGACCTGGACATCACCATTGAGGATGTCGGCCTGACGCTGCAGACCATGCTGGCGTCCCGCCAGGTCACCACGTATCTTGACCGGGGCCGGGAATACGATGTCATCGTCCAGGCGGCGGACATCGACCGGGCAACGCCATCGGATCTGGGCCAGATCTTTCTGCGACCCCGGGAGGGTGGCACCCTGATTCCGTTGCAGTCCCTGGTGTCGGTGGAGGAAATCGGGGCCAACCCCGATCTGCGCCGCATTGACCGTCTGCCGGCGGTGGTGATCAGTGCCTCCCTGGCCGATGGCTATGATCTGGGGTCTGCGCTCACGTACCTGAACAACCTGGCGGTGGATAATCTGCCGCCGGAGGCACGGGTGAGCTACAAGGGCCTGTCCCGGGAATTTCAGGAATCCTCAGCCGCCATCTACATCACCTTTGGCTTGGCCTTCGTGATTGTGTTCCTGGTGCTGGCGGCCCAGTTCGAAAGCTGGATTCATCCGCTGATCATCATGCTGTCGGTGCCACTGGCGGTGACCGGTGCCCTGCTGGCGCTCTGGTGGTCGGGCATCAGCCTCAACATCTACAGCCAGATCGGGATCATCATGTTGCTGGGGCTGATGGCCAAGAACGGCATATTGATCGTGGAGTTCGCCAACCAGCTCCGGGACAAGGGCTATGAGGTGAAGGAGGCCATTCTGGAAGGTGCCAGTCTGCGATTCCGGCCGGTGTTGATGACCACCATTTCCACGGTGTTCGGCGCGGTTCCCCTGGTGATCGCCACCGGTGCCGGTGCCGAGAGCCGGGCGGCCATCGGTATGGTGATTCTGGGTGGCCTGATCTTCGCCACCACCCTGACCCTGTTTATTATTCCCGTGCTTTACAACCTGTTGGCACGGTTCGCCAAGTCCGCCAATGCGGTGGAGCGAGAGCTTGAGCACCTGGCCGCCGAAACCGGGGCGCATTCTGTGGATAATTAGTGGGACAACCTTCGGAAAGGTTCTGGATTACTTACAGATAAATCATTTAAAACAACAGGTTAATGCATTATTTGAGGTGGTTAACAAGTAGCCTTGCATGTGGATAACTTTCTTGAAAACTTTTCTGAGAAGAGTGATCCAAGCCCATGAAATGCTATAAATTTCGGTTTTCCACTATCCTCTGCAAGGCGGCCATGGCGGCCGTCTGCCCCTCCTGACCACTGGCTGGCTTTCGCTGGCGGTGGTCGCTGGTTAAAATTTGCACATTCCGACTGCAATTTTCCGGGTGAGGCGTTATACTCGCCGCCCTGTTTTTATACCTTATTTTTTAGCCCGATTTCCGAGGTGAGCTGTGGATTTTCCGACCCGTTTCG
>CBIHLH010000271.1:0-2255 GCA_966210405.1 uncultured Marinobacter sp.
GTAGTGAACCGTAAAAACATCAGGTGTTGCTTGTGAAGCATCCATCAGACTGTTGAGTTTCCTGTATCCGGAGGGGTTTCAAGCTGTTGCAAGCCGTGAATGACCAGGCGCCGGTCCAGGGCCTCCCGCAGCCCCGAGGGCTTGTCGAGACCCATTCGCTCCAGGAGCGCTTCGTACTGGCCGTCCTCGTCCGTGGCTCGCATGGCTTGCCAAAGGGTCGCCAGTTTACCACGACGAGTGGAGGTTGCGGCCTTCAGTGTTTTAAGGGCTTTCCCTAACGTCAGTTCCTCATCGGTAAAATCCCGCCCGAACGGAAAGGCGGGGAACAGATCCCCGTCTCCGGTTGCCGCGATGGCACGCCGGACAGCATCCGGTGTGTTGTTGCACCAGCTCTCCGGCAACCGGAACGACGCGTCCACCTTGCCGGCTTTCTGGGCCTTTCGAAGCAGCTCCTGCTGGAACCGGGAATCCGCAATCCGGATCAGGCGAAGGTAAACCTGCTCGTCGGGCTGCCCCCGCACATCGGCAATGCCGTATTCGGTGATCACAATATCCCGCAGGTGGCGGGGAATGGTGCAGTGGCCGTAACTGAAGACAATGTTGGACACCACCTCGCCACGGGATTTGCGGGTACTGCGGAGTGACAGAACTGAACGGCCATCCGGTAATTCATGGGCCATGGCCACAAAGTTGTACTGGCCACCCACGCCACTGACCACACGGCCGTCTTCCAGCCCGTCGGACACGGCGGCGCCATTAAGTGTGACCATCATGGCGGAGTTGATGAACCGACCATGGGCCCGCTGGGCCACTTTCAGGCGCTGGTTGCCAAACCGGTGATCGTAAAGGTGATTGATAAAATTGACGCTGGTCATGCAGATGCGGTCTCGCTGCTCGTCTGACAGCGACCGCAAAGCCTCGTAGAAACGCTCGGGGCCGAGAAAAAATCCGCCGTGCATGACCACACCACCCCGTAGACGGTCTCCCAGCGCCAGCGCTTCGATGGCTTCCCTCGCCTCGCTGTCGTCGAGATCGGCGTCAATGGAACGCTCACCCACCCGGAGGCGCCCGCCCTTGAACTCCACCGAATCCCGCAGGATGCCCAGGCTCAGCAGCCAGTCCACATCCCTGGCCCGTAGCGGAGAATCAATCAACCGTTCCCGTCGCAACACATCGAGGGTCGCCAGGCTCACCTGCTCGGTGATCTTCCCGGTATTGATCAGCGCCTGCAGATCGGCGTGGTCATACACCTCCCGCCTCAGAATGCCGGCTTCCATCAGGGACAGAAAGCCGTCGACCATCATTTCGCTGCAACCATAGAGCCCGCGGTCGAATGGCCCCGTACCGCCAAGAACCGTAGCCAGCGGAAAATGCCCGGCCACCCCGAGATGATCGAACATCGCCTGCCAGTCGCCGTTATGCCGGTGCCGCAGAATAGCACTGTACACCAGCGCGGTCCCCAGTGAGCCAATGCCCACCTGGAGGGTACCACCATCCTTCAGCAGGGTACTGGCGTAAAAACCGATCAGGTGGTCTTCCGGGCTAATGGCCATCTGGGGCGCGGAAAACAACGGGTAATCCGAGGCAGGGTGCCCGAGCACAACATCAAACCGCGCCTCTTCAATGGCGGCATGGTGGCCCATCCACGGCAACTGACCGTTCAGTTCCGCCACCAGGGCCACCGGCGTTCCGGCGGCTTCCCGGTCCCGCAACAGCGGGATCAGATCCAGGGTCAGGTCCGGATTACAGCTCAGGCTGACCATGCCCTGCGCCTCGTGCTGGTTACCGGGCGCCACGGCCTGGGCAACCACGTTCACCCCAAGATCCATCAGATCCCGCACCGCATGGGTGTAATTGGTGCACACATAGTGGCGCTGCTGTGGACGATTGTGGAGGTAGCTGCCGGCTTTGAAAAAGAACTCCGACACCTGAACATTGTCTGGCAGACAGTTACCCGCTGCATCGCGGGCATAGGCAAGTTCCGGTATACGGCCGTACAACCGTTCGGAAAATGGCCCCATGAAGCGCTGCTCCAGAGAGGATCCCCCCCTGGGGGCAAGCAACGACAGCGCGGTGAAAATGTGCAACTGAATGCCCGGATCGTCCTTGGCCCGCTGGTACAGCGCGTTTACGAAACGCACGGGTTTGCCCAGGCCAAGTGGTAACCCCAGCGTGATGTGTTTGCCAACCCGTTGAATCACTTCTTCTACACAGGCGTCCACATCGCTTAAACGCTGCCCGCTCTGTTCCGACAT
>CBIHLH010000272.1:0-2177 GCA_966210405.1 uncultured Marinobacter sp.
GGCTGGCGTCGACCATGTCCTGGGTTTTGTTCTCGAAATCACTGGCGTCGTGGCGCTCGTGCAACTGGCTCGCGGGATCGCCCCAGGTGCGATTCACCATACGGCCACGCCTGACACCCGGGCGCTCCGCAATCTCATGGCTCCAGCGCAACACATGGGTGTAGGTGTGCGCCTCCAGAAACTCTGCCGCCTCGTAGACCTTGTTGGTAACGAGCGCACCGTACCAGGGCCAGATGGCCATATCGGCAATGGTGTATTCATCGCCGGCAATATACTGGTTATCGGCCAGTTGGCGATCCAGCACGTCAAGCTGCCGCTTCACTTCCATGGTATAGCGGTTAATGGGATATTCGTACTTTTCCGGGGCGTACGCGTAAAAGTGGCCAAACCCGCCACCCAGGAACGGCGCACTGCCCATCTGCCAGAACAGCCAGTTCAGGGCTTCGGTGCGCCTGGCAATATCCCGCGGCAGAAACTCGCCGAACTTCTCCGCCAGATACAACAGGATGGAACCCGATTCGAACACCCGGATCGCCGGATCCACACTGCGATCCACCATGGCCGGAATCTTGGAGTTGGGATTCACCTCCACAAATCCACTGCTGAATTGCTCGCCCTCGGTGATGCGCACCAGCCAGGCATCGTATTCCGCTTCCCTGATGCCCTTCTCCAGCAACTCCTCCAGCATGATGGTCGCCTTCACCCCATTGGGCGTCGCCAGGGAATACACCTGGAAGGGATGATCGCCAACCGGCAAGGCCTGCTGGTGGGTGGGCCCGGCAATGGGACGATTGATTTTGGAGAATGCGCCACCGCTTTCGGCATCCCATTTCCAGACTTTCGGGGGTGTGTAAGTGGGGTCACTCATAGTTCTGAATTCTCCTGGGTCAGCGAAATGATACGAGGCCTCGGCCTTGGAAACATACACAGCCGGTGGCAGTTAGTGAAACATCGTGCCAATAAATTCTGATGTTGTCAGCAGAGAGCTTTATTATGTCTCTTGATCAGTTATAGACAACGATAAATTCCTGGCCCGGTCTTGGTCTGTGGCTGGCACTGGTTGCTGCCTGCGTTGCGACCGGTCAGTACCTAATTTTCCCAGTGACTGGCCGGTATCCTTTTCACATGAATGTGGCTTAACAGCCGGATGGTTGGGCGTATCAAAAACTGGAAACTGCCAACGATGAACAGCCAGATGGCGACCTTCTCGTACTCGGGAAACAGGAACAGAATACTGCCCACCAAGAACCAGATCGCAATGAAGAAGTCGTTGATGATGCTGATCATTTCGTAACGGCGCCGAATGATCAGTTCTTCATGCCCCAGGCGCAACGTCAGAGGGTTGTCTGCGCGGTCTTCCACCATGTCATGTCCTGTGTTTGGAAGGAGCCCTGTCCGTGTTGGGAGGGGGTGTGGCGGAAACGGGGTTCCGCCACACCAGAGCTATTGCATGTCGCTGTAGGCGTCGTCAGTTCTCGCCGCCATAATGAAATCGTTCTTGTGCAACCCGCCGATTTTGTGGGTCCACCAGCGTACGGTCACTTTACCGTACTCCAGCAGAATCGCCGGGTGGTGGTTCTCGGCCTCGGCCAGATCCCCTACCTTGTTGGTGAATGCCTGGGCCTGGGCGAAGTTTTTGAGTTTGAACACCCGCTTCAGTTGCTCTTCGCCATCAAGCTCCACTACCTTCCACTTCGGAACATCCTGTTGCAGGGCCTGTTTCTCGTCAGCGGTTACCTGCGGCGCGTCGGCACTGCAGGCCTCACAACGCTGGCTCGTCAGTTCGCTCATTTGAACCTCCTGGTTTCTGACTGTACTACAAGCGTGGGTTCGCCAAGCCACATTATCAACCCGTGGTTGAAATTACCCTGCTTTCAGAATACTGTATATTTAAACAGTATTTGAGAGAATTACCCATGAGCGAGCTTCTGAACACACTGATGCAGGACGCCCGTGTCTGGCAGGGACACCGGCCCGTCCAGACAACCCGGCCGGCGGAATCCACCGGTTACCAGGTACTGGATAACCAGCTTGGCGGTCTCGGCTGGCCCCGGGGCGCCCTGAGTGAATGCCTGCTGGAGGCACCCGGCATTGGCGAACTGCACCTGCTACTGCCACTGATGCAACGGCTGTCCAGGGGCGGAAAAGCCGTGTTCTGGGTGAACCCGCCCCATACC
>CBIHLH010000273.1:0-2097 GCA_966210405.1 uncultured Marinobacter sp.
CGACGAGCACCCCCGGGAAACCAGCCTTGAAAAGCTGGCCTCGCTGCCAACCCCGTTCCGTGAAAACGGCACGGTGACCGCCGGCAATGCCTCCGGTGTCAACGATGGCGCCTGCGCCCTGCTGCTGGCCGGAGCCGATGCTCTCAAGCGATACAATCTCAAACCCCGCGCCCGGATTGTTGCCATGGCCACCGCCGGCGTCGAACCACGCATCATGGGTTTTGGTCCTGCACCGGCCACCCGAAAGGTTCTGGCCACCGCAGGTCTTGAGCTGGCTGATATGGACGTGATTGAACTGAATGAAGCCTTCGCTGCGCAGGCTCTCGCAGTCACCCGCGACCTCGGGCTGCCGGACGACGCCGAACACGTGAACCCGAACGGCGGCGCCATTGCCCTGGGCCACCCCCTGGGCATGAGCGGCGCACGACTGGTGACCACGGCCCTGAATGAACTGGAGCGTCGTCACGCTGCCGGCCGGAAGGCGCAGTACGCCCTCTGCACCATGTGCATCGGCGTTGGCCAGGGCATTGCCATCATTATTGAACGGACGGATGCGGTGGCCTGACGCCACCGCTCGAGCCAGAACACCACCGTACAAGAACAACGCAGGACAGAATTATGAGCCTACCACTTCGCAAACTTGGCAAACTCGACCGGATGGAGACCGCCAGCATTGACGAGCTCCGCCACGAACAGCTGCAGCGCCTGCGCTGGAGCCTGATCCACGCCTACACCAACGTGCCGTTCTACCGGAAGGCGTTTGACAATATCGGCCTCAAGCCGATGGACATCAACTCTCTGGAAGGCCTGGCCAAGTTACCGTTCACCACCAAGGCAGATCTTCGCGACAACTACCCGTTCGGCATGTTTGCCACGCCCATGTCCGACGTCGTCCGGGTGCACGCCTCCAGCGGCACCACCGGCAAGCCAACCGTTGTCGGTTACACCCAGGGAGACATCGACACCTGGGCCGATGTGGTCGCCCGCTCCATCCGGGCTGGTGGTGGTCACGCTGGCGACAAGGTGCACGTGGCCTATGGCTACGGCCTGTTCACGGGCGGTCTTGGTGCCCATTACGGTGCTGAGCGACTCGGATGTACCGTGATTCCCATGTCCGGCGGTCAGACAGAGAAACAAGTACAGCTGATCAAGGACTTCGAGCCCGACATCATCATGGTCACGCCGTCCTACATGCTGAACATCGCCGACGAAATGGAACGCCAGGGCATCGACCCCCACAAGCTGCCCCTGCGTCTGGGCATTTTCGGCGCGGAGCCCTGGACCAACGCCATGCGCACCGAAATCGAAGAGCGGCTCGGCATCCAGGCCCTGGACATCTATGGCCTGTCCGAGGTTATGGGCCCGGGCGTGGGCATGGAGTGCATCGAAACCAAGGATGGCCCCACCATCTGGGAAGACCATTTCTATCCGGAAATCATTAATCCGGAAACCGGTGAAGTGCTGCCTGATGGCGAGTACGGTGAACTGGTGTTCACCTCGCTGACCAAGGTCGCCCTGCCGATTCTTCGCTACCGCACCCGGGATCTCACCCGCTTGCTGCCGGGTACCGCCCGGCCCATGCGCCGGATCGACAAGATTACCGGCCGTAGTGACGACATGCTGATCATTCGCGGCGTGAACGTGTTCCCGAGTCAGATCGAGGAGCAGGTGCTTAAATGTGACGCCCTGGCCCCGCACTATGAGATTGAGGTTTACAAGGAAGGCAGCCTGGACTGTGTGGATATCCGGACCGAGCTGAAACCCGGCGCGCCCGACAGCGCGGAAAGCCGCGCCGCGGCGGCCAAAGAACTGGCCCACCACATCAAGTCCTACATTGGCATCAGCACCCGCATCGAGGTGATGGAACCCAACCGCCTGGCCCGCTCCGAGGGCAAGGCCAAGCGTGTGTTTGACCGCCGAAACAAATAAGTCCGCATAACCCACAGGGAGCCAGTCCGCAGACACTGCGGCTGGCTCCCTGGCCCTTGCCTGTCCGCCGGCACCCAAAATGACCGATTTAATTTTACTCTGCTCTCAATGATCTCGATAGCATTCATGCACGTATCATATTTTTTATTATTAATATCAGATATATAA
>CBIHLH010000274.1:0-2002 GCA_966210405.1 uncultured Marinobacter sp.
GTCCACATTCTCCCGAACATGGGCCTTGAGGTTATCGAAGGTCGGAATCAGGGTTTTCGCCCCGGCCTTCTCCGTTGCCGCGTCCTTGTCGATAATCGCCAGTCTGTACGTGGCCTCGGGGTCGTATTTCACCCCCAATTGCTGAGCAATGAGCCGGGGGCAGGTATCGGAGGGTTCAATCTGGTCCAGGGTGGTGGACCAGAACCGCACCTCGCCGCCGGGGCCGGACCGCCCCAGGTTGCCGGCCATGGCGCCTTCGGGCTGTTTGTAGCCATCCACGTGCCGCTGTTCCACCAGGCGGACGATAAACCGGTCGTTGTCCAGGCCCCGGCTGGCCAGTATGGCCAGTTCTTCCTGGGTGTACTTTGGGGTGTAACCGCCACGGGTGATCAGTCGTCTACGGGAAGCGGCCAGGGCGGCCAGGGCCTCCTTGATGCTGTTAACGTCCAGGCGACGGCTGGCAAGGTCGCGTGGTCTGAGCTCCACGCCTTCGGGCCGGGTGCGGCAGGTGCTTTCGCACACGGTACCGGTGTCCACATTGTAGTGGTACCGGGTCTGGTAGGTGATTTTTAACCGTGCCGCCAGCTTGCGCAAGGTCTCTCCCAATGGAGCCAGTTTACGCAGGTAGCGGGGGGCCGCCGCTGCCAGCCCGGCACCACCGGCACTGGCGAGCAGGATGGCCAGCACGGTTTCAAAGGTCAGCCCACCGGCAAAGTAGCTGAGTTCTGTGCTGTCCTGTACCTGGGCAAGGTCGACGGCAAAGCGGCCCAGCATCTCGCGGGACTCCCGGTCGGCCAGTAACACGTTGGTGACCTCGTAGGCTTCGGCCAACTGTTCGCGGGTGATGGCGTCCGGGTCGAAGCCCAGGGCGTCGACCAGCGCCTGTTTGTTGGTCTCGTCGAAATTCTGCTTGAAGCTATCCAGCCAGGCCTGATCGGAGGCATCCCGGGTGGCGTTCCAGGCAGATTGGAGGGCACGGCTGTAGTAGCCCAGATGGGTCAGGTTGGCGATGGCGAGATTATTGGCGATCAACCCCACGGCACTGTCCCACAGCCCCAGGAAGCCGTGGACGAAATGAACACCGGCCTTGATCGTTAACGGCAAAGGCTCTGTCGCATCATCCAGGCGATCCGCTTCCCTGCGTTCGCGGGCAAGGATTCCGTCCATCTCGGCCTGGAGCTGGCGGCGCAGGATGTTCAGTTCTCCGGCCGGGGCGGGTTTTCCAAAGCGGACATCGACCACTGGGTCTGCCAGCCCGGTTACGTGGGCCTGGCCGGTGCTGTCCAGATAACCGGACGTTTGGCTGTTCAGGCCCTCAACCGCATAGGGTGCACCTGCCACGCCCGCGCCGTCGGGCCAGCGGTAAATCAGGTCCAGAACCTGGGCGCCTTGTGCAGGGCCGGGTTTCGGGATGGGCGATGGAGGCTGGTACTCCGGTTCAATGGCGGGCGGCAGGCTGTCACTCTTCAACGATACCGGGGCTATGCCACCCGTCGCCTTACCGTCCCAGTGATGGTTCAGGGCCTGGGTCAGGCGGGGTGGCAGGTTGGTGACCAGGGCATCCGCTTCGGCACGGCGATACCGGAAGATCCCCGGGCTGGCGCCGCTGGCATCAAATAATAACCGCTCACCGGTCGCCAACTGTTCCAGTAACTCGTCCCGGTGCTGTCGCGGATCAAGGTTCTCAATGGCATCGCGGTTTGTGGTGTAGGGATTGAGTGTATGGCCAACAATCTCCACCGCGCTCATGGGGTGAACCATGGTCAGCAGAGTGGCGGGGGAACGCGGGAGGTCCGTCACATCCGTGAGACGGTAGCTCATGGGGGCATGTCCTTATGTGGCAATCAACAGGCGGCCTCCTGGCCAGCAACCGGGGCTTACCGTAGCGAATCGTTGATTGATTGGCAATGTCGTTTTGGACGGCAGACCAGGGCCTGTTCTTCCCTCAATTCCAATAGCATCCAATCATGGTAGCCTTAATGCCAACTACCTGACTGAAACA
>CBIHLH010000275.1:0-1999 GCA_966210405.1 uncultured Marinobacter sp.
GTTGCCCGTTGGCGGCATTCGGGAAAAGGTCATCGCCGCGCGCCGGCAGAAGATCAATAACCTGATTCTGCCAGAGGCCAACCGTGGGGATTATGAGGAGTTACCGGAGTATCTAAAAGAAGGCCTGGCGGTCAATTTTGCCAGGCACTACAGCGAGGTATTTCAGGTGTGTTTTGGCAACAAACCCAAACAGGGGGCTTCGGTGCATTAAGGTGAGCTGGGTTGTCGGATTACGCTGCGCTAATCCGACACCACCGTTCAGGCTTTTTCTTTCCAGCCGTCGTCCTTCAGCACCGAGCCCACGGTCAGCACCGGCGAGGCATCAATGTCGTCGGCGTCCATCATATTGGCCACCCGCTGCAACGAGGCCAGAATCATGGTCTGCTCCCACTCCGCCAGGCTCTGGTACTTCTGGATGAAATCCTCCTGCAGCGGATTCGGGGCGCGGGCCAGAAGCTCCGCGCCTTCATCCGTCAGGTGTGCGTGCACCTTCCGTTTGTCCCGGGTGCTGCGCACCCGGTAAACCAGTTGGCGATGTTCAAGGCGGTCAAGAATGGTGGTGACCGTGGCCTGGCTCAGGCTGACCTTCTCGGCGATGGTGCCGATGGTGACTTCGCCAAGATCCCGGATGGTTCGCATGATCAGCAACTGGGGGCCGGTCAGGCCGGCGTGCTTGCTGAGCCGCTTGGAATGGAGATCCGTTGCCCGGATGACGCGCCTCAGCGCAACCAAAACATGTTCGAAATTATGCACCACGCTACTCCGATAAGCGTCCAGTTCAGAACAGGCACTTCTTTATACCTCTAATAATTAGATGTCTTTGTACCAGGGATTGCAAGTAGCGGTTTTTACCTGCCTGCCCGGTAACCGGCATCATTTCCGCCGGTCATTATGCTAAGGTCACGACTTTGACCCACAACCGAGAGACGGATCCAACCCGATGGCCAGATATCTCCTCACTTTTCTGTTCACCCTGCTGCTGACCAGCACGGCGTTTGCTCAGGAAAACCCCATACCAGCGAAGGAACTGACCGCCGAGGAGATGGAAGAGACGGTCGAAAATCTCGAGGAGCCCATGTACACCCCCTTCGTGGAGCTGTACCTGCTGGAAGAGACCAAGGCCCTGCGCAAGGAGATGATGAACACCCGCGCCGAACTGATTGAGAAAGTGGTGGACAAGGAACTGTCGGTGGCCGACAAGACCATGTCTTACGCCACCGACACGGTGACCTATTTCTTCTACCTGATTGCCGGTGCCACGTCGATCCTGGTGGTGATCGGATGGAACTCGATCCGCGACATGCGCAACCAGCTCACCAGCCTGGCCGAAAAGCGGGTCAACGAGCTGGTGGTGGAGTACGAGAAACGTCTCAAGTTCATCGAAGAGCAGTTACAGCAGAAGTCCGACATCATCCATCAGAACCAGGCGGAGATCGAGCGCACCAATGAGGTGCACTCGCTCTGGCTGAAGGCGAGCCAGGAAACTTCCCAACAGAACAAGATTGCTGCTTATGACCGGATACTGGATTTGCGCCCGGACGATGTAGAAGCACTCAGTTACAAGGCCGACGCGGTGCTGGAAATGCAGGAGCCATTGTGGGCCATCAGCCTGTGCCAGCGAGCCCTGAAGCTGGCACCGGATAATGGCCACGCGCATTATCAGTTGGCGTGCGCCTACGCCGAAATCGGCCGATGGGAAGACGCAGTGGGTACACTGGAAAAAGCCATTGAGATTTCCGAGGCCTACAGGGATGATGCGTCGGTAGACGTCAGCTTTGAGCAGTTGCGTGATCACGACAGCTTCCGCAGACTGGTGTTTCCGGATCAACAGGATGAAGGCACGGATGCGTGAGCCAGAGACTGGCTCAGCTCGCTTGACAAGCGACCAGGACTGGTGTTTGTTTACCCCGTTGAGAACATAAGAATAACCCTGACCAAAACAGGACAGACCTAATATGAAAAACTCAGTCAAGAAACTTGTAACCGCCGTTAGCACATC
>CBIHLH010000276.1:0-1995 GCA_966210405.1 uncultured Marinobacter sp.
TCGGGACGGCTTTCGAGCTCATTGATCCAGGTGCGGAACTCATATTCCCGGAACAGCGCCAGCAGGCTGTCGTCGTCCTGTTGTCGCGGGCGCAGATCCTCGAGCCCGAAATCAAGCTCGACGCAGGTTCGGATGGTGGCCAGTTCCTGGCTCAGGGGCAGGGTGTCGATGGCCTCGCGGAGGTAGTCGCCGATCTTGCCCTTGATTTCGTCTGCGTGGGCCACGATGCCGTCCAGATCGTTATAGGTCTGGAGCCACTTCACGGCGGTTTTCGGGCCGCATTTGTTCACGCCGGGGATGTTGTCCACCTTGTCGCCCACCAGGGCGAGGTAGTCGATAATCTGCTCCGGGGTGACGCCGAACTTGTCCACCACGCCGTCGCGGTCCATTCGGGTCTCGGTCATGGTGTTGATCAGGGTAACGTGGTCGCTCACCAATTGCGCCATGTCCTTGTCGCCGGTGGAGATCACCACATCAATGCCCTTGCTGGTGGCTTCGTTGGCCAGGGTGCCGATGACGTCGTCGGCCTCTACGCCGGAGACGGAAAGCAGGGGCAGACCCATGGCGCGGACGATGTCGTGGATCGGTTCAATCTGGCAGGCCAGGTCGTCCGGCATCGGCGGCCGGTGCGCTTTGTACTCTTCATAGAGGTCGTGGCGGAAGGTTTTGCCCTTGGCATCAAAGACCACCACCATTTTGGATCCGGGGAAATCCTGTTCCAGGCGCCGGATCATGCTGATCACACCTTTAATGGCGCCAGTGGGGTGGTTCTTGCTGGTCGTGAGGGGCGGAAGTGCGTGATAGGCACGGAATAAATAGGACGAACCGTCCACAAGAACCACGGGTGGGGTCTTTTGCTCAGTCATGTCAAAACGGGTCCGGATTCTGATTGAAGCGTGGGTTGGCTTGTGCAACTCTGTGAAGAAATCGTTGGACAAAAGGGTAGCATGAAAATGAAGCGAATCACCTGTCCGGTATTGCTGTTTATTGGCCTTGCCCAGGCGGCGGTGGCACAGGAGAGTGGCACGCTGGACGACGTCCCTGTGGAGACACCAGACGAGCCGGTTGTGGTCTCGGATTATCAGCCCGCCAGTGGCGGGCCCCAGAACGTGATCCGCCCGGGTGAGAACGAAGGGTTTTACGAATACCGGGTGAACGGTCAGTTGATGGAAATAAAGGTAGTGCCGGAGATTGGCCCGGAATATTACCTGGTGCCATCGGACGGTGGCGGCTGGATTCGTGAAACCGACTCCGACATGCTGGTGCCCAGTTGGGTGCTGTTCCGCTGGTAGTCTGCCCCTGCGGATTTAGTATGAACATTCTAATTTTTCTCCGTACTGTTGCAGCTGAGATCGACAAAAGGCCTGCAGATTGAACCGTCGCAGCGCCTGTTACACATTCGGGTCATTTCAGACAATCAAGGAGAATTGATATGGGTAAACTCAAGTCTTACCAGGAACAGCTTCAGGACATCGTTGAGAAAGGTATCAACGCCGCCGAGGAGCAACAGAAGAAACTGGCTTCCAAGCCGTTTGAGTACGCAGAAAAGCTGGAATCCGAAGCCCGCGAATACAGCGTGAAGACCCTGCGCAAGCGTTACAACGGTTACAGTGACAACCTGTTCGACCAGCTTCGCAGCCTGAACACCCGCTTTGGCAGCTTTGCCGCTGACCTGGTCGCCAAGCTGGAAAGAGAAGCAGCGGAAGGCGCGGATGCCATCTCCGATACCGCCGACGAGGTTTCTTCAGCGGCCCAGGACGCCAAGCAGTCCGTCGAGAGCAAGAAGCCCGTGGCCCGTAAGACGACTGCTCGCAAGAGCACCACGACAGCGAAGAAGCAAACCGCTTCTACGTCTACCGCCTCCGCCTGATGGCAGGCCGGGGTGTGCCGACCGGTGCACCTCGAGTTGCGGTTAACGCTGTAAACGCAAAAGGGCCTCCGATCTGGAGGCCCTTTTGCGTTATCCGGTAGGGGTCAGCTGTTCTGATCTGGCAG
>CBIHLH010000277.1:0-1960 GCA_966210405.1 uncultured Marinobacter sp.
GTTCACGGCCTCCAGGTTCATCACGTGGCGGATCACGTGGTACTCATCCGCGATGCCATTGCCGCCGTGCATGTCCCGGGCAACCCGGGCGATGTCCAGGGCCTTGCCGCAATTGTTGCGCTTGAGCAGGGAGATGGCGTCTGGCGTGGCGGTGCCGGCATCCATCATCCGGCCCAGTTGCAGGACGGCCTGCAGGCCGATAGTGATCTCGGTCTGCATATCCACCAGTTTCTTCT
The DNA here is from genome assembly GCA_966210405.1 of uncultured Marinobacter sp. GTDB lineage: Bacteria > Pseudomonadota > Gammaproteobacteria > Pseudomonadales > Oleiphilaceae > Marinobacter. The sequence continues at coordinate 237 of CBIHLH010000277.1, forward strand.
GGATTAGCTGGTTGGCGGCCAGGGGCTTGCCGAACTGCTTGCGTTCCAGGGTGTAGTTGCGGGCTGCGTGCCAGCAGAATTCAGCGGCGCCCAGGGAGCCCCAGCTGATACCGAAGCGGGCCTTGTTCAGGCAGCTGAACGGACCTTTCAGGCCCTCCACATCCAGCTTGTTTTCCTCAGGCACAAACACCTCGTCCATGAAGATGGAGCCGGTTTCGGAGGCACGCAGGGAGAATTTGCCCGGAATCTTCGGAGTGTCCAGGCCCTTGGCACCCTCGCGCTCAATCACGAAGCCGGTGACGGTGCCGTCCAGCTTGGCCCAGACCACGCACACGTCGGCGATGGGCGAGTTGGTGATCCAGGTTTTGGAACCACTGACCAGATAGCCGCCATCCACTTTTTTGGCGCGGGTTTCCATGCTGCCCGGATCGGAGCCGTGGTTGGGTTCGGTCAGGCCGAAGCAGCCCACCAGTTCACCGGAGGCCAGTTTCGGCAGCAGGCGTTTTTTCAGGGCTTCCTGGCCGAAGGCGTGGATCGGGTGCATCACCAGAGAGGATTGCACACTCAGGGCTGAGCGATAGGCGGAATCCACCCGCTCCACTTCCCGGGCGATCAGGCCATAGCACACGTGATTCAGACCCGGCCCACCGTACTCTTCCGGCAGGGTGGCGCCGAGCATACCCAGCTCGCCCATGTCGTTAAAAATCGTGCGGTCGAATTTTTCGTGCCGGTTGGCCTCGGTGATGCCGGGCATCAGGCGCTGGTCGCAGAAGCTGCGAATGCTGTCCCGTACCTGGCGTTCAGTCTCGTCCAGTTGGGTATCGAATTGCAGCAGGTCATCCCAGGGTGCGGAAGCCATGGTTGTTCTCCTCGATAGACTCAGTGGTTACCTTTCAGTAACGCGTTCAATAACCCGTAACTTGCTCAATAACAGCAGCCATGCCCTGGCCGGCGCCAGACCTCTATTCTGATCCTCATGGTGCCAGTAGGAAAGGCGGCGGACTTGTTTTGCTGCATGTGCTACTATTGTTCCATATGGTTTCATACAGCGAAACACAGTTTTGTAATTGAATGATTCAAGACTAATCCGGGCGTGGGGGAAATGCAAGCAGTGTCAAACCCAATCAGGTGGATCGCGATATGAAAAATCCCGGGCGGGTGCTGTTGCCGCTGGCGGTTTTGCTGGAGCTCGTCGCCATTACGCTGGTGGACAGACGGCTCAGTGCCGTTGCCGGCGGGTTGTTTATCGTCTGTTTCCTGTCCGGGCTGGGCCGGCTTCAGCCCTATGCCCGGTCACTGTTCCTGGTGTCTCTGGCGGTGCTGGGCTGGCTCGGTATCGATGGCACCCTGAGCCAGCAGCAGCTGCTGAAAGCCGCGTCGGATGCGGCCTTTTACGCCGCCTTCCTCGGCAGCCTGGGCATGATGCAATGCCTGGTGTCGAGGTTTGAGGTGCTGCGCCGGATTCACGATGTGCTGCTGGGTGGCCGGGCCTTGTGGCTGTATCCAAAATACGCGGTGGTGAGCTGCGGGATCGCCTCGGTGCTCAGCTTCGGCATGATGAATCTGCTGTGCGGCACATTGTCTGACACCCTGCGTGAACGGGGTATCACCGGCCATTCCCGGCTGCAATGGTTGCGCAGTGTGCTGATCAGTGCCTTACGGGGGTTTGCCCTGGTACCCCTGGTGGCGCCGACCAGTGTTGCGGTGGCGATCCTGACCCGGGA
>CBIHLH010000278.1:0-1944 GCA_966210405.1 uncultured Marinobacter sp.
GCGCTCAGGAAGCTGGTGGCAACACCTGGATCAGTTGGAGGTCGCCCAGAGCCGGCCACCGGCAACCCGGAAAACGGTCAGCCCGGAAAACATCATTGCCGTATCGGCCAATGCCGGGCCCGATCGTTCCGCCCAGGCACTGATGAAATCCCTCGAGGCCATCAAACATTTTGCCGATGATCTGGAAGAGCAGCACAGCGAATGGTGAACGCACCACGTGAAGAAACTGCCCGGATATCACCAACAGAAAGGTTTTTGAATGTCACCTTCGTTTTTTGAAATTGTACAACTGAGTAATGGCGACTATGCCCTGCGCCGTATCGACGACGACAGTGCACCGCTGGTGAAGATTTCTTTCTCGGCCGAAGCCCGCGAAATGATGGAAGACCGTGACATGTCCGTTGCCAAGGCCATGATTGCCGCTGGCATTGAGGCGGTGGGCAATGTGACCCACGATATCGATTGGGATGATGACGAACTGGACGCCACAGACGCCCAGCCTTCCTACACGCTTCACTGAGTTACGCCCTTTACTGACCTTCGCCGGTAGAGGCCCTGCCCTGCAACATCAGCGCTGCCGCAACACCACACCGTGGCTGTTACCCTCGGCAGACGCCGTTTGCAGGGAATCAAAAGCCGCTCGCCCCAGCTTGTGGGTCCACATCACCACCGCGTGACAGGTGCCCGCACTCAGAGCCCTCTCCGCCAACTGCTGGGCCGGGTATTCCTGGGTAGAGCGGAGCACGAGCAGCTCACCGGCCACAATGCCGTGCATTTTCTGCCATTTACTGACCAGCGCCTGGGGGGGATCAATCCACGCCAGCCAGCGTTTTTCCTGGTTCAGTTGCGTCAGCATCGGCAGCAGTAGCTGAAAATTCTCCACCTGCCCTTCCGGCATGATGATTTCGGTGACGTTGCCCGTGGCAGGGGCCTTTGCCACCTCAGGCCTGCGACGGGCTCGAATCACAGATCGCTGTGGCTCACGGGCAGCCGATACCGGCACGGAATAGGACAAAGCACCCTGTTGGCATGCCACATTCTGGTTGAAGCTCAGTTGTTCCATAATTCACCCGTTTCTCAATACGTCTGTGGTTGTCCGGCCCGATCAGTGCAGGTCGGAGCGCCGGATAACGCCGACACCAAGGCCTTCAATGAACAGCTCTTGCTCGGCCAGGTCGACTTCTATCGGCGAAAATTCTTCATTTTCGGCAATCAGGTAGACTTTTGAACCCTCCCTGCGGAAACGCTTGACCGTCACCTCCTCCCCGACCCGGGCCACAACGATCTGCCCGTTGTGCACGTCCTGGGTACTGTGTACCGCCAGCAGGTCGCCATCCAGAATGCCGATGTCCTTCATGCTCATGCCCCGGACCCTGAGCAGGTAATCCGCCGAGGGTGAGAAGAATTCCGGCCGCAGTGTGCAATGGTCCTCAATGTGCTCCTGAGCCAGTATCGGACTCCCGGCAGCCACCTGACCGATCACCGGCAGCCCGGGATCCTCTTCCACTTCCGGCAGGCGAATACCCCGACTGGCCCCAGGGACCATTTCGATAGCGCCCTTGCGGGCCAGGGCTCGCAAGTGCTCTTCCGCGGCGTTGGCCGAACGGAAGCCCAGTTCCGCCGCTATTTCAGCCCGCGTCGGGGGGTAACCGGTCTCATCCACATACCGGCGGATAATATCCAGTACCTGGGACTGTCTTGCTGTCAGCTTCATTGGGCCACTCCGCTTGATCCGGGCCGGCGGTTGCTCCCCGGCGCTCCTGTTTTTATATACAGTAATCTGACTATATACAGTGTTTTATCCAGTGTAAAGCCGGGGCATCGATTTTCTTGCGCGGGCGTAACCATAGCGTCATTAAAGACTGTGATATGGTGACACCTATCATCAGCCACACGATGCCGACGCGCCGGGAGCACCATGACCCAAGCCAATTGCAGGATGCC
>CBIHLH010000279.1:0-1611 GCA_966210405.1 uncultured Marinobacter sp.
AATACTGTTTTCATTAAACATTAAAATTGTAAAGTTTGGAAATAAGCTATGGCTTACCCCGCCTGTGTTTCTTAAAGTGTCGGTAATAGTTTGAGTGATCAGCCGAGGCCTCGATTTTGCGAATACCCTGCCTTCTTGCACTGTTATGGTGCGCGCCCGCCGCTGCCGTGTCCCTGGCGGAACGGGTGCCGGTGAATCCGACGGCGTGGGATCTGTACCCCGAGAACCTGCTCGCTTCCGTGTCCAGCTACCTGGCGTCGCACCTGGAGTTTTCGGGCGATTCGAATCATACCAGCGAGGCGGCCGATGGCCGGCTGAACCTGGTGGGTAGCAACGTGATCTGGTCAAGCCACGATATTGGGCTGGATTTCAGGGACTCGGTTTCCCGTCGGGACGGCGGTGAATCCCAGACACTGGTTTTTCGGTACTCGCTTCCGGTTGCAGGCAGTGATTTTCAGCTGGCGGTTGAAAACTCCGAGTATGCCGGTGTCGTCAATAACGCCGGACAACGCTACGATACCCATGGCGAATACCAGGCTGTGACCCTCTCAGGCAACCGGCCCCTGTGGTCCTGGCAGGGCGTTGAGCTGGACAGTGTTTTCAGCCACTCCACGGGGACCGGCCGGGCCTTCGAAGAGTCCGTGTGGGTCTCGGATTCGACCCACCAACTGTCCAGTGTCGGTTTTCGGTGTTCCGGGCAACAGGACCTGCCGGGCGGTTTCGTGGCGGATTCTACGTTGACGGCACTGGGCGGCTGGGAGTCCAGGGAGACAATCAGCCGCACCGCGCTGACTTCGGACGGCGCCGAGTTCCACAAACTGGCGGTGTCGGCGTCTCTGAGCCGGAGCCTCTACACCTGGGATGTCGGAGTGAACGGCCGTTATCAGTTCGCGCCGGATGACCTCGCCTCATCGGAATACCTGCAGATTGCCGGGCCGTCCATGATGCAGGGGTTTAATGGTCAGTCGCTGTTTGTTTCCCAGGGCGGGTGGGTGCGCCTGAACGCCCGTAGCCCGGGCTATTCAATGCCGTTCACCAACGCCGTCAACTCGTACCTCATGTTATCGGTACTGAAGGGCTGGGCGTCGACGTCTGGCAGCCGGCAGAACCGGTTTCGCGCCAGTACCGGAGAGATTTCCCTGCGCTTGCAGGGGCAGGGGTTTCACGCCAGTATGAGCGTTGGCCGGATTCTGGATTTGTCCGGCCAGGCAATGCGGCGACCCGCCAGCCCGGACGTATCTCTGTCGATGTCACTCGGAATCTGAATGTCCGCGGCTGGATTGTTGCACCAGAACCCGTTTTCCCTTCGTATGTAAATTCCTTTCAAAGCCGTTACGAAGATGTCACTTGAGACCAGGGCGGCCTCAGGTGCTACATTCAAGTAATGGAAAACAAGGAATTTTCTGCATGAAAGGTTCAGGACTACCGATAACCGGCTTGATCGTATTTCTTCTGCTCGGATTTCCGGCCCAGGCTAACGCATTCGGCTTCGCCGATGTGGTGGCGCAGGGTTGGCGCCCACACGCCGTAGCCATGCTGGGGGGTGTTAAAGAAGCGTTCCGGAATCTGAGTTGAAAGGGCATGATTGATAATGCTCCAGTTCACTAGTTC